>BOJX01000091.1 GCA_016860685.1 Planctomycetota bacterium
GCGGGGGCGTGCGGGTGGGTGCGGCTGGCGGCGGTGCTGGCGGCGGCGGGCGCCGGATGCGCCGCATCAGGACCGGCGGACCCGTATCCGGCGACCTTGTCCGGTCGTGGGGGGACATCGTCGTCGCTGGACCTTGCGCGGGAGTGCCTGCGGCGGGCGGTCGTTTACCCGGACAACCCCGTCGTGCGTGCGGCGGCGGTGGAGGCGATGGCGGGGGCGGAGGATCAGGTGCTGCACCCCCGAATCCGCCTCGCGCTTCTCGACGAGCATCCGGGGGTGCGCTTCGCGGCGTGTGCGGCGGTCGGCGATCTGAAGGATGAGTCCGCCAGCGCCGCCGCGCGAAAGCTGCTGGACGACCCGGATGCCAGCGTGCGAGCCGCGGCGTTGTACGCAATGCACAGGTTGGGGCGTCGTGAACGCTCCGGCGAACTGGTTGACCTGCTTCTGACGCATTCGGATTCGCTCGTCCGATGCAACGCGGCGATGCTGCTGGGGCGGCTGGGCGAGCCCAGCGCGGTGCAGCCGCTCGCGCGGGCAATGCGCGACAAGGATCCGCGCGTGCAGGATTTCGCACTCGAGGCGCTCGCAGCGCTGGGGGTGGAGGAGGCGCGATCGCAGCTTCACTACATGGCGCACAGCGGGATCGGGTCGCAGGAAGCGTTCGCGGTCGGGGCGCTGGGGGCGACGCGGAATCCGGCGGACGCGGAGTTACTGAAGGAAAAGCTCGGGAATGCGTCGCATCTGGAGACGCGGCTGGCGGCGGCACGGGCGCTGGGGCGCCTGGGGAAGCGCGACGGTCTGGATCTGGCGGTAAAGGGCTTGAGCTTCAACCGTCCGCGGCGCGAGGAAGCTGAGGATGCGCCAGAGGCGCAGCGCGTGCGTATCCGCGCGATGGCGGCGGCGGCGCTGGGTGACATCGGCGATCCGGCGGCGCTGCCGGCGCTCGCCCGGATCCTGGAGCGCGGCGAAGATCCGCGCTTGCAGGTGGCGGCTGCGGGGGCGATCCTGAAGATTTCCCGAGAAGCGCCTCCTCTGTTCTCGGCGTCGGCTCAGCGAGCGGCGCCTTAACCGCGTTGTCAGCAGAATCGCATGAACCGGTTGCAAGATCGAGCTGCGCCCGTGAGGAAGCGGGGGTCTGGTGTTGATCGGGCGAGGTCTCAGGCTGCAAATACGACTCTCCCGGCGCGACACGAGGACACGGAGTCGGACGGAGTCGGAAGTCGATGCGGGCGTGGGTGCTGATTCTGCTGACAGTGGTTGCGGTCACGCTTCAAGGCGTCGTTGCGCCACGGTTTCAGTGGGGGGCAGCGCGTCCCGATTTTCCCCTCATGCTCGCGGCGTTCCTGTCGCTTCATGCGAGTCGCCCGGTGCGTCTTTGCGGCGGGTGGATCGTCGGTCTTGCCCTGGATGTCACGAGCATCGAGCCGGTGGGGGTGTTCACCGTCAGTTACGGTCTGGCGGGGTTGACGCTCGCGGTCGTGCGGGATCGGGTGTTCATCTATCACGTGGCGGTGCAGATCGCCCTCGTAGTTACCGCGGGGGCAGTGCTGTCGGCGGTGCTTCTGCTTTATCGAGGATTCGCGTGGTCGGGAACGCTGGGCGGTTTTGCGGCGGAGTTCTGGGCAGCGGCGACATCAACTTTGTACACCGCGTGCGCTGCGCCGCTGGTGTTTTACCCGCTGCTGTGGGGCGCCAAGGGGCTCGGCATTCCCGCGCCGGGCTACCGCGCGCGCCAGGGCGCGCCGTGAACGACGGGCCTGGGCACCTGAAGCAGGACTCGACTTCGGGTGAATCCGGGACACGTGGGGCTTGCTGGCACGCATATTGCTCTTGTCGCCAAGGGACCGGGCGCGTCGACGTGCGCGCTCGGATGCGGACGTTGGTCGCCCCGGAACGACCGGCTGCTGTCTGCGTGCCGGGCGGCCGGAGCGTCCGGTATTGCGGCGGAACGACGCGGTCGCCCGTCCTGATTCCTGCAGCGCGGCGAGAAGTTCGGTCTCGGGAGATGTTGGATGGATCTTACGACGAATTACATGGGTTTTCACCTTCCGAACCCGTTTATCGCCGGGGCGGGTCCGCTTTCGGACACGGTGGGGGGGGCACGGAGGCTGGAGGATGCGGGGGCGTCGATGATCGTGCTGCGTTCTTTGTTCGAGGAGCAGATCACCGCGGAGAGCCTCGCGACGCATCAGGCGCTGCACGAACCGGCGCACTCGTTCGGGGAGGCGGCGACGTATCTGCCCGAACCTTCGGAGTTTGCGGTCGGACCGCAGGAGTATCTGGCGCATCTTCAGCGCGTGCGCGAGGCGGTGGACGTGCCGGTGCTGGCGTCGCTGAACGGCACGACGCCGGGAGGTTGGTTGGAGTACGCCCGGCTGGCGGAGCAAGCGGGGGCCGACGGGATCGAATTGAATCTTTATGTGCTGAATGCGGATCCCGAAATCGAAGGACAACTTATTGAGGCTCAGTTGGAGTCGGTGATCCGGTCGGTGTCCGAGGCGGTGCATATTCCGGTGGCGGTGAAGCTGTCGCCGTTTTTTACGTCGCTGGCGAATTTCGCGTTCCGGGCGGCGACGGTGGGGGCGGATGCGCTGGTGTTGTACAACCGGTACTTTGCGGCGGATGTCGACCTGGAGATGCTCGCCGCGGTGACGCATCTGCATCTTTCCACGTCGGCGGACCTGCTGCCGAGGTTGCGGTGGCTGGCGATCCTGTTTGATCGGGTCGAGGCGTCGCTGGCGGTGACCGGGGGGGTGCATACCGCGGTGGACGCGGTGAAGGCGATGATGTGCGGGGCGTCGGCGGTGCAGACGACGTCGGCGCTGCTGCTGCACGGACCAGAGCATCTGCGGCGCCTGCGGACGGATCTGGCCGCGTGGCTGGAGGAGAACGAATACGCAAACCTTCGCCAACTCGTGGGGAGCCTGAGCCTCTCGCGGTGTCCGAATCCTCAGGTTTACGAGCGAGCGAATTACATGCATCTGCTTCAGACGTGGCAGGGGGTGAGCGCGGAGTGAGGTTCGCGGCGCGGGTGAGCGGGGGCGCGCTGATGTGAACAGGCGGACGCGCTGCGGGGGCGGGGTCGGCCAAGCGGAGGTTGAAGGAGCAGGTCGGAGCTTTCGCGCGGGCTGAAGCCCGAGGCTCGGCGGTTGCCTGAAGCGCGATGCGCGGGTTAGGCTGCCCTCATGTCGGAAGCACTGAAGGTTGCGGTCATCGGCGCGGGGAAGATGGGAGGGCATCATGCCCGCGCGTATGCGGGTTTATCAGGGTGTTGTCTTGCCGCGGTGGTGGATTCGGATCGAGGGCGGGCGGAAGCGCTGGCGTCGCAGTTCGGTTGCGCGGCGCTGACGGATGCGCGGGAGCTTCCGCGCGACGTGGTTGCGGTGAGCATCGCGGTGCCGACGGCGTTTCATGAGACGGTGGCGCTGCCGCTGATCGAGCGCCGGGTTGCGGTGCTGATTGAGAAGCCGCTGGCGTCGGACGCGGCGTCGGCGCGGCGGATCGTCGAGGCGGCGCGGCGCTGCGAGACGCTCGTGCAGGTCGGGCATTCGGAGCGGTTCAACCCGGTGGTGCAGGCGATGCTGCGGATGAGCCTGCGCCCGAGGTTCATCGAGACGCACCGCATCAGCCCCTTTACGTTCCGCAGCGCGGACATCAGCGTCGTGGCGGACATGATGATCCACGACATCGACATCATCCTGCACCTCGTGGGGCAGCGGGAGTACAAAGTCCACGCGGTGGGAGTGGCGCTGCTGGGGCCTCACGCGGACGTGGCGAACGCCCGGATCCGCTTCGCGGACGGGACGGTGGTCAACATGACGGCGTCGCGTCTGGCGCTGAAGACGGAGCGGAAGATCCGCATTTTTGCGCCGACCGGGTACGTCGCGATGGATTATCAGAAGCGCACGGGCATCGCGATCCGGATCCGCGATCACATCGACGTGATCAAACTCGCCCGCGAGCGCAGCTTCGACGACCTGTCGCAGATGCAGGGCGTGGATTACAGCACGCTCGTGAAGGTCGAGCCGCTGGCGGTCGAGGAGGGCGACCCGCTGCGCAGCGAGATCGAGGCGTTTCTCGCCAGCGTGCGCACCGGTGCCGCGCCCGCGGTGACCGCGGAGGACGGGCTGGCGGCGGTGGAGATGGCCGACCGGATTACCGAGGCGATCCGGGATGAGCGCTGGGAGCTGGACGGGGCGTGAGTTGCGCGTCGGGGATCGTGAACCGTGGATCGTGAGTCCGGGGATCGTGAGGCGGTTTAAGCGTTCATCTGTGCCTCGACCCTCGCCTTGCGTCCGCGGTGCCGGTTCGTCGGCGGTTCCAAGTTCGGTCGGGAATTCAACTTGTCCGCCCCGACAATCCACCTAAGATATCCTGGAGAAGTCCAAATCAACGCGGGGTGTCCCGACGGGGCTTCCGGGAGGAGGGCTTATGCTACGCGTCCGCCTTCATCTAGGTTTGAAGTCCACCTTGGTCGTCGTAGGGGCGATGATTGCGGCGTGGGGACCGCGGTCGATCGCCGCCGGACCGTTGCAGGAAGGCGCCACGACCGGATCGCCTCCCGCTGAGTCGAGCGAAGCTGCGGCGGAATCGGCCTTTGCGCAGGATGAGTCAGCGAAGACGCCGACTGCTGCGAAGGATGATGCGGCCCACCGGTCGTACCGACATGCGGCGATCATCACGATCCGCGACGAGATCACCGACGTGACGACGGGCAGCTTGAAGCGTCGGATCGAGGCGGCTCGGAAGGCGGGGGCGGATCTCGTGGTGTTCGAGCTGGACACGCCGGGCGGTTACCTGGACAGCGCGCTGGACATCGCGCACCTGATCGAGAACACGCGCGATCTTCGGACAGTGGCGTGGGTGAACCCGCAGGCGCACAGTGCCGGGACGATCATCGCCGTCGCGTGCAACGAGATCGTGATGGCGCCGTCGTCCACGATGGGCGACTCGCAGGTGATCATGTTCGGCGCGGAAGGGGCGGACGCGGTCCCGGAGGCGCTGCAGCCGAAGGTGTACACGCCGGTGCTGGCGCGGTTCCGGTCGTCGGCGAAGCTGAACGGGTACAGCGAGGTGCTGTGCGAGGCGTTCGTGATCCCGGAGCGCGAGGTCTGGTGGCTCGAGAACGCGCGGACGGGCGAGCACGAGTTCGTGTTCCGCGAGGAAAAGCAGAAGCGGCTGGGCGAGCGAGAGGCGGGTTCCGACGGGAACGCGGTGCAGAAGGTGACGCGGGCGATCCTCGGGATGGGCGAAGACGGGGCGGCGGCGCCCGGGGAGTGGAGGCTTGTCGAATCTTACGTGGACCTGGTGACGGGGAAAGCGATCACGCTGACGCAGCCGATCGATCGGGAGGACCAGCTTCTGGAGATGAACGCCGGAGAGGCACACGCCTTCGGATTCAACCGGGCGATCATCGCACAGGATGCGGACCTTCAGGCGCGCTACGGCGCGGCGACGATCACGCGGATGGACGCGCTGTGGTCGGAGAACCTGGCGACGTGGCTGACGTCGCCTTATGTGCGCGGGTTTCTGCTGATCCTCGTGTTCCTCGGGGCGTACGTGGAGTTCAACACGCCGGGGGTGGGCGTGCCGGGGCTGGTGGCGCTGATCGCGCTGGCGATCTTCGTGGGCGCGCCGTATCTGACGGGGCTGGCGAACACGTGGGAGCTGGTGCTGATCGGGGTGGGGATCGTGCTGCTGGTGGTCGAGGTGTTCGTCCTTCCGGGATTCGGGATCGCGGGGGTGTCGGGGGCGCTGCTGCTGCTGGCGGGGCTGGTGGCGACGTTCATGCCGGACGAACCGGGCCGGACGTCGCCGTTGTACGTGCCGCAGTTGCAGCCGACGATCGACGCTTTGTACACCGGGGTCAAAGCGGTGGTCTTCGCGCTGACGACGTCGCTTGCGGGGATGTTCGTGCTGGCGAAGTACATGCCGCATATCCCGATCTTCCAGAAGGTGATCCCCGCGAATCCGACGGCGGACGCGGTGGCGGTGGAGGATGCGTACTACGGTTTGGCACAGCCGGGCGACATGGGGGTGAGCCAGGGTCCGCTGCGTCCTGCGGGGAAGGCGCGCTTCGGGGCGGTGCTGGTGGACGTGGTGACGCAAGGGGAGTACATCGAAAGCGGCGTGGGGGTCAAAGTGGTCGAGCGGCAGGGGAACCGCGTAGTGGTGCGCGAGGTCCGGTGAACTGCGATCGAGGAGGAGTCTTCGGTTGCGACCGGTGCGAGTACGTCGCGTCTGAAACATGCGTATGCCGGATATTGTAATCATTGCCGGATTGTTCGCGGTCGGTCTGCTTGTGCTGGTGGCGGATATCTTTCTGCCGTCGCACGCGATTCTGACCGTCGTCGGTCTGGGGTTGCTGGGCTTCGCGGTGTACAAAGTGTTTGTGTTGTACGGCGCAACGGCGGGCGTGATCTCAATTGCGGCGTGCCTGGTGTTGTGGCCGGCGATGGTGTATGTCGGGGTGAAGCACTGGTATCGCACGCCAGCGGGGAGGCTGCTGGCGCCGCCGAATCCCACGCTGACCGCCGAGCACATCGGCGTGGAGACCGGGTCGCTGGCGGGGCTGATCGGGGCGACGGGCGTCGCGTTGACGCCGCTGCGTCCGGTGGGAACGTGCCGGTTCGGCGACCGCCGCGTGGCGTGCGTGGCGGAAAGCGGGCACATCGAGCGCGACACCGTCGTGGTCGGCCTCGCGGCGCGTTCGGGGCAGTTGGTTGTGGCGAAGGCGACGTGACAGTCCGCCGAGCGACCGTGTTGATTGAGGAACGTGGTTGGAAGGAACCTGAACGAAGGAAATCGTGATGTTTGGAATACCGCTCATGCTGGCGCAGACGTCCACGTGGTGGCTGGTCATTTTGGTGGTGGCCGGGCTTTTCGGTCTGACCGTGATCTTCGTGCTGTGGCGGTTCTTCAATCTCTGGATTCAGGCGCTGTTCTCCCGGGCGAGCGTGAGCATGACGAACCTGATCGGCATGTTCATGCGCAAGGTGGATATGCGTTCAATCACGCTGGCGAAGATCCAGCTCGTCAAGGCCGGCATCCACGAGATCACCGTGAACGACCTGGAGAGTCACTACCTCGCGGGGGGGAACGTCATCAACGTGGTGCATGCGATCATCGCGGCGAACCGGGCGGCGATCGATCTGGACTGGAAGAAGGCGTGTGCGATCGACCTTGCGGGTCGCGACATCATCGACGCCGTGCGGACCAGCGTGGATCCGAAGGTCATTGACGTGCCGAATCCGAAGTTCGGCAAGCAGACGATCGACGCGGTGGCGAAGGACGGGATTCAGCTCAAGGCGAAGGCGCGGGTGACGGTGCGGACGAACATCAAGCAGCTCATCGGCGGGGCGACGGAGGAGACGATCGTCGCCCGCGTCGGCGAGGGCATCGTCAGCGCGATCGGGTCGGCGGATTCGCACAAGGAGGTGCTGGAGAACCCGGATCGGATCAGCAAGGCCGTGCTACAGAAGGGGCTCGACGCGGGGACGGCGTTCGAGATTCTGTCGATCGACATCGCCGACGTGGACGTGGGCGACAACATCGGCGCGAAGCTTCAGGCGGATCAGGCTGAGGCGGACAAGCGGCGTTTTCAGGCGGAGGCCGAGAAGCGGCGTGCGATGGCGATCGCGCTGGCGGCGGAGAACAAGGCGAAGATCGAGGAGAACCGGGCGCTGGTGACGCTGGCGGAGGCGGAGGTTCCGAAGGCGATGGCGGAGGCATTCCGCAAAGGGAACCTGGGCATCATGGATTATTACCGGATGAAGAACCTTCAGGCGGATACGCAGATGCGGGAGACGATCGGCGGCGGACCGGCGGCTGGCGGCGACGGGTCTGCGGAGAAACGCGGTTAAGCGGCTGGCGCTGCGGTGCAGAGACGCCGCGAGACACGAAGAACAGCGCCGCGCCCGTCAGGAAGCGGGTTCGGCGTTTCCGAGGTCGTGTGGAACGATCGGCGTGTGCGGCGAACGTCCGCTTCCTGACGGGCGCGGTTCGGAACGAGGCGTTCATGCTGGACGCGGCGGAAGCGGTGGAAGGACGCGAGAGAAAGCACCATCATGATGAACCTTCTTGCTCAGGGCAGAGGCTTTGCGATCGGCGACCTTCTTGAGATCGTGTTCTTTATCGTCATTGTGGTTCTACCGATGCTCGGCGCCGCCCTGCGACGGCGCAGCGGAAGCGCGGAGGAACCGGACCGCGACGAGACGCTCAGGCGGATCATTGAGGAGGAACGTCGGAAGATGAACAAGTCCGGTGGCTCCACCGGAGCGCCGCCGCCGTCTCCGCGTCAGGCTGCGTCGCCGCAGCGTCCGCCCGCCGCGCCGCCGTCCGCTCGGCCGCAGCGTCCGCCGTCGGCGAGTCCGGCAGCATCCTCGCACACAGAGGCGGCGGGTCCGCGTCAGCCGTCGCCGCCGCCGCGATCTGCGAGGCAGGTTCCGCCTCCCGTTCCGGCGCGATCGTCAGAAGCGCCATCGCACCCTGCGTCGCGAGGTGGGCGCGAGGGGAGCGGATCGCGTCCGGCGCGGCGTCGATCGTCCGGAAGCGGCGGGCCGCCCGCGCGACCGGCGGAGACGCACTCGGATTCATCCGCGGCAAAGCGTCCGGGACGGCTTGAGGAGCAGCTTCGCGCACGGCAGGTCGGGTCGGATTGGATCAGCAGACCGGTCAGCCGGGCGGAAAGCGAGACTTCAGCGCCAGAAGCCGCCGACGGACCGCCCTCTCGTGTTGCGACGTTTTTCTCGACGGGGATGAGTGTTGATGAACTGCGCAAGGCGGTGATACTCTCCGAAGTGCTGGCGCCGCCGCTGGCGCTGCGTGAAGGGCGCTGACGTCGGAAACGGGCGCCGCATCTGAAACCGTCGTGCGAGTCGGTCGTTTGCGGACCGTCGTCGCGGAATCTGCGTTCCGACTGCATGATTTTGCCTGCTGCCAACCCTCCGGTGTCCCACGATCCGCTGGACGTCCTCGCAGAGCACGGCGCTCGCTTGCGCGACGTGTACAAGTTCTCGTGGACGGATCAGGCGCAGCAGACGGCGTTGAGTCTGAGGATGCGTCAGGGCGACGACAGCGGGCTGCAGTTCGTTGCAGTGGTGGGCGGGGCGTCATCGGGGAAGAGCACGCTTTTCAACAACCTGCTGGAGGGTCATCGTGCCAGCCGTGTCACGGCACGGGGACATGCGACGCTCGGGCCGATCGTGGCGGTTCATGCGTCGCGGGTCGAGCGGGTTGAGGAACTCATCAAGGATCGCCGGTTGTGGCCGACGCTTAAGTGCCGGGAAGCCGGTCTGGACGGGGAGGAGATCGGGGCGCCTGGCGAAGTTCTGATCGTCTCGCACGGAGTCGAGGGGTTGCGCGACGTGGTGTTGATTGACACGCCGGATTTCACGTCGGAGGACGCCCGGACGGAAGGGGACGTGACGCTTTCGCTGATGCCGTGGTTTGATCGGCTGGTCGTGGTCATCGACCACGAGCGGTGGTTCGACCGGCAGGCGATCGCGGATCTGAAGCAGCAGGCGACGCGTTTTCGCCAGCCGCGGCTGGCGGTGTTCAACCGGACGCGCGAGGGGGTTTTGAGTTCAGAGCAGGAGGAGCGTCTGCGGGAGCAGGGACGGCGTCTCGGGGCCGAGAGCGCGGTGATTCTGGAATTTCGTCGCGGGCGAGGGTTCTGCCGGTTTGCGCCGGGCGCGCTGGACGCGGTGGAGGTCTTTGTGCGCGGGCGCGGCGAGCTGCGATCGGCGCATCTTCGGCGGCTGACGTCGGAGTCCGCCGGGGACGTGCTGAACCAGAACCGCGAGCGGACGGCGCGACTGCGGGATCTTCGGGTTGCGCTGGATGCGGCGGTCGCGCGGTTCAAGGTGCAGCCCTGGGATTGTTATCCGGCGCTGATGACGCCGGCTGAACGAGAGCACCTGGACGTGGTGTCGCGGGTATTGCGCCTCCGTCAGGCGCGGGACTGGATCGACCACCAGCGTCGCAAGCTGGAGCGCGTGTTGACGCGCGTGCCGATGCTGGGGTGGTTGTCGCCGCGGTCGGGGTCCGGGGAGGCGGCGCGGGCGGAGAGATCGAGCGCGGAAGTTCGGGAAGGCGACCGACTTTTGCGGGCGTGGGCGTACTTTGAGCAGGCGGCGCGGCGGCGGCATCACGAACTGACGAGCGTGGCGCAGTCGAGCCGGTTCTGGGACGAAGTCCGGAACTGGACGGGGGAGACGTCGCCGGCGCCGGTTTTTACCGCTGAGCTGATCTGGCGTGAACGCGTGACGTCGGCCGGGCGGCGGGTGGATGCGTCGTTGACGGCGTGGTCGTCGAAGGTTTCGGCGGAGTGTCAGGGGTTGGGACTTACCGTGGCGGGTGGTGTGGCGGTGGTGCTGCTGCTTGCGGCGGTTCCCGGACCTCTGCTGGGGATCCCGCTGCCGCTGATTGTGGCGGCGTTGGGAGGCGGGGCCGCGGGAGCGAAGCCGCTGGGTCGGCTTGCTCACGTTGCGCGGGAGCGGCTGATCGGCAGCGTTGAGTTTCTGGCGGTGCGGGATGCCTGCGCGGACTTCGCGGCGTTGGTGGATGATTACACGCGGCAGTGCGCCGACGAGCAGTACGCGGTTGCGTCGCGCTGGGTGATGCCGGCGGACGATCCTCTGACGGGTGCGCTGGCGCGCCTTGAAGATGCGGAGGAGGGTTCATGACGGCGGTCGCTGGGCCCATCACGGATCCGCTGGAGTCGCTGAACCGGCGGCTTTCCGAATTGACGAACACCGCAGCGGCGGACCTGGAGCTTGGCGCATTGCGGGCGCTTTCGGATGAGGTGGTGCTTTGCGGATTGCTGGGCGGTAAGGATGTGGGCAAGAGCACGCTGGTGAACAACCTGGTCGGGGCCCCGATTTCGGTCGATCCGGACGAGGTGGGCGAGGGGACATCGCGTCCGCTGGCGTACGTGCATGAGTCGGCGGGCGCTGCGGTCTTAAGCCGCCTCGAGGATCTTTCACGCCTGACGACGATCGACACCGTGACGCATCGGGTGGATGCAGTTCGGAACGTGGTGCTGGTTGATCTTCCGGATTTCGACAGCGAGTTCGACGATCATGCGCGGATCGTCCGGCAAATCGCGCCGCTGCTGGATCGGGTGTTGTGGGTGGTGACGCCGCGGAAGGCCGGGGATCGGGCGTGGGTCTCGCTGGCGCGGCGCGTGCTGAAGGATCCCGGAAACGTTCACTGCGTCCTGAACAAGGTGGACGAGTTGCTGACGGACGCGGAGGTGTTCGTCGAGCAGGACGGCGATCGAGCGGCGTCGTTCCTGGAGGCGCAGCGTCGGTGGTTTCTGGCTGCGACGAGCCGGGCCGGGCTGGGCGGCGAGGAGGGGAGACACTTTCTTGTGGCGGCGGAGTTTCCGACGGAGGAAGCCTTCGCGGCGCGCGTGCAGTGGTTGTGGGACGATCCGCAGTGGCGACGGTATCCCCAGGACCGGGAGGCAGTGCTCGAGCTTTCGAGGCGGATGAGCGCGGAGTTCCGGCGGATGCGGGATCGCGTGCTCGGGCCTGTGAAGGCGGAGGAAGTCCGGCGGATCAAGGAGGCGAACCGTCGCCGGGAGTGCGAGGTTGGGGCGTCACTGCTTCGGGAGCACTTCGACCTGGATCGGATCAATGAGCGTCTGACGCGGGTTTGCGACGAGGATTACCGGCGCGAACTTCTTTGCGAAGGGTTCGGTCCGGGGTATGTGACGGAGGCGGTGGAACAGCTTTCATCGCGTGCGCGGTCGGACCGTCGTCTGGCGGAGGAGTTGCTCACTCAGCGGCTGGCGGATTGGCCGGTGCTGGGCTGGGTTTACGGGCTTTTCGGGTGGTTGCCGCGCTGGGTGGGACAGCGGCTGACGTCGTCGCCGAAACCGGCGGTGAGCACGCCCGACGAGGCGCTGAACGTGTCCGGCATCGGTCTGGAGGAGCGGATCCGGCTGGTGCGGTCCCGAATCGCGTCGGATCAGGCGGACCTGATATCGCGCTTGCGGCTGAGCACCGGCGGCGCGGAGGACGTCCGATCGACGGCGGAAGGGCTTCGTTCGGAAAGCGCGAAACTGGTGCATCAGCTCGAGGAGCGGGTGATCGCGGCGGCGCGGGAGCGGGACGCGGCGCCGTCGTGGTGGAAGCGGGGGCTGGTCTGGTTCGTGATCGGGTGGTTTCCGCTGGCGCAGCCGGTGCTGGAGGGGGTGCTGCACGTGGCGTCGGCGGAAGGCGTGACCGGCGTGGCGGGCGGGTTGTATCAGATCGTCGCGGCGCTGGGCGCCGTGAAGATCCTCAGCGGACTGGTCGTGGTCACGGTGATCTACGTTGTCGGGTTGACGGTCATGTATGCGCGGGCGCTGCGCGACGTCCGGGAGGCGCGGGAAGCTCCGGAAGGCGCGGAGTCCGCCCGGTTCATGCTGGAGCAATTGCTTTTGTCGCGGGTGGTGGCGCCGGCGCTGGCGCCGTTTGAGCAGCGTCGGGCGGCGCTGAATGATGCGCTTGCGGCGCTGGCGCAGGTTGAGGGCCGCGCGGCGGCGTAGAACGGCGCTCGCTCCGCGCCGGGAGATTTTTTGTCCGAGGCCGGCGCGAAGTGCGTCAGGGCGCGCCGGGAGCGGCGGCGGCGCGGGGCGCGAAACCGTCGGGATCTCCGACGAGGACGATGCGGTTTTTGCCCAGGCGCTTCGCTTCGAGCAGGGCCTGATCCGCGCGGTGAAGCAGAGCGGCGCCGTCCCCGCCGTCCCAAGGAAACGAGGCGAGTCCTCCGCTGATCGTCAGGTGTCCGCGTCCCGAGGCGCCGAGCGGAGCGAACGACTCCCGGCTGAGCGCCTCGCGGAACCGGTCGAGCACGCGGATTGCGCTTTCCGGATGTCGGGAGCCTGCGACCCGCGGACCCGCCGGGTCGAAGAACACGACGGCGAACTCGTCTCCGCCGAGGCGGGCGACGAGGTCGTGCTCTCGGCATCCGGCGCGGATCAACTGCGCGGTGCGGCGGAGGATGTCGTCGCCGACGTCGTGACCGAAGACGTCGTTGTAGCTCTTGAAGTCGTCGAGATCGAGGCAGACGACGGTAACGGGCATGCGTCGGTCCCGCGCTTCATCGAGAACGCGCTCGAGGCGCGACTCCAACGCGCGGCGGTTCATCACGCCGCACAAGGCGTCGGTTTGCGCAAGACGCCGCCAACGCCGCTGCCGCCGGGAGGCGCGAAGCAGGTGTGCGGACAAAGCCGCGTAGACCTGAAGCTTCTCGGC
>BOJX01000092.1 GCA_016860685.1 Planctomycetota bacterium
GTGCTGGGGTTGGCGTCGGCGGGCGCGGCGGTGACGTGGCGGCGTCGGCGGGTCCGGAACTGGCTGGCGGCGATGTTCCTGTCGATGCTCGTCGCGGTGTCGGCGTTCTTCATTCTGGGTCGGTATCGTTTTCCGCTGGCGCTGGTGATGATGCCCTGGGCGGGCGCGGGCTTTGTCCGCGTGGCCCGGAACGTGGCGCGGCGGCGTGTCGGGCGGTTGCGGGCCGCCGTCTTTGCTGGCGCTGCCGGAGCGTGTCTCGCGTTTGTTCCGCCGGTTCATCCTGAGGCGCGGCTGGACGCGCTGGCGCTGTCGAACCTCGGCGTGGCGTACGCTGAGCGGGGTGACCTGAGTTCCGCGCTGGATTGCTTCAGCCGGGCGGTGGAGGTTTTTCCGGAATCGGCGGAGGCGCGGTTCAATCTGGCGCGGGCGCTGGTTCTTTCGGGGCGAGCGGGCGAGGCGCTTGAGCATTTCGAGGCGGCGAGCGCGTCCGCACCGGGCGTCATCGAGATTCACCTGGCTTGGGCGGAGGCGCTGGAGGAACTCGGGCACTCATCCGAGGCGCATGCGCGCTACGAAACAGCCGCCAGGCTCGACCCTTCAGAGGCCCGCGTCCGT
The DNA here is from genome assembly GCA_016860685.1 of Planctomycetota bacterium. Lineage (GTDB taxonomy): Bacteria > Planctomycetota > Phycisphaerae > UBA1845 > UBA1845 > JABWBH01. Next base: position 616 of record BOJX01000092.1, read on the forward strand.
GCGGGACTGATGCGGACGTCCCCACCCTCGAAGCCGTGAGGGCTGCGCAGCGCCCTTTCCCCGCGTTTTTTCACATTTCTTGACGCTGCGTCTGTAAGGACGCCGCGGGTCGTCGCGGAGTAAGGACGGGCCGACGGCGTGCGATGCACGACCTGCCGAGACGAAAGCGAGGCGATGCCGAGTTGGAGTTTCGCGGCGGGGGCACGCCGATCGGCCCGGTTCAGGAGCGCCGCGCGGCGCTTCGCAAGGTCACGGGTGCGGGGCGAAGGCCCGCGTAATCGAGGAGGTTTACACATGTACGCGAGGAACCTGATGAGCGCGGTGGTGTTCGGGTTGGCGGCGAGCCTTGTTCCGGCGTCGTGGGCGCAGACGGAGCAGAACGGGTCGCTGGTCACGGACGATGACAAGGGGATTTCGGGGGACCGGTTGAGGGAGCTGCTGGACGAATACATCCCGACGGACAACGCGCACAGCACGTTGATCGTGCTGACGCAATGTTACGGGGGCAACATGGTGGACGCCCTCTCCGACGGGCGTGAGAACACGGCGGTGATTTCGGCGACCAGCGAAGGCGAGCAGGCGGAATACGGCGCTTACGACGACGACGCGGCGGCCGGACTCAAACCCGGTGCGGGGCGCACCTCGGACGACGTTCACAATGACGGGTCCGCCGACTCCGGCGACGGGGAGACGCCGAGCAAGGCCGGCGACGCCGTGCCGCTGGATCCGGTCGATCCTGACGACGGTCCGATCAAGAGCCGTCATATCCTCGTGTATGCGGGTTCGCCCGACGGCGGCGGGGGCACGAGCGACGAGGAGCAACTCGAGACGATCGAAAACAATTTCGCGGGCGAGGCGAACACGACTGTCACCTCGGTCGGCGGCGACGGGACAGGGGACTGGGACTACCCCGCGACGGAGGAAGGTCTCAAGGACGCGCTGGAGGAAATCTCAAAGATGATGAACGAGAACGAGCAGTTCATTCTCTTTGTGACGGATCACGGGGATCAGGACGCGGCGGATAAGGAATGCACGGAGTTCTCACGAGGCTCTTATCAGTGGGATCCGCTGTTTCTGTGGGAGCCGGTGTACCTGCACATGGCGCTGGATTCGGACAACGTTCCCGCGCTGACGATCTTCGTGCCGACGGACTTCCAGCCGCGTCCGTGCAACGTGCGGGTGAACGACATGACGTTTCAGAGTGTTCCCTTCCAGTTCCGCGTGGATCTGAACGATGACGGTCAGCACGGACCTGGCGACGGCTGGGAGGCGTGGATTCCGCTTCCGGAAGAGATGCTGCTCCGGGATTTCCAGGTCATCGGGGGAGCGGAAGGACTGCCGAGCGGGCTTCGCGGCGTGGAGGCGCGCCTCAGCAGCGGCGGGATCGCAAAGAGCGGCCGGGGCAGCGGCGGCGGATGCAGCGCGAACGCGCGGTGCAGCGGGGGCGAGTCGCTGAAGGCGACGTCCACGGCGCGCGGATGCGGCTGCCAGGTGAAGGCGGTGCTCAAGGGCGGCGTCGCGGGGCAGATCTACGCGATCGAAATGCCGTCGGGGGACTGCGTGCGGAAGGCGGCGAACAACCGCGGGAAGGTCGTCGTGAAGGAGTGCCCGAGTGGCAGCGGCACGGTGCGGGTTGCGGATTGCGGATTGTCGAAGAGCGTGACCTGTCCGTAACGTTGAGACGGTGATCGGCGAGAGCCGGGACGGCGGGCGCGGGAGTCAGACTCCCGCGTCCGCCGCCCTTCTTTGACGGCGGGTCGGGCGGGATCGACAATCCGTCGAGGAAGCATCGAGAGGTTACACGCCCCGAAACAGATCGGCTGAGGACGCGCATGCTTGACGAAATGTTCAGGTTTCAGGCGGAACTCAACCGCCGGATCGGTCACGACACGGAGTCGCTGCACGACCGGTGGGATCCGTTGCAGGCGGGAAAGTGGTTGAACGATTACATGATGGCTGCGGCGAACGAGCTGGAGGAGTTGCGCGACTGCACGTACTGGAAGCACTGGTGCCGGGAGGCGCGGGAGGGGCGGCGGTTCGAGATTCACGATCTTCAGAACGCCCGCGTCGAGGTGATCGACCTGCTTTTCTTCTGGATCAGCCTGGCGCAGTGCGTCGGGCTTTCGGCGCAGGACGTGTACGAGCTTTATCTTCAGAAGCTGAAGGTCAATCACCGGCGTCAGGACGACAACTACTCGATGCAGAACAAGGACGAGGGCGATAACCGGGACATCCGGGTGAACCGGTAGGCCCCCGACCGGCGCGCAACGAGCGGATGAACCCTGCCACGAACATTCCGGAACGCCTGCTGCGCAACCGCAACTTCCTGCTGCTGTGGTGCGCATACGGCATCAGCGCGATCGGCGATCACCTGACGGAGATCGCGATCCTCAAGACGCAGAACGCCGCGGACCCGTCGGTGGACGCGACGCCGCTGACGGCGCGCATGACGTTCATGTTCTTCCTGCCCTTCACGCTGCTGGGTCCGATGACGGGGATGCTCGCCGACCGGTTCCCTCGGCGAGGGTTGATGATCTTTGCGGACGTCGCGCGGTTCGCGCTGATGCTCGGATTCGTGGCGCTGGTTCCGATGATGCATGCGTGGGGGCCTTGGTGGGCGTCGTCGCCGCTGCTGCTGCTGGGGGTGTTCGCGGCGGTGTTCGCGCCGGCGCGGAGCGCGCTGGTTCCGGCGCTGATCCGATCGGATCAGTTGACCCGCGCCAACGGCATGATCAGCGGACTGGGCATCATCGCCACGATGGTCGCGCAGCTTCTGGGCGGGTGGATCGCGTTCCGGTATCCGGCGGGGGTGGCGTTCGTCTGCGACGCCGTCACGTTCGCCGTCAGCGCCTGCCTGATCTTTCTGATCCGGGTTCCGTCGGCGAACACGGGTGCAGGAACGCGGGTCAGCGCCGGCGGAGGCGGATCGGATGCCGCGGGGGAGGCGACCACCTGGCGCGGCGTAGCGGAGGGATTCCGCTACGTGCTCGGACATCGGCGGGTGCTCGAGTTGATCGCAGCGGGATGTATTGTCTGGTTCTGCGGGGCGCTCGTGAACAGTTCGATCCCGGCGGTGGTGCGCGATGTGTATGAGCGGCCGGATTACCAGGTGTTCAGCTTTTACCGGGCGCTGATCGGAGGCGGCTTCATTCTCGGATCGCTGGTGGTGATCACGCTCGGGGATGCGATGCCCGGGGACGTCTTCATCACGTGGGGGCTGGCGGCGGTGGGGGCGGGGTTGGCGCTTTTCGGGGCGTCGGCGTTCATGCACGGCTGGCCGGAGGCGGCGTCGCGCGTCGGCGCGGCGGCGGTGGTGCTGGGCGGGATCGGGGCGGTGACGGTGATGGCGGCGTTCAGCGCGCAGCTTCAGCGGATCGTGCCGAACCGGTTCCGGGGTCGCGTTTTCGGGGTGAGCAACTTGTCCTCGACGGCGGCGCTGCTGCTGTGCACCGGCGGGTTGGCGATCCCGGCGTGGGAGAGGCTTGATCGCTGGGTCGGCGGGTTGATCGTGGCGGCGGCGGGGCTGGCGTTCGCCTCCGCGGCGGCGTCGATCCGGATTCGTGTGCGGCGTTCACCGCACCGGCCTTGGATCCTTTTCCTGGAAAATGTCAATCAGTTCCTGACGAAGTTCTGGTGGCGGATGCGGGTGGTGAACAAGCCGACGGTTCCGCACAAGGGCGGGGTGCTGGTCGTGGCGAATCACACGTGCTACGGCGATCCCTTGCTGCTGCTGGGGGCGGTACCTTACCGGCCTTTCGGATTCCTCGTGGCGAAGGAATATACCGAGATGCGCGTTCTGGGGTGGTTCATGCGCGTCGTGGACTGCATTCCGGTGAAGCGCGACGGGATGGACGCGGCGGCGACGCGCCGGGCGATGCGCCACCTGCGCGACGGCGGGGCCCTCGGGATCTTCATCGAGGGGCGGATCGTTCCGCCCGGCGAGCCGAGCGAGCTGAAGGACGGCGTGGCGATGCTCGCCCTGGCGACGGGCGCGAAGCTCGTGCCGGCGCACATCAGCGGAACGCATTATTACAAAAGTCTCTGGAAGGGCATGTTCGTGCGCCACCGGGCCCGGGTCCGGTTCGGTAAGCCGATCGACCTTTCCGCATTCGCCGGAACGCGCGACCGCGAGACCGTGCGTCGCGTCACCGGGATGATCTTCGAGCGGATTCAGGATCTCGGCCGGAAGGAGGAGACGGCGACGGAGGGTCGGGCGAAGCCGGCGTCTGCCTCGTGAGGCCCAAGCGCCTCCGCAGCACTGAGACTTGTTCGATGCGCGGCGCCGCGGCGTCTGTGCCGTTGAAAGTCAGCATTCTGCCTTCGGATGGTTGATCGCCTCGATCGTGAGGACTCGGTCGATCACCCCCGCGCCGCTGCGATGTTCGACGAACGCCAGGATCAGCGGGACATCGACGTCGCGGTGGCGGTCGCGGTGGCACCGGAGGAATGCGGATCGGGCGGGAGAACCGGACAGCGTCCAGCGCAGGCGGTCGGCAAGCGAAAGCCTGCCGCTCACGCGGCACCGGAGTAAGCCGCCCCACGGCGCGGTGAAAACGGGTTCAGGATTGTCACCGTCCACGGCTCGGGGGACAGCGCGAGCGAGAACCGGCGCCCAGTCCGCCGTCGTCAACTCCGCGTCCAGCCGATGCGTCAGGACGTGACGTCGGCCGTCCCGCAGCATGACGCGGCCTCGCCACCCTCCGCCAGCGTCGATGACTGCGAAATACCGGCCGTCTCCGTCGAGGCGGCGGTCGCGGATGCGTGCAAGTCGCTGACGGTGGCGCGCGACCAGCGGGGCGGTGTCCGTGATGAACTTCCGCAGGCGAAGGCGGCGAGCTCGCGGGTCGGCGTCCGGGTCGCGCGCACGCAGGTACTCCCGGAGGAATGTCGCTCGCTGGGTGCGCGAGGCGACGCGATGAAAATGCTGGTCGAGTTGAACGAGATCGGCGAGGCAGGCGGCGTTCGGCGCGTTACTGCGGATTTTCGCGGAGCGCCAGTCCAGAATGCGCACGCGCCACGCGCCGTCTTCCCTCCGCGCGACCAGCACGTTCCGCGGATGCAGATCGCGATGAACGACGCCCGCGGCATGCATCTGCGCGACCGCGGCTGCGACGGCGGAAATAAGTTCACGTTCGCCCGTGACCGACCCGAGCGGCGCGGCGCGGAGGTTTTCCCACGCCGCGCGCAGCGCCTCAGCGGGCTCCGTGCTTTCGGTGATCAGGACGAAGACGCACGGCGACGTGCGACTCTCGCCCCACGCCAGCGGCCGCGCCGCCGGCGCCCCCGCGCGCCACGCCGCGCAGGTTCGACGAAACTCAACCCGTCCGGGCGCAAGACGAAGCCACCGGCGCACCGCCGCCGATCCCCTCCCAAGTCGCCACGTTTTAATGAAGACTCCGCGCCCGTTCCACGCCGTCCGGTACACCGCGCGCTGCGCGGACGTTTTGACGATTTCGGCTCGCACGTCTGTGTCGAGGTGGAACCAGTCTGGCGCACCGGGTTCGTCGGGATCAAAGGCCGCGTCATCCGCAATGAGCCAGCGCGCCGCGGTTTGCGTCATGCGTGGCGCCGTCGCGCGCCGGTCATCGACGGGGTTCGGTTTCACGCTCGCGTCGGAACCTTTCAAGCGTCGGGTTGTTGCGGCGGCGCTCGCCGCCCCGGCGCGGACCGCGCCGTTACGGACGGGGGGCGGACTCCCGCGACGCGCCGACCGCCGGACCTCGATCGCGTTCCGCCGGGTTGCCCGCTTCGTCGAGTTCGATCGGCGCAGGCAGCTTCAGGTCCGCAATCTGTCCGAGGATTACGTCGCGGTCGCCGACCAGCACGAGTACGCATTTCTCCAAAGCGACGGCCGGCCGGGCCAGTTCATTAAGACGCGACGCGGGAACCGTGTTCAACGCCGTCAGATCCTCCGCCAGGCTCGAGAACGGCCGGTCGAGGTGCGCCAACTCGCCCGCGAACGTCAGCAGCCCCGACAGCGACTCGATGCCTTCCAGCACGTCCGTCCGAACCTGCGCCTTCGCCTTCGCCGCCTCGTCCTCGCTGATGTCGCCCCCGCGGATGCGATCAAACTCCGCGAAGAACTCCTTCAACGACGCGCCGGTCACTTCCGCGTGAACGCTTGCGCCCGCCTGGAAGAACCCCGCGCGCCGACCGAATACGTAGGCGCACCGTGCGCCGTAAGTGTACCCCTTATCCTCTCGCAGATTCTGATTCAGCCGGCTGGTGAAGCTTCCGCCGAGGATCGTGCCGAACGCCTCCAGCGCGATGCGCTGCGGCGCGTCGTATGCGGGTCCGGGGGCGAAGAAACGTACGACAGTCTGCACGGCGCCGGGGCGGTGCACGAGCACGACGCGCATCACCCCCTCGGGCGCGCCCGGCCAGGTCGACTCCTCCCCCGCCTCCGGACCGGTCCACGATCCGAACACCGGTTCGAGCTTCGCCTTCATCTGCTCAGGGGAAAGGTCGCCGGCGGTGAGCAGGACCGCGCGTCGTGGTGAATATGCGCGGGCGTGGAACGCCTTGACCTGGTCGAGTTCGAGCTTCTGCACGGCTTCGGGCGTGCCGTCCACCGGCCGCCCGTAAGGATGCGCATCTCCGAAGAACACCCGCAGCCCCACGGCGCCTGCCACCGACGCCGGGTCGTCTCGCTCGGACTTGAGATCATTGACCGCGTCGCGCTTCACGCGCTTCCACTCCTTCGCGTCGAACGCCGGGCGCATCACCGCGTCCGCCATCAGACCCAGCGCCGGATCCAGGTTCCTCGTGAGGATCTGAAGATCGACCGACGACCACTCTCGATCGACCGACGCGGAGAAGTCGGCGCCGATCGCCTTCAGCGCCTCCTCGAATTCCAGCGCCCCGCGCGACCCCGCCCCGGCCGAGAGCATGTCCGCCGTCACCGACGCCAGTCCGCAGGTCTCGAACGTGTCCAGCGACGCGCCGCCGTTGAATACGAGCGAGACGCACGTCAGCGGAAGCGCCTTGCGCTCCCAGTGCTGCACTTTCAGTCCGTTGGACAGCGTGAACGCCGCCGGCTCCGGGAGCGTCACCTTGTCCGACGACGCGGTCTTCGGCGCCGTCGCGCGAGGGTCCGACGGCGGAGCGGGAAGCTCCGGCAGTACGTGCAGAATCAAGCGGGCGTCGGGCGTGAGCACCTGTCGCGCCCAGTTCCGCACGCCTTCCGCCGTCGCGTTGCGGTAGCGGTCCAGGTCGCGCTTGAATCCGTCCGGTTCCCCGAACGCGAACTCGTACTGATTCAACATGTCCGCCCGTTCGAGCACGGGCTGCATGCCGTCGAGCATCTCGTGCTCGAGCGACGCCTTCTCCCGCTCGAGTTCCTCCTTCGACGGTCCCTTCTCGCGCAGCTCGGCAAGCACGTCGTCCACCGCCTTTTCAACCGCCGCCAGGTCCGCCTCCGGCGGCGCATCCACGATGACGTGAAAGATCGACCCCAGCAGCATCGACTGCTGATACGCGCTGACATCGACGGCCAGCTTGTTATCGCCGTACATCAGGCGCTGGTAGAGGCGGCTGGTGATGCCGTTGCTGAGCACCCGGGCGAGGAGGTCCATCTCCGCGTCGCCGTCGGCGTAGTGCTTCGGGCTGTGATACACCATCCAGACCCGAGGGAACTCGACGTCGTCGCTCATCGTCGTGCGCTTGACGCGGTCCAGTTTCACGGGCGCCGCGGACATATGCACCGGTTCGGATCCGCGCGGCAGCGTCCCGAAGAGCTGCGCGATCAGCGGCTTGATCGTCGCCGGATCGAAATCCCCGGCGACCACCAGCGACGCATTGCAGGGCACGTAGTACGTTGCGAAGAAATTCTTCACGTCGTTGACGGTGGCGGCCTGAAGATCCTCGTGCGAGCCGATGACGGTGTGATGATAAGGGTGTCCCGCCGGGAACATCATCTCCGGGATGCGCAGCTCCGCCCGCCCGTAAGGCGTGTTCTCGGAGGTCTGCCGGCGCTCGTTCCGCACGACCTCGCGCTGTTTGTCCAGCTTCTCGAGGGTCATGTTCTCGCCGAGCGCCTCAAGCCGGTCCGCGTCGAGCCACAGCAGCGTCGGCAGCAGGCTCGACGGACCGAACGAGTAATAATTCGTGCGATCCTCGCTGGTCGAAGCGTTGTTCCAGCCTCCGCCGGACTCCATCAGAACGTCGAAGGCGTTTCCCGGCACGCGTGCGGTGCCCATGAACATCAGGTGCTCAAACAAATGCGCGAACCCGCTGCGCCCCGGCTGCTCGTCCTTCGAGCCGACGCGATACCAGAGGTTCACCGCGGCTACGGGGAGAGAGTGATCCTCGTGGAGGATGACCGTCATGCCGTTGGGAAGCGTGTACTTCTCGACGGACACGGTTTGTCCGACCGCGGACACGGTCGTGAGGACAAGCGAAATCAGGATCCCTTTGAGAATCATGCTGCGCACCAAGTTGCCGCTCCCTTCTAGAAGATATCCGGAGTCTCGAGGGGCATTTTACCCGGCGGGGCGGATCGCTCCAGCGTCACCGCCTCAGCCCGCCGCCGGCGCGGCGGACAGCATCAGCAGACACGCCGTCCCCGCCGTTGCCAGATGCAGCAGGAACGGCACAAGCCAGGAACCGCCGCGCAACGCCAGATACGCCGACGCCAGCCCCCCCGGAACGGAGAGCAGGAACTCCCGCGGATCCTTCCCCCAGTGAACCAACCCGAAAAGAAACGTGGACATCAACAAGGCCGCGGTCGCTCCGTCCGGCAAGCCCAGCCACCGCGTCACGCCGCACCAGCCCCGGGCGCCGTCGCGCGCCTGGGCGAACCCCAGCCAGCGCAGCAGGGCCAACGCGCCGCGTCCGGTCGGTGTGTGACCCGCTCTCCCCTCGGGGGGCGCGGGTTGCGTGGGGCAGGCGAGGCGCGGCTCCGGCCACCTTCCGCCGGGACAAGACAGAGCGAGGACGACCCCGTGCAAATACAGGTGTTCGCCGAACATCATGACGGTGTAGCTGGTGAGGAACGTCGTCGGAGACGCCCGCAGGTCGCGGATGTAATAAGGGATGAACGAGGGGCTTGCCACCATCCAGATCAGGAACGGCAGCGCGACCGCATACCCGACGATCAGAAGCCGCCATCCCTGGCGGTTCGGCCGGCGCGTGCCGTAATCCGACGGGCGACCGCGCCGCAGGAGCATCATCACGCCCGCGGGCGCGACCGTCATGATGAGCGTGAAGTAGACCGCGTTCGCCGCGTGACGCTTCACCGCCGGCACCGGGGCGGACCCCGTCCAACGCGCCGTCGCGCGATCGATCCCGTCGCCGATCCAGTCAAAGAGCGCCTTGCGCGGGGTCCACCAGCCGTCCGCCCACCCGTCCGGAAGCGCCTCTCGCGGCGGAACCACGAGAAACAAGCAGGTGTAGAGCATCAGCGCCGCCGCTGAAAGGGCAATCCGCGCGACGCCCGGTCGGTCGCGGTTCACTCGCTGCCTTCAACCTTGATCGTCCGCGCCGTCGCGGACCGCGACTTGGGCAGCACGACCTCGAGCACGCCCTTGCGGCACGAGGCCGTGATCCGATCAGGCTCGATCTTGTGCGGGATCGGCAGCGTCCGGGCGAACGCACCGTAGCGACGCTCGCTCACCAGCTTCTTTCCCGACGCCGCCTCGCCGGAAATCTCGGACTTGTTGCCGCTGATCGTCAGCAGACCCTCCGCGAAGGATACGTCCACCGCGCCGATATCCACGCCGGGAACTTCCGCGGTTACGACGACGCGCTCCGCTTCGTCGCGCACCTCGACATAAGGGATCCAGTCGCTTTCGCTGAAAGGGTTGACCCGCGCTCCGGCCGCCCAGAGACGCTGGAACATCCGCTGCATCTCGTCCTGAATGTCCGTCATGTTCAGATGAATCTCTTTGCCGAAGGGATTGAAAGGCATGATCGATCTCCCTGAAGCCCCGGCCTCTCCACCTCAAACGCGTTGCAGAACCGTCCCGCGGGCTTCAACCCGCGCGGATTCCACGTGGAGTCAAGCCCCGCCGGGTCAAACCGGACTGTATATCCCCATGTTAATTTTAGGTCTGAGACTCCAGCCGGGCAAGCCGCGCCTCCAGCGCCTCGATGCGGCGCTCGAGGTCGTCGAAACGCGGCGTGGAGGCGGCGCTCTCCGGCGGCGACGGTGACGCTTCCGGGTCGCTCCGCGACGGTGGCCGCGACAGCGCCTCCGCGTCCACCGGTCCGCACAGCAGGTGCGCGTAACGATCCTCGCGCTGTCCGGCGCCGCGCGGAATCAGCGTCACCTGCGGCGGGTCGGCCTGCATCAGTTCGCCGAGAATCTCCGTGACCGCCGCGGCATCCGCCAGCAACGTCATCCGCGACCCGCGTGCCCGAAGCTCGGCGACGGTCTGCGGACCGCGCAGCATCAACTCCGCCATCACCGCCTGCTTGCCCCGGCTCCAGCGCAGCAGCTCCACGCATTTGTGCTGATAACGGTTCGAGCGCGCCCCCGGCGAGGGCGGCGCCTGATCGACCAGACCTTTGTTCCGAAGAAGGTTCAGCGCCCGGAAGACCTGTCCTTCGTCATATTCCACGACGGGATCCCGGTTGCTTTTCTGATTGCACCCGGCCGTCATCGCGTTGATCGTCAACGGATACGCCTCCGGCGTCGTCAGGGCCTTCTCGATCAGCACGCCCAGCAGGCGCGCTTCCTCGGCGGTCAGCGTCTGCATTGCAATCCCCCTGCTCCGATCGGACGCCGCCTTCGCCGGGCCTGGCGCAGGCCGCGTCGCGTCTGCGGACCGGTTGTACCTCCGCGCCGCGCCGCTTTCCACCACGCGATCCTGCGACGTGCCGGCCGGGAGCACCCTCAGGCGATGCGCTTCAGGCGGCGCGGCGGGGAGGACGATGAATCAGAGGAGACGGCGCCCGCCCGTGGAGCGGGGACGCAGGCGCCGAGGTTAACCGGACACTTGCCGCAGCGTAGCATGATCCCGATGCACGCCGAGAGGGGAGGACGGGCCGCAATGATGCAACCCGACGTTCGTGCCCGCGCGCCGCGCCGATGCGCTTCGATCCGCGCCTGCGCCTTCGTCAGCTTTGCGGCGATCGTCGCCGGAACCCTCTTGGCCGCCGGGTGCGACGCCGTGATCGAGCGTCCGCAGCCGAGGCTCTTTTACTTCCCGCTGTCGATCGGCGACCGCGACATCGGACTGGCTTTTCTGGACACCGGCGGCGAATTCGAGGTTCTGCTCAGCGAACCCTTCGGGTTGCCGATCCAGGGCGAGCTGGAAGTCCTCGCATTCGGCGGGCGCGAGCACGTCTCGGTCACCGGGCCTTTCGATTATACGGTCGCGGGTCTGACGATGCGGGGGACGGGCGCGATCGTCGGACTGTCCGCCTGCGCCTGCAACGGCGTCGGACTCGGGTTTCTCCAGAAAGCAAAAAAAGTCGTTCATCTGGATTTCACGACCGGCGACGCCGCGCTGACTGATGAGGTTCCCGCGGACGCCTTCGGGTTGTCCTCCGCCCGTCCGGAGGGACTGCTCCGGGATTTCTCAGGCTCCTTCATCGAAGTCGAAGTCTCGGACGGCGACCGCGCCGCCGTCCTGCACGCCCTGCTCGACACTGGATCGACGCGCACGGTGATGCGCGCGGGAATCGTCCCGCCGCAGCCCGCGCGCGGCGCGGATCTCGTGGTGGTCACGATCGGACATCCCGTGCTGGGCGTCGCCCGCGTCTACGCCGCGACCTACGACACCGAGGGGCTGCCCGACATGATCATCGGCACGGACCTGATGGGCGCCTGGGCGGACACCTGGTGCTTCGACTACCGCGACGACGCCCGCACTGTCTGGGTCGCGGACCTGGCGGAAACGGGCGGAGCCGCGACGGCGGACACGGCTTCGCAATAACCGAAAAAGCGACGCGCCTCGCTCCCGCCGTCACGGTCGTCCCGCCGGTCCGATCACCTTGCGCAGGCGCGCGGTCCAGAGGACGGCCTCGGCGCGCCCTTCGGGGGAGCGGGCGGCGCCCGTGACGTAGACGCGCCCTTCGTGAACGCTGATGCCTTTCGCGTTCGAGCGCGACCAGCCCGGACCCAGGACGGTCTCGAGATTGACGTAGCTCGCCGGATCATCGCCGAACCAGACCCCGGCCTCGGCGTTGCCGGTGAAGTTGGCGTAGCCGCAGTGGAGGTCGCCCGTGGTGGCTTGGAGACGCCCGCCGCGCGCGCCCCGGGGCGTGAGGTTGACATAGGATTCCGGCGACCCGCGCCACAGGGCGGGGAACTCCCCGTTGGAGAACCGCGCCAAGCCGACCTGCACGTGCGTGCCGTCCTTCGCCACGCCCATCCCCAGGATCGCCGACCCGAGGCACCCCGGCGGGTTCATGTCTACGAAGCTCTCCGCACTCCCACGCCACAG
>BOJX01000093.1 GCA_016860685.1 Planctomycetota bacterium
AGGGGCGCGTCCGGACCGAGACGCATAACGGCTCGATCCGGGTGAGATGATTCGGCTTGGCAGGATTGAGACGGCGGCGGGTCGGCGCGCCGGCTGAGACGACCGGCAGATCGCCCGGGAAGGATTCGGCCACTAAGGGAAGGTGCAGTCTTCCTTGTCGTCGGGGCCGACCGCGATGGAAACCGCGACGCCGCGAACACTCATCGCATGCAGAACGTCCGCCGCGGATTGCGGAGTGACCTTGACGCCGTTGATCGTCAGGTTGCGGACTCCGTCATCCGGATCACTGCCCAGCTTGCCGACGCGCATCGACATCAAGTCAAACCTGTAAACCTGTGCGGGGTGCGGTCCCGGGCAAGGAGTTCGGACCTGCCCGTGCTCGTCCAGTCCCGCCTTCTGCTCGCGGGAAATCCAGGCGGGCAACCGAACCGGGAACCCGTCTGCCGGGACCGGCTCGCTCCGCGTGACGGTGAGTCTCTCGCCGCACCGGGTGCATTGGAACGCGACATAGGTGCGGTCGATCCGGCGCGGCGCGGCGCCCCAGAGGGTGAAGGCGAGAAGGCAACCCGCGATCCCGAGGATGAGGCGCCGTCGGATCGCGCGGCGACGGCCGCCCTGATGCGTATCAAAGGTCCGCGGGTTCGTCGGATCAAACGCCCGTCCGCACTCCGGGCAGAGGTCCGACGGCAGACCGTGAAGGTTGTAACCGCAGAAAAGGCAATATTTCTGATCCGTGGAAACGCTCATACTTCACCGAAGTTTCCCGCGTTCCTGCTCCTGACGAACCCTTCAGCCGAACATGAGAGAAGCATCGGTCCAGGTCCGTCAACCTTGCAGAAACAATGCCTGCTGCGTAGGATACCCACTCAGCAGCCGGGACACCGAAGTGCTCCCAATGAACCCCAAATAAGCCGGAGGACTCCCGTGGCGAAAAAAAAGAACGCTCCCCTGTCCGGTTGGAACCCGTCGACAACTGAAATCAACATGCTGATGGTGTCTTATATCGCCCAGCGACTCGCTTTTGTCACCCACCCGCAGGCGTGGTCCGGATCGACCATCCGGGAGATGAGGTCCGTACTGCGGCCTGCCAGGCCGGACAAGGGCGGCGATCCCACGCCGATCCCGCCTCCTCCTCCCCGCAGACCCAGACTGGGCCTTCTTAAGGAACTGATCGCCAACCTCACGGACCCGCGTCGATCGGATCTTTCGCGTGAAACGGCAACCGAAGAAGCCCCATCGGCCAAGCGGCACAAGAAAGCGCGAACGCTGCGCCAAGGCGAGTCCGACGCCCGCGGGCTGCGACCGGCCCTCCCGATGAGCACGGACGGAGACGGAATTTCGTCCCGCGCCATGCGATCGGTGAGGCGGTAGCCTTGCCGCGTCGCGGCTTCGACCGTGCATGTCGCGCGAAGATCCGCCGCTGATGCGGCGAATTGTAATCACCTTGCGCTTAAGCCGGAGGGACGGCAAGACCTCATAACCCAGGAGGCTCAATCGTCATTTTTGATTCCGCAGAGCGCCTCGAGAATCGCATTCGCGCGAGCTTGTGACCGGAGCTTGCGCGGCGCCCCACCCTCGTGAACAACGATTCAGAATCGCCCCGGCAGGGCCGATCGGACGTCGCGGACAAACCCGTCGCACGCGCTTTGAATCGCGCCGCGCCAGTCCGAAGGCGCCTCGGCCTCACCCCGCCCCGCAGTCCAGGGAAACATGACCCCGCGCGACGAGGTCACGATCGCCCCTCGACCGTCCCGGTTGAAACACGCCGCGGCGTCCGCTCCGGACTGCCCCTGCGCCCCCCAGCCCGGGACGAGGAAAAAGCAGTTCGGCATCAGCTCGCGCAGTCGCAGGGTCGAGTCCCGGTCCGTGGGCGACACGACCGCCCCGACCGCGCTGTACCCCCCCTTCCCTAACAATCCCGGATTGCAGGCCCATCCGTGAATCAGGCCCGCGACGGCCTCGCGCACGGTGCGCCCGTCCGCCAACTTCAACCCCTGCACCTCCGTCGCGGATTTGTTGCTCGTTTGCGCAAGAATAAAAACGCCCTTCCCCTGGCCTCGGGCGGCGTCCAGAAAGGGCGCGACGCCGTCCACTCCGAAATAAGGATTGACCGTGACGGCGTCCGGACGGGGGTGCTCCGCGGCTTCGGGATCCTCGCGCAGATGCGCCGCCGCATAATGTTCCGAGGTATGACCGATGTCGCCGCGCTTCACGTCGCCGATGACGATCAGGTCGCGTTCCAGCGCCGCCCGGACGGTTTCGGAATACGCGAGCACCCCTGCCGGACCGTGCGCCTCAAAGAAGGCGATGTTGATCTTCACGGCGGGAACCCGCGGCGCGACGATTTCGAGCACTTCATCGCAGTAGGTGACGAGCGCGGCGGCCTTGCGCGCCTGCGGTTCGTCTCCGCAGGATTCGCAGTCTTCCTCCTCGTCAGAGCCCGGTTCGTGTTCGCATTCGTCCTGCTCGAAGAAATCGCGGACTTCGGCCGGGATCCACCCCCAGACCGGATCCAGCCCGACGCACACGGGCGCGCCCTTGTCCTCGATCGCCGCCAGCAGCCGATCCGCGAAGTTCTTCATCGAGACGGACGCTACCGCGCCACGTTCGCCTCCGCCAGCGCCCGGCGCTCCACTTTGACCCGGTACATTGCCTCATCCGCGGCCCGGAGCATGTCGTCCGCCGTGGCGTAGTCTGCGCTGCACACCACCCCCACGCTGCACCCCACCTGAAGCAGCCGGCCCATCACGGCGATCGGCTCGGTCATCGCGGACCGGGCACGCTCCGCAACCACCTGGGTGTCTTCGATGCTCCTGATTTCTTCAAGGAGAATGATGAACTCGTCTCCCCCCAGCCGCGCCACCGCCCGGTTGTCGTCGCGCCCCACCAGGTCGGACGCCCGCAGGATCAGCCGCAGACGCTGGGCGACGGCCTGCAACAAGCGGTCGCCGGTTTCGTGGCCGTGCGTGTCGTTGACGCTCTTGAACCCATCGAGGTCGATGAAGAGCAGCCCGAAGATGTAATCCCGCCGCCGCCGCGTCCGCTCCATGCAACGCTCGAGACGGTCGATGATGTACGCCCGGTTGGGCAGCCCCGTCAGCGGATCGTGCAGCGCGGTGTAGCGAAGCCGGCGATGCACGGCGTCCAGCCGGTGCATCATCCGATCGAACTCCCGCGCGAGGATCCCCAGTTCGTCGCCGCGGCGCATGTTGATCCGCCGGGACAGGTCGTGCGACTCCGCAATGAGTGTCACGTTGTTCGTCAGGCGGGCCACCGGCGACACCACCAGGCGGTGCAGCGCCAGCCACAAACACGCCAGCAGCGCCATCGCGGCGACGATCATGTACACCGAAGCGAAGCGCAGCGCCGCCTGACCCCGGGCGAGCAGCGCCCGCGGCACGTCAATGAGCAGCGCGAACGTCGGCTCCCCCGCCGCGTCCGGATAGGTGCAGGCGATCCGCAGCATCGCCGGCTCATGCTCGTCGAACGCGATGCCCGAAGACGCCAGCCCCGCCGCAAGGCGCGCCAGCCCCCGATCCGGCGTCATCTCCTCGATCGGAAGCAGGTCGAGGCGCACGCGCGTCCGCTCCGCGATCCGGCTGATCTCGGGGTCCGTCAGGAACCGCCCCATCACCAGCGCTCCGCCCGCGCTCGCGCCCAGTCCCACCGGGTTCACTGGGCGCAGCGCCACCATCACCGGCGCCGCGCTGGTGGGGACCACGCCGAGCGCGCCGTGCAGCGATATCCGCAAGGCGGTCCTGAGTTCGCCGCCCACGCCAAACAGCGGACACTTCGGACCGGACCACGCGACCCCTTCGGGATCCACGACCCGGCTCCACAACGTCTGCCCCCGCCAGTCCAGGAACGCGATCAGATCGAGATTCGAGTTCTGGAGGGCGGACGTGGAGAGGTGGTCCGCCACGAAGCGGCCGTTCAGATCGCGGAAGAACTGCTGCGTCGATTGCCGCGACGCCCACTCCCGGCATTGCAGGTCGAGATGCTCCAACTCCCGGTCGATAGCCTGACGACAGCGGGCGATGTCCCGCGCCGCCTCGTCGCGTTCAAGATCCTCGAACTGCGGGATCAACACGCTGTGCTCGACGTACTTCAGCGCGCCCATCGCCAGCACGAACAGCGCCATCAGAACCAGCGAAATCCGCGACTTGATCGACACCTGCCGACATCCCGATCCGGTCCGGAAGGAAGATCCCTGTTTCCCCCTGCGACCCCTCATCTCAATGACGGTCCCGAGGGGGGTATCGGTTGGGGGAGTTCACGGATTTCGTCCTGCCTGATCCGAGAATCCGCGCCCCGGTCCGCAGCGCCGGATTGACGGATAAACCCCTCACTCTTGGAGCGACGCTCCGTACCGGGTACATTTTCGTCAGGCTTATCGGGCGCGGGCGGATTGACGCATACGCGCCGGACCCGGCGGGAGAACCAGAAACATGAAGTCAGACACGGAACAGGCGGAACAGGTAGGAGCGGCGACGGCGACCGATCGGCGGACGTTCATCAAAGGGCTTTCGCTGGCGGGCGCTGGCGTGATCGGCGCGGGGCTGACCGGTTGCTCGGTCCACGATAAGAAGATGACGACGGACTCCCAGCGGTTCGACGCGCCGCCCTACGCGCCCGGGGATCAGAAGGTCCGCCTCGCTTTCATCGGAACCGGCGGGATGGGCGGCGCACACGTCGAGCAGACGCGCGAACTGGGTGTCACCTGCCCGTGTTTCTGCGACGTAGACACGAATGAGTGGTCCAAGGCCCTGGAGCTTTACCCGCAGGCCAAGGGTTATCAGGACTACCGCGAGATGTTCGACAAGGAGCACAAGAACTTCGACGCGGTGATGATCGGCGCGCCCGATCATCATCACTTCCCGGCAACGATCATCGCGATGCAGCTCGGCAAGCACGTGTATACGCAGAAACCGCTGACGCACACGCCGTGGGAGGCTCGCGAGCTGGCGAAAGCGGCGAAGCGCTACCGCGTCGCCACGCAGATGGGCAATCAGGGACATGCCGGCGAAGGCTGGCGGCTCGTGTATGAGTGGATTCGCGGCGGCGCACTGGGTCACGTCGTCGAGGTTCATACCTGGACGAACCGTCCGGGCGGCTGGTGGCCTCAGGGCGTGCCCCGCCCGGAAGGCGAAGACGCCGTTCCGGGAAATCTCAACTGGGACGTCTGGCTCGGTCCGGCGCCGGCGCGCCCGTACAAGGCGGACACGTATCACCGCTTCAAGTGGCGCGGGTGGTGGGATTTCGGATGCGGCGCGCTGGGCGACATGGCCTGTCACACGATGGACGGTCTGTTCTGGGCGCTGAACCCCGGACATCCTCGCGCGGTCGAGCCGGTGACAATGTCGCCGTTCAACGGCGAGACCTTCCCCACGTCCACGATGGTGAAGTGGGAGTTCCCGGGGCGGCCGGGGCAGCGGCCCTTCGACGCCTACTGGTACGACGGCGGTTTGCGCCCGACCCTTCCGGCGGATCTCGAGTTGAGTCGATCCCTTCCCGAAACCGGCAACCTCTTCATCGGGACGAAGGCCTCGCTGCTGGTTTCCGGCGATTACGGCGAAAGCCCGCGCGTCTACCCCGAGACGAAGATGAAGAAGATCGGCCGGCCGAAGCGCATGATCGAGCGCTCGCCGGGACACATGCAGGAGTGGTTGATGGCCTGCCGCGGCGATCGTCCGATCGACTATCCGAAGTCCAACTTCGCCTACGCCGGACCGATGACCGAGGCGATCCTTCTGGGCAACATTGCGATCCGGATGGGTCGCCGACTGGAGTGGGACGGAGCGAACATGAAGTTCACCAACGTCCCCGACGCCAACGCCTTTGTGACGAAGGAGTACCGTCAGGGCTGGAAAGTCTGGACATAAGCCACGGCGCGCCGTGCGATAACGCGCCTTCGCGAACGACGCATTCCGCTTCTTCACATTCACGGAACGTCAAGGCGGCGCGGATTCGCGGGGGTTCCCCTCCGCGCGGGTTGCGACCGGGCAGGCCCGTCGGATAATCCGCCTGTGAATGAAGATCACGCGGATACAGAAAGTTCGGCGTCCTTGTTATGCACTGCCGCGCCAGGGGCGATCGACCCTCGTGCAGTCATCGCAACTGTCGCACGGCAGCGCCTTCCCGCGGTTCTCGAAGACGTTCAGTCCGACGTTGGCGGTTCTTCCGGATACGAGTCGCCTCATTCGGCATGCGCCGGCCGCTGGCCCACCGTGGTTGCGTGGGATCCGGTCGCCGAGTGCGTCGTGGATCCGACTTCGGGCGAAGACGGTTGGGGGGAGCTTCGCCGGGCGCTGCGGCGGACGCCGCGCGTCCTTCACGCCCGGTGCTCCGGAGGCCGAACCTCGACGCTCGACCGTGCGCCAGGGACGGATGTCCGTGAGTTCTCTGGCGGCTGGATCGGGTTCATCACCTACGACTTCGCCGCCCGATCCGAGGGTCTGCGGTCGCGGCACGCGCCGTTGAAAATAATGCCCGCCCTGTGTTTTCACTTGTACGACACGTTCGCGTGGTTCGACCGCCGGACCTTCGGCTGGACGGCCGTCGCCGTGGACTGGCCACCGGACCGCTTCCCGGGTCGCCCCAGCGCCGCGGAAAGGCTCGACTCGGTGCTGGCGTTGCTTCGAGACTCCGCCGCGCGGCAGGGAGTCGGTGGGCAGGACGAGTTCACACGCGGTTGCAAGACGCTCCAGGAAGGCTCGGAACCCCCGCTTCCTCAAAAGCGCGGTTCGCTTCTGCATGAGCGCCTTAAGCCCTCGGATGAACGTGCCCCCGCCCACGCCGCCGCGACCTCGCAGGCGCCCGGTTTGACGACGACGGTCCGCTCCTCGCTCGACGGGGCAGCCTACGACGCCCGCGTGAGGCGCATTCTCGACTACATCGCCGCCGGCGACGCCTACCAGGTGAACCTGACGCGGCGCTTCGAGAGCGTCACCGACCTGCCGCCCGATCTTCTCTACCTGCGCCTTCGCGCATGCAACCCGGCCCCTTACTCGGCGTTTCTGCCTCGGGACGGATACACCGTCCTCAGCGCATCCCCCGAGCTCTTTCTCGACGTCCACGCCCGCCGCGTCGTCACCCGCCCGATCAAGGGCACGCGCCCGCGAGGCCGCGACCCGGCGGAAGACGCCGCGCTCCGCACCGATCTGAACGCCGGCGAGAAGGACCGGGCGGAACTCTCAATGATCGTCGATCTCCTGCGAAATGATCTGGGGCGCGTCTGCGAGTTCGGTTCGATCCGCGTCACGTCCGCCGGTCAACTCGAAACCCATCCGACCGTGCATCACCGCGTGGCGACGATCGAAGGCCGGCTGCGCGAAGACGTCGATGAGGTCGATCTCCTGGCCGCGACGATGCCCGGCGGTTCGGTCACGGGCGTCCCGAAAATCCGCGCGATGCAGATCATCGACGAACTCGAGCCTTGTCCTCGCGGCGTATACTGCGGCGCCATCGGATTCATCGGACTGGACGGACGCGCCTCGTTCAACCTGGCGATCCGCACGATGATCCACCTCGGCGACCGCGTCCACGTCCACGCCGGCGGCGGCATCGTCGCCGAAAGCGACCCTCGGGCGGAGTACGAGGAAACTCTGGCCAAAGCGGCGGGGCTGCTTTCGGCCCTGAGTGGACAATCCAGTGTGGCCCATGATAGGGAGCACGAGTCCGACGGAGATGGATCAAAGCCGGGCACTCTCTCCCCGCGGCAATACGAATGAGATGCCGTATTGCATCCGAGCTTTGCCAGCGAGGATGCGGGGGATTCAGATGATCAGGAAGGCTGCGAAACCCCGGGGCATTCGTTGAGGAGTTATTCAGCGTATGAGCCGCTACGTGCATCTTAACGGCAATTTGCTCCCCGCCGATGCGGCGCGGGTGAGCGTCTTTGACGGCGGGTTCCTGCACGGCGCGGGGCTTTTCGAGACGATGCGGGCGGAGGACGGGCGCGTCTTCCGGCTGGAGGCACATCTCGACCGGCTCGCCCGATCCGCGGAAACCCTGAGCCTGCCGATCCCGCGCTCTGCGCTGCCCGAAGCGGAAGTCTTCGAGGAATTGCTCGCACGAAACGACCTGCGAGAAGCTCGCGTGCGGCTCACGGCAACCCCCGGCGCGGTCCTCCCTGCTTGTGCGCAGCGTCCGGACGCCGACGACGGACAGGACGTCGATCCCTCGTCCTGCGCCGGCGCCGCCTCGCGGGGTATCTCCGCCGATCCGGCTGATGCGATCCCCGCCCCCACGATCTGCATTGTCGCGGACGAATTGCGTCCGCACCCGCCCGACGCTTACCGCCACGGCGTCGCCGTCATGATCAGCCGCCGTCCGCAGATCGCGTCCGACCCGCTGACCGCCCACAAGACGCTTTGCTACCTGCCGCGACTCGCCGCGCTCCAGCAGGCCCGTCTTGCGCGTTGTGCGGAGTCCCTCTTCTTCGACGAGTCCAACCACCTCGCCGAAGGCACGATCAGCAACGTCTTCATTGTGCGAAACGGACGGTTACGAACGCCCTCGTTGTCAACGCCCGTGCTGCCCGGCGTCGCGCGCCGCGTCGTACTGGAGCTAGCCGCGACCCTGGGCATCCGCGCGGACGACGCTGAACCGATCACGATCAACGATTTGTTGGACGCGGACGAAGTGTTCCTGACCAGCGTCATCGCGTTGGTGCTCCCGGTGGTGCGCGTCGAGCGCAAAACAATTGCGCAAGGCGCGCCCGGTCCCGTCACCACGAACCTTCTGGCAGGTTTCCGTGACTTGATCGCCTCTGAATGCAAAGCGTAGACAGCCGCTCGCCGCCCCCGTGATCACTCGTGCCTCAGCGCGTCGATCGGGTGCAGGATCGCGGCCTTGAACGCCGGCACGATCCCGAAGAACACCCCCACCCCCGCCGAAAAACCCAGCGCCAACGCAATCGACCACAGCGGTACTTCCACGGGAACCATGCTGGGGTGCAGCGACGCCAGCGCCCCCACGCCGTAACCGAGCCCGATGCCGATCGCACCCCCCAGCGTGCTGAGCACCACGGCCTCGGTGAGGAACTGAAGCAGAATGTCGCGCCGCCGCGCGCCCACGCTCTTGCGCAGACCAATCTCCCGCGTTCGCTCGGTGACGGAGACCAGCATGACGTTCATGATGCCGATCCCCCCCACCAGCAGGGAGATGCTCACGATGCCCGCCAGCACGCTCGTCGCGTACAAGCGGATCGTTCCGAACTCCTGAAGAATCTGGTCCTGCTTGAAAATACCGAAGTCGTTCATCTCATCCGGGCGCAGACCGTGCCGCTGGCGCAGGATACGAACGATCTGGGCCTCGGCCTCGGCGATCTTCCCCTCCTCGATCGCTTCGGCGTAGAACACGATGTAGTCGCGGAACATCGGGTACATCTTCACGGCGGTGGTCCAGGGGATCAGGATCTGGTCGTCCTGGTTCTCACCCATGAAACTGCCCTTTTTCTCGAGCGTGCCGATGACCTTGAAGCGCTGACCGTCCAGGTGAACGTAGTCGCCCACGATCGAGGAGTCCGCCTCGAGCTTGCGCAGCGTCTCCTGCCCGATGACGCAGACCTGCGTCGCCGCTTCCACGTCGAGCGCACCGAAAAAACGCCCTCCCTCGCAGTAGAAATTGCGGATCGGCTGAAAGGCCTCGCTGGATCCGACGATCTCCACACCGTCGAGACGCTGCCGTCCAAACTCGACGGCCGCCCGCGTCCAGACGATCGGCGTGGTCCGCCGCACCGCCGGCGCGAACTCGTTCACCGCCAGCACGTCCTCCGGGCGCATGTACGCCTGCCGGATGCGCTCGCCGCGCGGACCGCGCACCGACTCCGGCCAGACCACCATCAGGTTCGTCCCCAGTCCGCGCAGAAAGTTCGTCACGTACTCCCCGAACCCCTGCACGAACGACACCACGACGATGATGGACGTCACCGCGATGATGATGCCCAGCACCGTCAGCAGCGACCGGACCTTGTTCGCCCAGATCTGCACGAACGCGGTCAGCACGTTGTGCGCGAGCGCCGAACACTGGTTCGGAACGAACATCATCGCGTTGTAGGCGAAGCGGAACATGCGCGCCCTCACAAACCCTTCGACCGGTCCTCTTCCACGACGCCATCCTTGAGCCGGATCGTCCTCCGGCAGTGCCGCGCAATGTCGTCCTCGTGCGTGACGATGATGATCGTCTGCCCCTCGCGGTGAAGCTGGTCGAAGATCGACATGATTTCCTCGCCGGTCTTGCTGTCGAGGTTCCCGGTCGGCTCGTCCGCCAGGATGATGTCCGGTTCCTGCGCCAGCGCCCGGGCGATCGCCACGCGCTGCTTCTGTCCGCCGGAGAGCTGGTTCGGATGGTGCAGCGCCCGCTCCAGCAGACCGACCCGCGTCAGCGCGTCGATCGCCCGCTGCCGCCGCTTCTTGGCGTGACTGTAAACCAGCGGCAACTCGACGTTCTTCAGCGCCGTCGTGCGCGGCAGCAGCTCGAACGACTGAAACACAAACCCGATCTTCCGGCTGCGGATGCCCGCCAGCTTCGACTGCGACACGCGCGACACGTCCGAGCCGCCGAGGCGGTAGGTTCCCCGGCTGGGAACGTCCAGACAGCCCAGAATGTTCAACATCGTGCTCTTGCCGCTGCCCGACGCGCCCATGATGGCCGTGTACTCGTTCTCGCGGATTGTCAGCGTCACGCCGCGCAGCGCCTGAATCAACTCCGTGCCGACGCGGTACGTCTTATGCACGTCGATCAACTCGATCACCGGAAGCCGCCCGGATTCCGGTGATGCCGCCCCGGTCGCGCCGAGCGGAAGTGAAGCCACGGCCGTCACTTCGGCGATCCTCCGTCTGAGCTTGAAGCGACGACGCCGTCCTCCGACGCCTCGGCCGGCGTCGCGCTGTCCGAGCGGTTGTCATTATCCGACGAGACATCGTCGCTCTTGTTGTCGTTGATATTCGTGTTGGTGTTCGACGCAGGCTTCTCCTCCATCACCTTCACGGCGGCCTTGTCCTTGAGCTGGTCCAGACTGCGGAAAGGGCCTGTGATTACCTGCTCGTCCGGCGCGACCCCCCTCACCACCTCGACGCTCGTCTCGTCGCTGATCCCCGTCTCCAGCAGCCGCACCGACGCCTCGCCGCGCTGCTTGCAGAAGACGACTTTGATGAACTCCGCCTGCCGGCGTTTCTCCGACGCCGCCTCGAGATTCTTCTTCGTCTCGTCGTATTGCGCCACAAGGTTCTCGGGGAGATCTTTGCGCTTGCGGTGAACGACGGCCTGGATCGGGATCGTCAGGGCGTCGTCGCGCCGCTGCACCTCGATCTCGACGTTGGCGTTCATCCCCGGCTTGATCGGAAAGTCCCCGGGCTCGACCAGAATCAACGTCTCGAACGTCACGACGTCGCGCCCCGTCGCCCGCGTCCCCTTCGACGCCACGCGGTACACGCGCCCGGGCACGCCGTGATAAAGGTCGGATTGAAGGAAAATCCGCGCCACCTGGTCCACTTTCACATCCGGCACGTCCGACTCGTCCACGCGGCAGCGGACCTGCATCTTCGACAGGTCGCTGATCACCATGATGCGCGTCCCCGGGTTGTTCATCGTCCCCGTGACCACCACTTCACCCGCCTTGGCGAAGCGCTGCGAGACAATCCCGTCGATCGGCGCCGTGATCACCGTGCGCGCCAGATCCTCCTTCGCCGCGTCCAGCATCGACTCCGCCTCGATCAGCTCCTGACGCCGGATGTCCAGCAGCGCTTTCGCCCGGATTTCCGCCGTCT
This sequence comes from Planctomycetota bacterium, assembly GCA_016860685.1. Classification (GTDB taxonomy): domain Bacteria; phylum Planctomycetota; class Phycisphaerae; order UBA1845; family UBA1845; genus JABWBH01. Next base: position 11,772 of record BOJX01000093.1, read on the forward strand.
TGTAATCCGCCAGTTCCGTGCTCGACGTCGCATCCGACTCGGAAAGGCGGATCTGCCTCGCCAGGTCTCGGGAGGCCTTGTCATAATCCGCCTCCGCCTGAGTGATCGACGCCCGCAATTTCTCGACGCCGGCCTCGGCGGAGCGGAGACGGGCGCGGTAGTCGGCGTCATCGAGCCGGCAAAGCAGATCGCCCTTCTTCACCCGGTCGCCCTCTTCAACCGGCATCTCGACGATCTTCGCCACGACTTCGGCGCTGATGTCCACCTCGAGGAACGCCTCGACCTCTCCCGGCGCCTGCACCGTCTTGACGATCGACCGCTGCACCGGACGGGTCACCGTGACCTCCAGCGGCGTCTGTCCCGCCACGTTCAGGACGCTCTGTCCGTCCGGCGTCCGAACGAAGGAGTTCAGGAAGAACACCCCCGCCACGAACCCCCCGAACACCAGAACGAACAAGACTTTCCGCATCCACTCCTCCGGTTCTTACGTTTGCCCGCCCGCCACCCCGGCGGACGAGAAAGACAACGCCGCCGCCCCCGCAACGCGAAGCCCGGCGCCGGTCAGCGCCAGCAGGATCACGCTCGTCCACGCCAGCCACCCGCGAAGCTGACCCGTCTGCTTCAATCCGGCGAGCACGAAACCCCAGTACCAGAACGCAAAAGGGTCCGCCGCCGTCAGCAGCACCCCCACCCCCGTCACCGCGACTTTCCCCCACGGATGCGCCACATCCAGCGGGCGCACCAGCGCCCCCAACGTCACGTCCACGTCCAGCGTGCCGAACTGAAGCATCAACCCCAGGACGATCAGCATCCGCAGCAGGTCGATGAACCCCGCGAACGTCAGGATCGTCATCAACGTGTTCCACTCCGGCTTGCGCCCGGACAGCGCCACCAGCCCGTAGAACACGCCCCCCGTCAGAAGCATCCCCCCCAGCACCGCCAGCGGCGACATGACGATGACCTGAAGCCGCGTCAGGACGCGCATGAACTGCCCTTGTTTGTCGAGATCCTCGAAAAGTTTCCGCAACTGCGCCCGCTCGACGCCTTCGCTCTGCGTCTTCTCGATCAGCGCTTTCTGCGCGTGAATCTGCTCCTCCACCTTGCGGTCGATCAGCC
>BOJX01000094.1 GCA_016860685.1 Planctomycetota bacterium
TTGAATCACTTAACTTTTACTTTATATGCCGACCATCAGCCGGGCATCATAGGGGCTTCGCAAGCGATATCAATGAAGATGTGCCCGGTTTGACATGGCCGATCGGCAAGGCTAAAGCCGATAAGGCATCATTATCCGACCCATCGTTGCGGTTAACACGAAGAATGCCCGGGCGCGGCGAGGTGTAGATTGCTGGATCGGATATGCATGTCGTGACCGGGCATGCATGCTCAGAAAGATCATAACCGTTTTCTCTACATAATCTTATACGTAATACGCGGGTTCCAACGTGGCCAAGAAAGACGGAAAACATCACGCCTTGGTGATTGTCGAGTCGCCGAGCAAAGCGCGGACGATTGAGCGTTACCTCGGCCCGGGGCACACGGTCCGGGCCTGCCTGGGGCATGTGCGCGATCTTCCTGAGTCCGGACTCGGCGTGGATCTGGACCGGGATTTTCTACCCACCTACGAAATCCTGCCCGGAAAAAAGAAGGTCATCACCGAGCTGCGCAAAGCGGCGAAGGAAGCGGACACGGTTTACCTCGCCACCGACCTGGACCGGGAGGGCGAGGCGATCGCGTGGCATTTGAGTGAGGCGCTGGCGCTGCCCAAGTCGAAGGCGCGGCGCGTCGTCTTCAACGAGATTACGAAGACCGCGATCAAGGAGGCCTTTGAGCATCCGCACGATATCGACCCGGCGAAAGTGGACGCGCAGCAGGCGCGGCGCATTCTCGATCGGATCGTCGGGTATCAGCTCAGTCCTTTGTTGTGGAAGAAAATCGCCAAGGGATTGTCGGCCGGGCGCGTGCAGTCCGTGGCGGTGAAGCTGATCGTGGACCGGGAGGCGCAGATCCGCGCGTTCGTCCCGGAGGAGTCGTGGAAGATTCTCGCCGTGTTCGCCACGGATATCGGCGCGGCGGACCCCCTGAGCGAAACGTGGCGGGCGTTCCTCGAATCCGCGGCGGATCCGGATGAACCGCGCACCCAGAAGGAGCGCATTGCGTGGTTGACGGAGCACGCATGCCTTCAGGCGGAACTGGTGAAGATCGGCGACGAGGCGTTCGAGGCGAAGACGGCGGCGGACGCGCGGCGGATCGCGGAAGCCTTGGGCTTCGTCACGAGCGGCGTCGAGGAGACGGACTGGCCGGAATATGCCCAGCACGGGTTGAAACGCGTTCGTCTGGTCGGGGCGACGCAGCGACGTGAGGTCACGTTCGCCGTGCGCGACCTTCAGACGCGACGCACCACGACGAAGCCCTCGCCGCCGCTGACCACCGCCACGATGCAGCAGACGGCAAGCACTCAACTCGGGTTCTCCGCCAGCCGGACGATGCGGATCGCCCAGCAGCTTTATGAAGGCGTCGATCTGGGTCCGCGCGGCTCGGTCGGCTTAATCACCTACATGCGCACCGACTCGACGAATCTCAGCAAGGATTCGATTGAGCAGGCGCGACGCCTGATCGCCGAGAAGTTCGGTGACGCTTATCTGCCGCCGAGACCGAACGTTTACGGCGCCTCGAAGCGCGCCCAGGAGGCGCACGAGGCGATCCGTCCGACCGATGCGACGATCGCGCCCGAAGACGCGAAGGCGTTCCTCACGCCGGAACAGCACAAGCTTTACGATCTCATCTGGCGGCGGTTCATCGCGTGTCAGATGGAGGCGGCGCAGTGGGACAGCACGACCGTCCTGATCGGCGCGTCGACGACGACGGGAGAGGCGACGTTCAAGGCGACGGGGCGGAGGCTGGCGTTCGACGGGTTCTACCGGGTGCAGGGGCTTGGCACGCAGGAGGACGTTGTCCTTCCGCCGCTGAAGGCGGATCAGAAGGTCGCGCCGCTTCAGATTGATCCTCGTCAGCATTACACGTCGCCGCCGCCGCGTTACACGGAGGCGGCGCTCATCAAGGCGCTCGAGTCGGAAGGCATCGGCCGTCCGAGCACGTACGCCGCGATCATTCAGACGATCCAGGATCGCGGCTACGTCGAGCAGGTTGACCGCCGCTTTCACGCCACCGACAAAGGCGAGATCGTCACGGAGAAGCTCGTCGAGCATTTTCCGAAAATCATGGACGTGAAGTTCACGTCGTACATGGAGGACGAGCTGGACAAGATCGAGGAGGAGCACCTGGACTGGGTCCGCGTCCTGCACGAGTTCTACGACCCCTTCAAGGAGTCGCTGGTCCGCGCGGAAGTGGAGATGCAGCCGGCTCGTTCGGAGCCCAGTCCGTATACCTGCCCCAAGTGCGGGCAGGCGATGGTGTACCGCTGGGCGCGCACCGGCCGGTTTCTCTCCTGCACCGGATATCCGGACTGCAACGGCGCTTACAACGTCGACCGCGACGGGAAGCCCATCATTCCGAAGGCGACCGACGTCGCGTGTGAGAAATGCGGCAAGCCGATGCTGCTGCGGCGGTCGAAGCTGGGTCCGTTCCTCGGGTGCAGCGGTTACCCGGAATGTTCGAACACCGTACCGTGTGACGAGACGGGCGAACCCCTGCGGCTGGTCCGCGCCGACGAGATCGAGCGGTCGTGCGAGGAATGCGGCGAGGGCACACTCAAGGTCAAGCGCAAGGGCCGGAGGGATTTCCTCGCCTGCGACCGCTACCCGACGTGCAAGGCCACCGCCCCGATGCCCGCCGGCGTGTACCTGGAGCGGAAGAAGGCGGCGCTGGAGCCCGCCGGGTTCAACTGCGAAAAGTGCTCGCGTCCGATGGTTGTGCGCGAAGGACGACGCGGCAAGTTCCTGGCGTGCAGCGGTTTCCCCCGGTGCAAGAACTCGAAACCGCATGAAAAGCTCGACGAATTCCTCCAGCAGGTCGCGGAAGGCAAGCTCCAGGCCACTGACGACAAGGCGGTCGAGTTGCTGAAGACCTCCAGCGGAAAGGCAAAGTCGTCCGCGGCACGCAACATCCCGAAGACGGCGGACGGCAAGGTGGATTTCAAGGCGCTGGGCGATCCGCCGCCCGGGTACGCGTGGACGCGGACGGGCAAGCCGGTCGTCGAGAATTGGCCCGACGGTGCGTTGCACTGCCCCGACTGCGGCAGCGACATGTCGCTGAAGCGCGGACGGTTCGGTCCGTTCTTCTCCTGCACGAACTTTCCGAAGTGCCGGTTCGTCGTCAATCTGCGCGGTGACGCGAAGAAACGCGCCGAAGAGGAGATGCCCGCGCCGCAGCGCCCGAAACCGGTCCTGACCGACGTCGCCTGCCCCGATTGCGGGCAGAAGATGCTGCTGCGCGAGGGACGCACCGGAAAGTTCCTCGGATGCTCGTCGTATCCGAAATGCAAGGCGACGCAGCCGGTTTCGCCGGGAGCGACGGAAGCCAATCTGGCGACCGCAAGCGCTTAAGCCGCGGTCGGCCACAAGGAGCTGCCGATCGCCACGGCCTGGCTTGCACTGCACGATGCGGCGGGAAGCAATCTTCCGAGGTCTGATAAGCCGCCCAGGTTCGACCCGGTGACGGGTAAGTCCGACGAAAACAACGACGCGCCCGCTCTGGTCTTCGAAACCGGGGCGCTGAATCTGCGAGGGCGAGGCGGAATGCCGATTGCGTTGATGTGTCCGAATCTTCAGTGCCGCGCGCTGCTGCGGGTTCCGGAATCCGCGCGCGGAAAGCGCGTGCGCTGCCCGGAGTGCGGCGGAATCCTGATCGTTCCGAAGACCCCGTCAGCATCCTCCGGCGAGTCCGGAAGGCCGGCGACGGCCGACTCTGCCAGGGCAGATTAACAATTCGTTGAAGGACTCACGAGCGGCCTTTGCGGCGCCGGTTTTTCTCGGTCAACATGCGTCCCGGAAGGACGCGCTATCCATTTCAACGGATTATTAAGAGACCGATCGGCACTCCCCCTTTCCGGCGGAGCACCCGAGCAGGAGCCGAGGATCGAAGCCTCAGGCGGTTTCAGATCGCGCCCAAGCGATCCGCGGCGCGTCGCCCCAGAGCAGCTCCATGTCGTAGAAATCGCGGGCCTCCCGGGAGAACAGGTGGACCACGACGTCCACGAAATCCACCAGAATCCAGCGGTCGGAATCCTCGCCGTCGAGTCCGTAAGTCTTCTCCCCGACGCGCAGAGCGTACTCGCGCAGGTGGTCGATGACGGCGCGCATCTGCCGGTCCGATGTCCCCGTGGCGATGACCAGGAAGTCGGTGATTGACGTCAACCCGCGTAAATCGAGCAGGACGACGTCCTCGGACTTGAGTTCCGACGCGATCCTCGCCAGCTCCCGGGCAAACTGCTCCGCCTGCATCCGCTCCCTCATGCGCCTATCATAAGGAAAGGGGCGGCGAATCTCCACCCTTCGGGCGGCAATTACGATGGCGACCGGGAAAACCCACGACCGCACTTTGCGCCGCTGGCCTGATCTGCTGATCGCGGCGCTCCGGGTCGGGTTGTGGGGTTCGGATTGACATCGTGGGCGCGGTTCGGCCCGCGGCACTGGCCGCTGATCCTGCCGGGGGCGACGGCGGCGGCGGTCGCGGTGCTGGCATACCGCCGCATCCAGCGTCAGGAGCTGCGCTGGACGGGGTTGACGCTGCGCGAGCAGATGCGCTCCCGTGAGGGGCGATGCACGGTATGCGGCTACAACCTGAAGGGCAACGAGACCGGGCGCTGTCCCGAGTGCGGTCGCATCTGGCTTTGAGCACACCGCGCGGGCGTGATTGAGGAAAGCGGCGGCCTTGCTCTGCGAGCATTGTCAGTACGACCTGACCGGATTGCCGGAACAGTACGTTTGTCCCGAATGCGGAAAGGCGTTCGACAAAGCCGCTTTGCGCGCCGTGGAGACGTATTTCACCGACCTGGGATACGGCCCGAGGCCTGCGCCGCCGCTGATGCGTTGGATCGTAAGACACGGACAATCCGTCTGCCTCGCGCTGGCGCTGGCTTTCCCGGCGGTCATGATCGGGCTTATCTTGACCGAGCGGTCAATGTCGCGATTGAGGACAGGTTGGGCCGGCGTGACGGTGTTTCTAGGAGTTCCTGCGACGTTTTCGTTTCTGATGCTGGCGGGGATATTGTCGCGACGATCGGATGAAATCCGTCGGTGGTTGATCGCGGCGGCGATCTGCGCGACGATGACGCTGGTCGGCTGCTGGGTGGCGATCCGGTAAGCGCAACGCGGCCGGTCCGGGAGTTCATCACGTGATGCAGTTCACGCTTGTCGCACTCACCGTGTTGGCGTCCGCGGCGGAGGGTTCTGAAACGTTGATCGAAGCGGTTCCGCAGGATCGTAAACCGCGCGTCGCGTTCGTCAGCAACGGAATCGCCGCGTTCTGGACGATCGCCTCCGCCGGCGCCAAGGCCGCGGGCAGGGAATTCAACGTCGAGGTGGACATCCGCCTTCCGGCGCAGGGCGCGGCGGACCAGCAGCGGATTGTCGAGGATCTGCTGGCGCGCGGGATCGACGGTCTGGCGATCGCTCCGGCGGATCCGGACAATCAGGCGTCGCTGCTCGCCGAGGCCGCCCGGCACACGACGCTGATCACGCACGACTCCGACGCACCGAAGTCCACGCGGTTGTGCTACGTCGGGATGGACAATTACGCCGGCGGCCGGATGTGCGGCAAGCTGGTGAAGGAGGCGCTGCCTGCAGGGGGGGAAGTCATCATCTTCATCGGGCGCCTCGAGCAGGACAACGCCCGCGCCCGCCGGCAGGGGGTCATTGACGAACTGCTCGACCGACCGGACGACCGGACTCGGTACGACGCCCCCGGCAAACCTCTGTCCGGCGGAAAATACACGATCGTGGACACGCGCACCGACCAGTTCGACTACGCCCGCGCGAAGCAGAACGCGCAGGACGCGATCGCCGCGTACCCGAACCTGTCCTGCATGGTGGGGCTTTTCGAGTACAACCCGCCGCTGATGCTGGACGCGGTGCGCGAAGCTGGAAAGCTCGGACGGATCAAGCTGGTCGCGTTTGATGAAAACGATGCGACGCTTCAGGGCATTCTCGACGGGCACATCGCGGGTACGATCGTGCAGAACCCCTACCGGTACGGGTACGACTCGGTGCGGATCCTCGCGGCGCTGACCCGAGGCGACCGAAGTGTGCTGCCGCCGGGCGGGTTTCTCGACATTCCGGCGCGGCGCATCGTCCGCGACAATGTCGAGGCGTTCCGCGCGGAGCTGAAGAAGAACCTCACGGCAGGCGCCGACAAGTAAGATGCGCAGGCTCGCGGGCATCCTCGGGTTGACGGTCGTCGTATTCGTCGCCACCGGGCTGCTCGAACCGAACTTCCTCAGCGCGTACAACCTTCAGAATCTCGCCCGGTGGACGGCGCTTTTCGGCATCCTCAGCCTCAGCGCCACGTTCGTCATCGTGACGGGCGGGATCGATCTTTCGATCGGATCCGTCGTGTGCCTCGTCGGAAGCGTGCTGGGTTGGCTGCTTTCGCAGCGCGGCTGGTCGGCGGGCGCGGCGGTTGCGGCGGTAATGACGATGTCGGTCGGGATCGGGCTGGCGCACGGGCTGCTGGTGACGCGCCTCTCGCTACCGCCCTTTGTCGTGACATTGTGCGGCCTGATGATTTACCGGGGGCTGGCGCGCTGGCTGACGGGCGATCAGACGGTGGGGCTGGGAGCGTCGGGCGAGGGATTGCGCAGCGTGCTCGGGTCGCCCGTGCCGCTGCCGCTGCTGCCCGGCGCAGCGGTCCCGGCGCCGGCGTTCATCGCGCTGGCGTTCGGCGTCGCCAGCGCCGTGTTCTTCCACCGGACGACGTGGGGGCGCGGGATGCTGGCGCTGGGGCGCAACGAGGAAGCGGCGCGGTTTTCCGGTGTGCGGACCGGGGCGCTGACGGTGTTCGGATATGTCGCCTGCGCCGCGGGCGGCGGGCTGGGGGGCGTGCTTTTCGCGGTGGACGTCAACTCGATCCAGGCCGCGTCGCACGGGAGCTTCTACGAACTTTATGCGATCGCCGGCGCGGTGCTGGGCGGGTGCAGCCTGCGCGGAGGTGAGGTCTCGGCGGCAGGCGCCCTGCTCGGCGCGGCCGTGATGCGCGTGTTGTACAACGCGATCAACCTGCTGCGGATCCCGACGCAGCTTGAGCTGGCGATCATCGGCGCGGTCCTCCTGCTGGGCGTCGTCGCCGACGAGCTGACGCGACGGACGGCGCGAAAGTGATGTCGAATCCGCGCTCCGGACGGTGTCGAGGTCGGCGGCGCCTCCGCCTCATCTCTTATTAATGCCGAACGCTTCCCGGATCGGGGCGAAACGGAAGCGCGTGAGGAGTTCGTCGAGCTTGTTCAGAAAGCCGGCGCGGCCCGCGCCCTGATGCACGCGGGTCAGCCAGGACACGTGCCGTCCGGCGCGCGACACGCCGTAAGCGTCGGTCTCATACGGATGACAATACAGAAGTTCCGGACAACCGAGGGCCTCCTGCACCGCCAGATGACGCCGGACGATGAACACCGGGAGGACGCGAAGGTATCCGCCCCCCCCGAGCGGCATCGGCGCGCCGAGCATCCGCCCGCAGGCCACCGGAATCTCGATCAACTCGGCCCCGTCGAAGGTTCGCACCTGATGCGCACGCTGCGGCCAGCCGGCGACGCCGTATCCGCGGATGCGCGTCGGAAAGATCGAGGAATCATACCGGAATCCGCACTCGGCAAGGACGTCCAGCGCCCAGGGATTCCCGGCGTGGATTGAGAAGCGCGGCGCGCGATAACCGCTCACCTCCCGCCCGATCACGTCCTCAATGATCTCCCGCGATCGCAACAAGTCGGCCCGGAACTCGGCCGGCGTCATGCGGTCCACGCGACGGTGGTCGTACCCGTGCGTCTGAATCTCGTGCCCCGATCGTGCGAGCCGGCGCGCCAACTCCGGCGCTTTGCGGGCGACGTTGCCCAGCATGAAGAACGTCGCCCGCGCGCCGCGCAGCTCGATCAACTCCGCGAGCCGCAGCGTCTGCGTAATGAAGCGGTCCGACACCGGCAGGCGCCCGTCCAGCACCGACTGCGGCCAGTCCTCGACGTCCACCGAGAGCGAATGTCGCGCCGGCATACGGCTGACGTGCGCCCACGGGCGAACCTGAACGCCCGGAATCGGCGAGCGGCGCCAAGGCGTGTCCTCGACTCGATCGAGCGCAGACGAACTCCGCGCCAGCGTCCGCAGGTTTGACTCGTTGCAGACGGCGTGGCGCGCTTCGCTCTCAATCACAATTGTCGACTCGGACACCACCCTGCATCCCTGTGCAACCTGCCTCCGGACCGCATCAGGCACGACGCCCGACCCGACCGCGAGGCTCCGTCACCAGAGTTATCGGCAGAGTCCAGCCCGGCTCTGCGGCGCTGCGGAACACCTCCGCGACCTCGCCGCATGCCTTTACCGCGGGTTCGGCGGGGCGAGGATCGACAGGTAGGCCTCCCACGGCCCCACCTCGACGCGGTGCTGATACGCCAGCCCCTTGCACACCTGCGCGACGTGGTTCAGGTCATGAACGACCCAGGTACACAGGAGTTGGGCTAGCGTCGCGGGACCGAGCGCCGGGTGACGTCCGCGACGAGCGAGGTTCTCCGGCGTCAGCGGCAGGGCTTGCAGGGCGTCAAGACTGCCGAGCCGCTCAGCCTCAAAAAGGTCAAGCAGCTCGGCAGTCGTGTGACGCCGCGCAAGATCGGCGTGCCCGTTCCGGTCAAACGGGTCGAAGGGCACGGACTCGCCGAACTCCAGGATGCGGCGTGCGCGCGGGAGCCAGTCCGTCCGCTCCCCGAAGATCAGGTGCGCAACGACCTCGTGCGGTGACCACGTGCCCGGTCCGTAATTCGCCCGGATCCACGCATCCGGGAGCCCGACCAGCAGCGCCCGAAGCACCCGGGGCGTTCGCGCGAGGAGCGTAATATCGCGATCCAGTTCGAAATCCACCGCCGACTTCCCTCCACGCGCCGCATCGTGACGGTGCGACGCGACTCCCGTCATCCGCAATCCACGAGACGTGTGCCTTCGCAATGCGGCGGGTCGAGCAGGCGCACCGTGTGCATGCCCGTCCGGTTCGGGAGGACGAGCTTCGCCTTGTCGCCGCGGATCGTCGCCGTGAACACCTCGTCATTCACCGAGAAACGCGCGGTCTGCCCGTCCGAGGACTCATCCGACATCACTAGCACCGATTTCAGCTTTCCCCGTCGGCAGTTCGCCTTGAACTTGCGCACTGCGCCGGTGTCAGGGCGCGGGGCCGTCGCGCGGATCGTCGCCGTGATGCGGATCGTTCCGAGGTCCGGGTTGTTCGGATCCAGCGGCTCGAGGATGTCGAGCGTGCCTGTCAGGACAAGCTGCGCCGGCTGGACGCTGACCGATCCGGGCAGGTCCGCCGCCGCCGGGGGTTGCTGCTCGAGGAAGAACGTGGCTTCGCAGGGATACCCGAACGACTGCATCGTCGAGCAGACGATCCCGCTCGCTTCGTAGTCAATCCGCCCCTGCTTGATGTAGGCGACGCCCGGCGCGTTGAAAGCCCCGCCGATGACCGGCGTAAACGGCTCCGGCGGACCGTCGTGCAGGACGGCCACCCCCTCACCGGTGGCGAAGATGTCGCCGAGAAATCCGTAGTCGAGGTGCAGGCTGATTGTCTCCGCCACCCGGATCTCGAAGTCCTCGATCGAGATCTCGCCGGGCGCGTCCGGGCAGTTGAACACCGCCGTCATGTCCCCCGTCAGGGACGAGGAATCCGAGTCGCACTCGCCCAGCACGCACAACTCGACCTGCGCAGTCGATGCCCCTGAGTCGATCTGAAACTGGATGCCCCCGATCCCCGTCGCCGCTCCCGCCACCGCCGCCGAAACCCACGTCAGCATGACAGCCCTCCTCTGATGGTCCAGTCCAACCTGTCCTCAATGAGGTCCGCCCCCGTCGAGGACGGTCATGAAGGGCAGTGTACCCGAGTTCGCGGAAAAGCTCCCGCAAACGGTACCCCGAGACGCCGGCGGGGTCCGCGGTCTTTACTCCGTCCCGTAACACCCCTGCAAGGACTCTCCGATCCGCACACGCCGGTCCGAGAATCTGACCTCGGTCTGCGGCAAAAGCCTTATCCAACGTCCGACGATAAATGCCTGAACGAAGTTTAATGCGGGACCGGAACGTGCCACAACCGCGCGCCCGCCCTCGCAAGCACTGGATCCAACGAACAAAGGAGATGCGCATGCCCGAACGAATGACGTGGACAGGAAGGGTCGCTGCCGGATCGGCGGCGTTGATGTTGATGCTGACGATGACGGGTTGCACCGGCGGAGGACCGGGAGGCGGAGGCGGCGGACCCGGCGGCGATCCGGGCGACGGAACCGCGGATCGCTCGATCTCCTTCAATACCGATCCGGATGTCCCTCTCGCTGCGGTCGCTGAGCACGGCGAAAACACGCAGACGGCTGCTTACGGCGCGAAAAATGACGAAGGCGATCTCACGTCGGTGGACCAGCTCGACTTCATTACCGCGAGCGGATCGACCGTCTCGATGCAACTCGACGAGGAAGGACAGCCGGTCTACATCAGTTCCTCCGACGGCGATGAAGCCGCGTTCACCTACGACGAGGACACGGGAACCGTCGTCGCCACCACGTCCACCGCGGGCGCGACGACCGTGACCGAAGCCTCGATTTCAAGCGGGACCGACGCAAGCACGGCGAAGCGACGCCCCCTGCTGAGCAAGTCCCAGGAAGACCTCTGCGAGCACCTCTCCACCGCGATCGGTGTGCTCGACTCGATCTTCGACTGCAACGACGAGACGGATTGCGACGATCCCGTCTCCCAGGCCGCGCTCCAGCTTCAGGAACTGTGCGAAGCCGACTTCGAGGAAGTGGACGATCTCGACACGACGCTGGGAGCGACGCCCCGTGACATCGACCTCGGCGTCAGGACGCTGCACACGACGCGCCCCGCGTCCGAGGGCGGGACCACCGTGATCCTCACCGCCACGCCCTTCGGCGGAACCCGGCCTTATGAAGCGGAGTGGTCGTTCGTCGGTGGACCCGCAGCGGTCCCTGTCGAGAATCTGCCCGGCGGCGCGGCGGTGGCGGACATCTTCACCGAAGGATTGTACACTTTTGAAGTGACCATCACCGACGCCGAGGGCGCGATCGCCACGGCGCAGCAAACCGTGGACACGAGCGCAGCCGCGCGGCTTGAGATTGACGCCTCAAACGCCTACCCGCTGCCCGGCGAGACTGTGACGTTCGCCGTGGCGGACGGTGGGGCGTCCGCGTCCGACGCGGGCCGCTTCACCTACCTCTGGAACTTCGGCGACGGCTCGATCGGCAAAGGATCCTCGGTTGAGCACGCCTTTGACGCGACCGGCGAGTACCTCGTGCAGGTCGTCGCCACATCCGGCGACGGACGCCGCGCGAAAGGCGCCGTTCCCGTCCTCGTGGACGACGAGCAGGACTGCAAGATCATCTGCTTCGATCAGTCCGGCGACGCGTATTACGACTGCGTCCTCGGAGGCGGAACCGACGCCGAATGCACCGCCGAAGCCCTGACGCAGCTTGAAGCCTGTGCGATGGCCGAATGCGGCGAGCCGATCGACTGCGACAAGATCTGCCATGTCGAGGCGCGCGAGGTGTACGCCGCCTGCACCGCGGCCGGACTGGAGGACTTGGATTGCGAGACGGAAGCGCTCGCATCGCTGGACGCCTGTCTGAGCGAGCAGTGTGGAGGAGAGGAGCTTAGTTGTGAAGACCTCTGCGCGAAAAGCGCCGACGCCGTCTTCCAGCAGTGCCTCAACTCCGATCTGACCACCGACGAATGCAACGATCTGTTCCACGCAACGTATGCGGATTGCACGGAGTTTGGATGCGGAGAAGTCCGCAACTGCGAAGATCAGTGCAGTCAGAGGGCGAAGCGCGGATTCGAACTCTGCCTTCGCAGCGGCGGCGGTGAAACCGAATGCGCCTCTCGCGCGCGTGCATTCGCCGAAGAATGCCTCGCCGACGACTGTGGGACCGAAGGCGACTGTCCGACCCTCTGCGGCGAGGAAGCCCACCGTGTGTATGACAAGTGCCTGGCGCGCGGCGGCGACGCTGACCGCTGCCAGGCCAAGGCCGACGAATACTACCAGGTCTGCCAGGAAGAGCACTGCGACGAGACGATCCACGAATGTGAATCCGCATGCGTCGCCGCCGCCGACAATGCGATGGCCGACTGCCTCGCTTTCGGCGGGACGGAGGATGCCTGCCTGTCCGACGCGGAGGCGATGTTCGCCTCGTGCCTGTATGAGAACTGCGGACAGACCAGCGACTGCGCGACGGACTGCGTCGCCAGCGCGCTGGGCTACTACGAAGGCTGCGTCGCCGAAACGGGTGACGCCGAGTCCTGTGCCTACGACGCCTTCAACGGCGTCACCGTCTGCATGGCCGACGAGTGCGGCCAAACCGCTCACTGCGAGGATTGCACGCTCGACGGGCTGGACACGCTCGCCGAATGCGCGGCCTCCGCAACGGAGGCCTATCTCTGCGGGCAATACGCCGTCGAGTCCGTTGCGGATTGCATCCAGGACGATTGCGAAGATGACGGAGACGACGACGGCGAGGGAGACGGCGGCGACGACGGCACGCTGGACTGCGAGGAATACTGCGAGGCGTCCGCTGCGGACGCTTACGAAATGTGCCTCGCCGACGGCGGCGCCGCTGACGATTGCAGCCTGTCCTTTGACGACAACTACGCCACCTGCCTTGAAGCGCACTGTGACGAGTAACGCTCGCCCGGCGCGCTCAACCTGAAGACCAACCCAAGGCCCGGTCGACACACCGCCGACCGGGCCTCGATCATTCGCGCGCCGCGGACGATCCTCGCGCAAATATCCGCTCGGTCCGTC
>BOJX01000095.1 GCA_016860685.1 Planctomycetota bacterium
CGGTGTCGAAACCGGCAATTCTGCGGGTCGTCACCGCCCGCTCCGGTGCAAGAGCGAAACATAACCAGGTGTCGAAACCGGCAATTCTGCGGGTCGTCACCGCGCTGCGCGGTCTGTTGATGACTGCGAAATCGGTGTCGAAACCGGCAATTCTGCGGGTCGTCACCGCACGCCGCGACCACAGATCAACTTGGCGCGAGGTGTCGAAACCGGCAATTCTGCGGGTCGTCACCGCTGCGCGTGAGCGGCAGTTGCTTTCGCTGCCGGTGTCGAAACCGGCAATTCTGCGGGTCGTCACCGCCCGCTCCGGTGCAAGAGCGAAACATAACCAGGTGTCGAAACCGGCAATTCTGCGGGTCGTCACCGCGCTGCGCGGTCTGTTGATGACTGCGAAATCGGTGTCGAAACCGGCAATTCTGCGGGTCGTCACCGCCTACGGCGAGCATAGTCGAGAGTGGGAGTGGGTGTCGAAACCGGCAATTCTGCGGGTCGTCACCGCCGGGAGCAGCTATGGGCCTGCATCCGCGGGGGTGTCGAAACCGGCAATTCTGCGGGTCGTCACCGCTTAACGGTGATACCCCGCTGCGTGATCTGCGGTGTCGAAACCGGCAATTCTGCGGGTCGTCACCGCCGCTGTTCGGTAAGCTCTTTGGATGACATCACTTGCAGCGTGTTATCCCCCAAAAAACAGCTCCGAACACCCTGAAACGGCCCGTACAATCGCCAGTTTTCCCTTCGTGCCTGGGATCCCCCCCGTTGGTCGAAACGTCCGTCAAGGTTTTTCCAGGCCAATGACTCGAAGGCTGCCTTATTGTAAACGTCGCGCTCCCGGCGTCAAGACCTCCGAACCGTTTTTTCGTCCGGCGATGGCAGCGTTATTTCACCCCAGAAGATCCGGGCGAGAACCCGGGCGGCGTTGGCGTCGCTGTTGAGTTCGACGGCGCACGTATTCTTCTCACATATGAACTTGCGATCCCGTTTGTTCTCCCGATGCAGATTGGTGTTCTCTTGAACCGCCCCGCACGTCGAGCAGACCTGCGACGACTTGTAGTACGGGACCGTCACGACGCGCATGCCGCGCTCGACGGCCTTCTCGACCACCTTCCGCCGCACGCGGCCGTAGGCGAACATCGCCAGCCAGCGCTTCTTGTCCTCCTCTTTCGGGCAGAGCTTGTCATACCCCGGCGCAAGGAAGCCGCGCAGACTTTCGAAGACGATCAGATTACAGCGTTGGTCCTCAGCGACTTTGACGATTTGCGCTGCGTTGAGCCGCGTCCAGTCGCGGATCATCCAGGCCGTGTGGCGCTTCAAGCTGCGCAGATCGTGGGCGCCGGGGGTGACCGTCTGGGGTACGGCAGGCTGCCGGCGCGGATGTTGCGTGATCTCGGCGGTCTTCTGGGCGATCCGGGCGAGATGGCGGGCGACGTGCTCCTTGCGCACGCCGCGCGGGTCGCCCTTGTCGAACTTCCGCTTCTCCTTGGACGGTCGTCCCTTCACGTCCGGCTCCAAGGCATCGGGACGACCCGCGTAGAGTCTGTTGATCTTGATGATCGCGAGCGGGCAGTCGGTCTGGTGCGTAGTTCCCTGATAGACGGCGGCGCAGGCGCCGGTTTCGCCGAGATCGACCGCGAGCAGGCGCATGTTGCGCTTCGCCTCCTCCGCCCCGCCCGGAAACGAATCGAGCAGGCGTTGTCGCGCGGCGTCGAGGAACTGCTGGTCCTGCGCCTGGCGCGGGAAGCAGCGGCTGCGGAGTTCGTCAAGCTCGTCCTGGGAGCAGGTGAAGCGCGACGGCTTCGGCCGAACGCTGAAGCGGAAGCCGAGGCGGGCGCGCGTGCCGATGAAGTGGACGTGGACGCTGGTGACGCGGCCGGCGGCCTTGATTTCATCGCGCGACGGTTTGTAGCCCCGCGGCCAGGGCGTGAACCCGAACTCGATCCACTGTCCGGCCGACATGTCGTCGAGTCGCAGGCGGACGATCGAACGATCGAAGTCGATCTCGTGGAACCCCGCCCCGAAGATCTTGGGCATCGGCAGATCGCGGCTGGAAGGATACCTGAATGACGGTTTCCGCGGTCCGGCGAGGTAGTCCCGCCGCCACTGGCGATAGAGCGGTTCGAGCCTGAGCGTTTCCTCGTCGAAGCCGTTGTCGGGATTGTCGAGCGCCCGCTTGTATTGCTTGCACAGCTCGGTGTGCGGGTTCCACTCGCACTTGGACTTCTCGAACGTTTCGCCGATCCTGAGGCAGTGCGGCAGGCGGCCGTGCTCGACGACCGTGTCCTCATTCAGGCTGAGCGCTCGCAGGTAGGCGGACCAGTTGTCGGTGAAGCGTTGTTCGTCCGCCGACCTTCCCCGAAACATCTGCCTCAGAACTTCGTGGCGGCGAACCCCGTCTTTACGCCTAGCAAGGAATTCGGCGGCGTCTTTCTCGAACCCCCTGTCGTTGAATCTGCTGAACTGCTCTTCCCTGGTTTTCTTGAATCCAGCGTACTTCCAGCAGAGCGGACCGTGGCCTTTCTGTCCGGCGTAGATGCAGTTGTCGAGGTTGCCTTTCAGCCGCTCGTAGGGGCAGATGCGCGGCCGCTTGTTCGTGACGCCCGGCCGCTTGTCCCTGTCCCAGACGAGCGACCGGAACACTTGGGTGAAGCGCTCGCGGACCTCGGGCGTGAGCTGCGGGCGGGCGGTTTCCCATGCCGTCTTTTCCTTCTCCCATTCCTCGCGCTGGCGGACCCAGTTCTCCATGCCGCGGCGGTAGCGAGCGACGACCCACTCCGCCGCGGATTTGAGGAGAACCAGGCGATGCGCGGAATCGAGCGTGCGCAGGCGCTCGAACAGGCGCTTCATGGCTACGTTTTTGGGGTTGGTGTGCGGGCCGTTGCGGGCGGTTGCGTCGATAGCGGCGTGCAGGGCTGGAGGCACGGCCTCACGTATAGGTGCGGTCAAATCACGAAAGCCCGCGACAGCGTCGAAGACGGCCAGGCGCCAGCGGTCGCACTCAGACTCGTCGGCGTCAACGCCGTCCAGCGCCGGTACGAGCAGAAAGTCGCCGAGCGGACCGAAGCCGGCCGGAGAGGTTGCCGCGTTGGCGGCGTGAGCCGCGGCATGCGCCTTGCGCAGCCCCATGAACCACTGACAAAGCTCCGACACGTCCACATTGAACTGCTCGAAATGTTCGCGCAGGCGGGCGACCTTCTCCTTGAACGGCGCACGATCCTCGCCCGGCAGACGGCACACCCTGCGCACGAGGGTCCGTGCGTCGCGGTAGCGAGTGCTTAAGACGCTGTTTCCGGGGTTGGACATCGCCGCCAGAGAGGATAGCAGGATCGGAAAAGGCATCAACGGGCCCCGAACGGCGTTTCAACCGCACCGATCGACGCGGGCTTCAGCGCTCCCGGCCGATGTTGAACTCGTCCGTCGAAAGCGGCGTCCGCGTCAGGACCGGTGAAAACGAGAAAGGGCCTCGGAGTCTTTTCAGAACTCCGAGGCCCGTCTGCGTCTTCCGATCCCAACCGGGCGGGTGTGCGCCCGGTTCGTTCAGCCGAGGGACGGACGAGCCGCCCGCGGCGTCACGAATTCACCCGTCAATACGGCGACTGGAAACAGCAGGGTTCGCGGTTCACAAACGCCTCGTTGTTGTTCGCCGCGTCGAGGGCGTTCTTGCGCAACTCCTGCACCGCGCGGTTCGGATCGCCCGACGGCGTGTATCCGTCGGCGCCCAGACCGTCGCCCGGCGCCCGGTCGGCCGCCGCCATCAGGTCCGCGATGGTGATGAAGTTATTGCCCGGACCGCGGTTGCCCACGCCCGGAGCGTAGACCACGTCGTTCTCACTGACGTACCCGCCCTCGACGTTCAGCGCCATCGCCGACAGTTGCGCCGACAGCATGTACGCCATGTTGGTCGCATTCGCCCCGCGCAGCCATGACTGGAACGAGTCCACGCCGGTCGGGTCGAAGTGAGCGCCGTCCGACTTGCGGAGGTTGAGCGCCCGCAGCATTGACAGCTCCGGATTCGCGCTTCCGCCGTCGTTGATCTTGTTCTTGCCCTGCGAGTTGCCCCAGTAGCCGATCGTCCGGGCGCATCCGCCGCCGAGGCAGACGTTTCCGAAGTCGCGCTTCAGGTCGCAGCTCCCGTCGCCCACCGTGACCGTGTACGACGTCGGCGTCGTGGCCACCCAGTCGCCGTTCGGCATGACCTCGAGCACGGTGTACGTGCCCGGCGCCACGCAGCGGAACTCATACCGGCCTTCCTTGCAGTCGATCGTCTTCGTGTACACCTTCTGCACGAGGTTGCCGTCGGCGTCGCGCAGTTCGATCCTCCAGCCGTTGATGCCGCCCTCGTTGGAGTCCTTCACCCCGTCGACGTCCTTGTCGTACCACTTCATGCCGCAGATCGTGCCGTCCACGGTCACCTTCTGCGTACACGTCGAGGTCTGGTTCCCCACGGTCACCGTCCACGTCACGATCGTCACGCCGATCGGGAACTCGGCCGGAGCGTCGTTGGTGATGACGGCTCCTTGGCAATCCCCGTCCAGCGTCGGGCGGCCCAGGTCGATGTCGTCCACCGAGCACTCGCCGCAAGCCGCACACGCCTCAACGTCCGGCGGACAGAGGATGTCGCAAGGCTCGACACACGTGTCATCCGTGCATTCGGTTCCGTCACCGTTGTACGTTCCGCCGCGGGCCTCGCACTCCTCTTCGGACAGTTCCTCGCAACCGCCGCCGGCATTGCAGTCGTCCGCGTCGGCGGAGTAACCCGTCTCGGTCGTGAACGCGACGAGCTTGACGCTGCCGAACACGTCATTGAGACGCAGCTCCTCGCAGCAGCTCGTATCAATGTGGATGCACTGATACGTCTTGCAGTAGTTGTTGCGGTCGATGATCGTGATGTAGGTGTCCGAATACAGCCGCGACTGCCCGGCGTTCGCGGCGCTGGCCGTGAACTCCTGGCCGACGTACACGGTCCCGTCGAACCAGACCTTTCCGTAACGATCAAACGGATCCCGCTTGCTCGTCACGCGGATGCGCACCGGGTTGACCGGGATCGGATCGCTGTTCCAGTCATCCGAGCAGGTGAACTCGCCATCCTGATCGTTGTTGTTGTCCGGGTTCCGGCAGTCCGACCCGGTGTACAGGAACGTCAGAGATTTCGGCTTCCCGTTGTCACAGACATTCTCGTCGCAATCATCGCCGCCCGGCAGGCAGCAGGCCCCGGTCGGCGGAGCACATGTGTCGCCGTCGCAGGGGACATTGTCGCCCTGATACGTTCCGCCGCGGGCCTCGCACTCATCCTGGAACAGTTCTTCGCACGTGCCGTCCGGCAGACAGCAAGCGCCCTGCTCCGCACAGGTGTGATTGTCGCAGGGGACGTTGTCGCCCTGGTATGTGCCGCCGCGGGCCTCACACTCGTCCTGGAACAGTTCTTCGCACGTGCCGTCCGGCAGACAGCAAGCGCCCTGCTCCGCACAGGTGTGATTGTCGCAGGGGACGTTGTCGCCCTGATACGTGCCGCCGCGGGCCTCGCACTCATCCTGGAACAGTTCTTCGCACGTGCCGTCCGGCAGACAGCAAGCGCCCTGCTCCGCACAGGTGTGGTTGTCGCAGGGGACGTTGTCGCCCTGGTATGTGCCGCCGCGGGCCTCGCACTCATCCTGGAACAGTTCTTCGCACGTGCCGTCCGGCAGACAGCAAGCGCCCTGCTCCGCACAGGTGTGATTGTCGCAGGGGACGTTGTCGCCCTGATACGTGCCGCCGCGGGCCTCGCACTCATCCTGGAACAGTTCTTCGCACGTGCCGTCCGGCAGACAGCAAGCGCCTTCCTCGGCGCAGGTGTGGTTGTCGCAGGGGACATTGTCGCCCTGGTATGTGCCGCCGCGGGCCTCGCACTCATCCTGGAACAGTTCTTCGCACGTGCCGTCCGGCAGACAGCAAGCGCCTTCCTCGGCGCAGGTGTGGTTGTCGCAGGGGACATTGTCGCCCTTGTAGGTTCCGCCACGAGCCTCGCACTCGTCGCGCGTGATCTCGGCACACGATCCGTCCGGCAGGCAGCAGGCGCCGAGTACCGGCGGTTCGTCGCCACGCGGGATGACCAGCTTGATGTCCGACGACGAAGCCGAACGATTTTGCTTGAAGTAGGCGTCCAGATCGGAATTACCGTCAAACGCAAAGTGAAATTCGACGATGTTGCCTTCGGTGTACAGCGACCGGCCGGTGGGGACGGTGACCGTTCCCACGACGCCGTCTTCGTTCGGCGATCCGTTGGTGTCCGCCGGCGAACCCGTAAAGACCCACGAGTCGCCCGGTCCCGGAACGAGGAGCGAATCCTCACCGATTTCCGGACTGACGATGCCGATGATGCTGAACACGCGTCCGCCGAGGGAGACGTACGACGTCGTGAGCTTGCCGCGGATGGCGACGTTCGTCGTCAGGTCGGTCGTCCAGATTCCGCCGAGGATTTCATAATTGTTCGGTCCGGCGAGCTTGACGACGTCGCCGCCGAAGAAGACGTCAAACTGCCCGGAATCGTCGATCTCGGCGAGATCAAGGACCGTGTCGTCGCCGCCACCGAACTGACCGTCGCCGCCGAGATCCAGCTTAAGGATATCGGAAACCGACAGCGCCCCGTCCACAACGCTGATCCGCCCGATGACCTCGCCTTCCTGCGCGTTCGGATTGATGACCTGATACGTGAACGTGAGCACGGTCAGGTCCGCCTGGATACCGTCGTTCGCCCACGCCTGGGGCATGACGACGCTCAAGGCCAGGACCGCTGCTCCCACCAGGGCCGTGCGCGTGCGCGCAGCCCGACTGCCGATTGCATATGACATGGCTTCTTCCCACTCTCCTCTGATCGTGCTCGACCGGGATCCCACGGACCCGCGGAGGTCGAGCCGCGTCGTTTCTCATGCTAGGCGGTTTGCGCCGTCCTTCAATCCCTGCCGGCGCCGATAACCCGAGCGGTGACGACGCGAGCGGACAATCAACGGAAATTCTGGACTTTCGACGCGGTCATCCGGAGTTCAGGGACACTCAGTTCATATTCCCTCCTTCGCGACGAGAGATTAAGAAAACCTCACTCGGAAAACGGTCTGAGTCCTGTAATCATCGTTGTTCATGAGAAGGTATCACTCGCATCCGGTGCGGGCGTGCGCAGGAGGGATCCCGTGGCACTCCCGTCGGAACGGCGGCTCCGAATTTTGAGACGCCCCGTGTTTCCAGGGGGTGTTGCGAAACTTCAGCGCCCGCGGAGCGGCGCGCGGCGGACGACTCTCCGATGCCGCGCTCCACGCGCGCCAGGAACGATTTCAGGTTGGCGTGGTTCGACGGCGCCAGCAGCAGCCACCCGGTCCGTCCCGGCAAGCATAAGATCGCTGCGTCAAATCTGATGTTGAATGACGTACTCGACGTCGGCCCGTGCTTCCGTCTCCAGCGCCTGCTCGGGTTCAACCTGCACGAGCGACACCTGCGTCAGCCCCTCGCGGAACTGATGCACGCGCCCCAGGAACCGGTCCACCAGCGCGGCGAGCTGGTACGCGGGGATCGAGAAAAAGAACGTACTTCCTTTCCCCAGTTCGCTGGTGACGCCGATGTCGCCGAGGTCGAGTTTCACGAGCGGCTGCGCGATGTTCAGCCCCAGCCCGAACCCCTTCGGACCCGAACGTGCAGCGTCCGCCTGTTGAAAACGCTCGAAAATCATGTCGAGGTTTTCCTGAGCGATGCCCGGCCCCTGATCCGTCACCTCGACGCGCACCGGCGACCGGGCGGCTTCGTTCCGTCCCACGATGCGTACGTGTTTCCCCTCACCGGAGAACTTGATCGCATTGACCGCGAGATTCAGCACCACCCGGCCCATCTTCTCCGGGTCGCAATACACCATCGGCAACCCGTCCTCCACTTCGTAATCCACCGGAACCCCGGCCGACGCCCCCCCCCTTCCGCTCCAGCGTCACACGCACGCGAGAGCGCACATCCTCCAGCAGACACGGTTTGCGGGCGATCCCCAGCAGCCCCGCCTCGAGCTTGCTGATGTCCAGCATGTCGTCGATCATCGTCGCAAGGTCGTCCACGCGGTCCAGCACCGTCCGCAGGTACTCGGTCTGCTGCTGCGAAACCGGACCGGCCAGTCCGTCAACAATGATCGCCGTGAACTCCTTGATGACGGTCAGCGCGTCCGGAACTCGTGCGACACGTTGTCGAGAAACTGGTGAGCCGTGTCGTAAGGCTCCGCAAGCCGTCGGCGCGTGCTCCAGCATCGCCCGGTACCGCTGCTCAAGTTTCTTGCGCTCGGACACGTCAATGATCGAACCGAGAACGGACGTCTCCGCTCGGAGGTTCAACGGGCTCAAGCCGATCTCGACCGAGACGATCTGGCCGTCGTGCGTCAGCGCCGTCAGATCCCGCCCGATCCCCAGCGGACGCGGATGCGGATTCTCCAGGTACGCCTCGCGCATCCGGACGTGCGCCGCGCGGACGCCCTCGGGAATCCGTTCCTCCGCCTCGCGCCCGATCAGATCGCCCGGGTCGTAACCGAGCAGATCGTGGACGCGCGCGTTGGCATGAAGGATCCGCCCCTTCGACGAGGTCAGGATCATCACCAAAAATCGAATGGTCTCCCAGTCCGCGCGATCGTGCTGCACCCGCTTGCCGCAACAACGGGTATTCCGGGAACCTTGGAAAGACGTTCCGAACAGGACGCCTCTTCACAGAACGCAAAACCCGCCTCGCCGCACGCGTGCGGAATCCTCTTTCGCGCCGACGGAGTGCGGGTTGGTCGATCTGGTGAGATTGCACAGCCGCTTTTTGCTCAGACCCCTGGACCTGAGTTTCCTGGTTGGCGAGAGGAAGGCCGGAAAAAGATGACGCGCTGAGAGACGCTCACCGTTTTCCCGTGCGAATCTCACCCTTCCGGATGATTCGGGCTTGCCCGCACGCCGCCGCGTCCGAATCCGAACACGCGGATGACGACGATCGCGATGTCGTCGGATTGCTCTTTCAGTCCGGCGAAGCGGCGAATATCCCAGAGCACCTGCGCGGCCAGTTGCTGCGCGGACAGATCCCGGTGGCGCAGGATCGACTCCTTGAGGCGGTCCCGTCCGAAGACGCCGCCTTCGAAGCTCATCGCCTCCGTCGTCCCGTCGGTCGTCAGGACGAGCAGATCCCCCGGGTGAAGCGGCGTCTGCGCATCATCGAAGTGCGCATCGTGGAACGCGCCGATGACCAGCCCGCCGGTATCGAGACGCACAAACCGGTCCCCTCGCAAAAGCAGCGGAGGTTCGTGTCCGGCGTTTCCGTAATACAGTGCTGAAGCGTCCGCATTGATCACGCCGAAGAAAAGCGTGGCGAACTCGTTAGGCTCGGTGTCCCGGCAGAGCGCGTGATTCAGATACAGAAGCACGTCCGCGGGGCGCCGGCCCTGCATCGCGTACGTCCGCATCACCGACCGCAGCGACGCCATCATCAGCGCTGCGGGCACGCCCTTGCCCACCACGTCGGCGATTCCCACGCCCAGCCCGCCGTCCGGCATTTCCACGAAATCGAAAAAATCCCCCCCGACCTCCAGGGTCGGAGCGTACACGCTGCCCACGTCGATCGCAGGATGGCGAGGGGATTCCCGCGGAATCATCCGCCGCTGCACCTGCGCTGCGTTGCGCAACTGTCGCTGAAGGTGCTCCGCCTGAATCCGCTCTTCGGCGAGCCGCGAGTTGATGATCGCCGCCGCCGCCTGGGCCGCGATCGAACGCACCAGTTCGATCTCGTCCGGACCGAAGTACCGCCGATCACCGGTGTACACGCGCAGCACGCCGACCGTCCGACCCCGGTGCGTCAGAGGAACGCAAAGCCCGCTGACGATCCCCTCCTTCGCGCTTTTGTCCCGGAAGCGGATGCGCGGATCGGTCCGGGCATCCTCGATGTACACCGTCCGCCCCTGAAACGCCGCGAGGTCAATTTCGTTGTTCTCCAGCAGGATCGGCGGCTTGCGCAGATACTCCTCGGACAAACCCGACACGGCCCGGATGACGAGTTCCCCCGTCGTCTCGTCGAGGATCCGGATGCCGCACGCCTTGACCCCCAGCGCCGTCACGACGCGCCGCGCCGTCTGATCGAGAATCGAATCCAGGTCATACTCGCCGGTCAGAAGCTGCGTCAGCTCGTGAACGATCTGAAGGTCGTTAAGCTGCTTGCGGATCTGAAGCGCCTGCGTGTAAAGCGTCGCAATCGTCTCCGCCAGAAGATCGACGAACTGAAACGTCGCCTTGCGGTCCTGCGCCGTCCACGCGGGGATCAGCTCCGCCGCCTGACCGAGTTCGATCGGGTCAACCCCCGCCAGCGCAGCGATGTTGCGCACAATCTCCGGCGAGAACTTCTTCGGCGGCCTGACCCCGATCACCAGCGTTCCGAGACGGTGACCCCGGTAATGAATCGGCGTGCCGTATAACGACACCCCCCCTTCAACCGCCAGCGGAACTTCCTCCGCAGAGGCGTGCGTCGCCGCCCGACGGATGCTCTCCTCGCACAGTGCTCGACCGGCCGCCGTGCGCGTCACAATCCGCAGGAAGGCGCTGGCCCACGTCGGAGCGGTAATCAAACGCCCTTCCGGGTTGCACACACAGATCGAGATGTTCGCCATCGCCGCAAAGTGATTCTGCAACCGTTGAAGTGCCGTCACATCAACAAGCTGCGCAAGGGGCGGCAGGGCGTCGCCCGTGGGGCCGGGAGGAATCTCGATGGTGTCAGTGTCGTGAATCACCCGCAAATCAACGTCGCGGTGGTTTCCGCCTTCATGTGTCGCGGACCGAGTTTACGTCTCGCTTCGGACGCTTTCAACCGACCTCTCCTTGTGCCGTCCTCCCGATAACACCGCACGCGCACGTCCGGTGTTCGCCGCCGCATATCTGAAACCGCCAGCACCGGGGGAAACGGGTCGATGAAACTCGGCGACGGAATGAACTCCGGCGGCACAGTAAGATTTTGCGCGATCCCGGGACGTCGTCGGTAGGAAAGTCCGGTGTGATCGGCCCCTGCGGGAGGTCGCATTATAAAGAGGTCTGCGGCGGTTTGTGATGATTATGACGGGAACAGTCATCGGCATCGATCTGGGTACGACGTTTTCCTCGGTGGCTTACGTGGACGCGGACGGCCACGTCATCTGCCTGCCGAACCGGGACGGGCAGACGCTCACGCCTTCAGCGGTTTACCTGGACGATGACGGTCGATTTCATGTCGGCGCGGCCGCGCGGGACGAGTGTCTGCGCCGACCGGAGCAGGTCGCCCTGGCGTTTAAGCGCCGGATCGGACACCCGGAGGAGCCTTGGACCGTCGCGGGGCGATCGATCGACGCAACCACGCTGTCCTCCCTGGTGCTTCGCCGTCTTCGCGAGGATGCCGAGCATGCGATCGGCGCCGTGTCGGGCGCCGTCATCACCGTCCCCGCGTATTTCGGCGACCGCGAACGCACCGCCACGCTTGATGCGGCGCGCCTCGCCGGTCTGAAGGTGCTGGACATCCTGAATGAACCGACGGCCGCGGCGCTGGCCTACGCCTTCGACGCTTACGTTCAGGCGGGCGGCGATGCCGGCGACTTGCGAACCGCGGCCATCGCCGCCACCGCGCCTGCCGTGTGCGTCGTCTGTGACCTCGGCGGCGGAACGTTCGACGTCACCGTCCTGAAGATCAGTGGTCCGCGCTTTGATGTTCTGGCCACCGGCGGCGCGTTGACACTGGGCGGACGAGACTGGGATGAGCGGATCGTCGACGCGATCGAGCGGCACACGCTGACGCAAGGCGGACCGGACTCTCGGTATGACCCGCGGGCCCGCGCTCGCATGCATCGCGACGCGGAGCAGGCGAAGCATGTGCTGAGCGTCAAGGGTGAAGTTGATGTCCCGGCGCCTTACGAAGGCGTCCCGCCGATGCGCCTGACCCGCGATGCGTTCGAGAATCTCACATCGCCCCTCTCGAACCGCGTGCTTCAGATCATCTCGGGCGTCCTCGACGACGCGCAGCTTACCTGGAACGAGATTGAGGACGTGCTCCTGGTCGGCGGATCCACGCGCATGCCGCACATCCGCCGCCACATCGCGCAGTTGTCGGGCAAGACGCCGAACACGCGCCTTCAGCCGGACCTCGCCGTCGCGCAAGGCGCCGCCGTCTACGCCGCGATCCTGCGCGTGCAGGGCGACGCCCCGCCGTCCTCAACCCCCGCCGCCGACACCCGCGATGCCGATGCCGCTCCGGTGAACGCGCCCGCCTTCACCCCCGCCTTCGAGGCGGCCGCCGCCGACATCCGCCTGTCGCAGGTCAACTCCCGAAGTCTCGGCGTCATTGTGCGCTCCCCTCGGTATGACAAGCTGGTCAATGCGATCGTCATCCCCCGTAACACGCGCCTGCCCGCGTGCAACACTCGACGTTTCGTCACGCACGGACCGAATCAGCGGCGCATCCGCATCCCGATCGTCGAAGGCGAGACCCGTGACATCCGGGAGTCCGTCGAGATCGGGGTCTGCGTCATCGACGGCTTGCCGGACGGGCTTCCTGCCGGCGCGGAGGTCGATGTGACGTTCACGTATGACGCCTCCGGGCGCGTTTCCGTGCGAGCCGAGGAAAAAACCACCCGGCGCGC
>BOJX01000096.1 GCA_016860685.1 Planctomycetota bacterium
CGAGGATCGCGGCCTACTTAGCACCGATCCGCTGTACCGGGAGCACTACGGCGTTGCCCGCCTGCGCCGCCTCCTCGATAACCGGGCCTCATTCACGGACCACGACGACCTCTGGCAGTCGCTGCGCGTGCTCTGGTACCTGCTGAACAACGACACGCGGCAGCCCCTGTTCAACGACCAGCCGATGGCCGCTGCACTGGGTCTGCCGGTGCTCAACGGCGAGCTCTTTGCCGGCCAGCCGCTCGACAGCGCCTTGATCTCGAACTTCGACCTGCTCGACGCCTTCTTCTATCTCGCCAAGTATGAAGCGGCGCGCGGTGCGAGCTGGCAGCGGGTGAACTACGCGGCGCTCGATGTCGAGGAGCTTGGCTCGGTCTATGAGAGCTTGCTCGAATTCCATCCGGCCGTGCAGCGCGACGCAGCTGGCCGGTTGATGTTCGACCTCGTGGTTGAGGGGCGCGAACGCCGGTCTACCGGTTCGCATTACACCCCACCCGAGCTCGTCGCGCCCCTGATTCAGCATACGCTCGAACCGGTACTCGCCGATCGGCTTCGCGCCGCGAACACGCCACGTCAGAAGGAAGCGGCGATTCTGGCCCTGAAGGTCTGCGATCCGGCCTGCGGCTCCGGCCACTTTCTGCTCGCCGCCGCCCGGCGGCTCGGCAAGGAACTCGCCCGTGTGCGTACCGGTGAGGACGAGCCCGCCCCCGAACGCGTCCGCGAAGCCATCCGCGACGTGGTCACACACTGCATCCACGGCGTCGACAAGAATCCGCTGGCCGTGGAGCTGTGCCGGGTCGCCTTATGGCTGGAGTGCCACGAGAGCGGAAAACCGCTGACATTCCTGGACCACCGCATCCGCTGCGGCGATTCGCTCGTAGGTGTCTTTGACCTCCAGACACTCGCGGACGGCGTCCCGGACGAGGCCTTCAAGCCGGTCGGCAGCGATGACCGCACCGCCGCCCGCGAAGCCAGGCGACGGAACGCGGAAGAACGCCGTCACTCGCTGCTGAACGTCCCCTTCGCCGATCAACTGGCCAACCTGGGCGCACGCTTGGCCGAGCTGGACCGCCTGCCGGAAGATACCATCGAACAGGTTCGTGCCAAGGCCGACGCTTGCCGCGCGGTGGAGGCCAGGCCGGAGTTCCGCCGGCTGAAAGCGGCGTGCGACGTCTGGACGGCGGCTTTCTTTCAGCCGTTCCCGACACCTGCCCGCCAACCGCTGACGACGAGCCATGTTCGCACGGCGTTGACGGATGGCGAGCTTCATGACCCCCGGCTGGACGGCTTCGTCTTTCAGGCCGGGCTGGAGCGCCGCTTCTTTCACTGGCCGCTGGCCTTCCCCGACGTCTTCGCCGCCGGCGGGTTCGACGTGATCCTTGGCAACCCGCCCTTCATGGGCGGCCTGCGCATCAGCGGCGCGTTCGGCGACAAGTACCGCAACTGGCTCACGAGCGTCTTCGACCCGTTCACCGGCACGGCCGATCTCTGCGCGGCGTTCTTCCGTCGGGCGTTCGAGTCGGTCAAACGGGCCGGCCGCTTCGGCATGATCGCCACGAACACCATCGGTCAGGGCGATACGCGCGAATCCGGCCTGGCCCGTATCGCCCGCTCGAATGGGGTGATCGTCTTCGCGCAGCGCTTCGTGAAGTGGCCGGGGCGGGCCAACGTCGAGGTGAACCTCGTCGCCGTCGCCAGGGCGGAAAGCCCCGCTCCGTCGGGGCCGAGATTGGGACACGACGGAGCGCGTCCCTCCGTTCCCGCGCATCGGGACGCGACGCAGTGCGTTTCCCCCGGAGGGCTCCGCGCCGTCGGGGCCGCCGATCGGGACGCGACGGAGCGCGTCCCTCCGGCGCCGCTCCTGGACGGCGTTTCGGTTCCCTTCATCTCCTCGCGCCTCGACGCCGAACCCGAAGCCG
Source organism: Planctomycetota bacterium (assembly GCA_016860685.1). Taxonomy (GTDB): domain Bacteria; phylum Planctomycetota; class Phycisphaerae; order UBA1845; family UBA1845; genus JABWBH01. Next base: position 1,920 of record BOJX01000096.1, read on the forward strand.
AACCCAAGCGCCTGGCCCAAAACGAGGGGAAGGCGTTTATCGGGGATTACGTGCGCGGCATCGGCTTCGTGCTGGAGCCGGCGCAAGCAGAGGCGCTCCTCGCCAAAGACCCCCGCAACGCCGATTGCCTCTTCCCCTACCTGAACGGCGAGGATCTCAACAGCCATCCCGAGCAGCAGCCCACCCGCTGGGTCATCTGCTTCCACGACTGGCCGCTGGAGCGGGCGCAGGAGTACCCCGACCTCCTGCGCATCGTGGAGGAGCGGGTGAGGGCCGAGCGCGAGCGCCTGCGAGGACCGGGCGACGCCCGTAATCGGCAATACTGGTGGCAGTTCGCTGCTTACCGCGTGGGCATGCGCCGCGCCATCGCCCCCCTGAACCGGGTGCTGGCGCGGAGCCGGATTGCCGAAATGCACGCTGTGATATTTGTGCAAAATGGGTGGGTGTACAACGAGAAGACAATCGTCTTCGCATTCGATGACGACTACCACTTCGCCCTGTTGCAATCGAGCCTGCACGAAACATGGCTGCGACGCTTCACGTCAACCTTGCGAACCGACATCAATTACGCTCCCACCGACTGCTTCGACACCTTCCCGTTTCCACCGCCGGAGTACCAGCGAGCAGCGAGCGGCGAGCAGCGAGCGGAGGATATGCCGGAGGCGCTCCAGCGGGCGGCGCAAGTAGGCGGGGAGTACCACGAGCACCGCCGCCAGATCATGCTCGCCCGCAACCTCGGACTCACCAAGACCTACAACCTCTTCCACGACCCCGCCTGCACCGATGCCTACATCGTCCGCCTGCGGGAGCTCCACGCCGAGATGGACCGGGCCATCCTCGCCTGCTACGCCTGGGACGATCTGGACCTCCACCACGGCTTCTACCAAAACGACCGCGGCCAGCCGCGCTTCACGATCAGCCGTGTTTCCCGGCGGGAGATTCTGCGGCGGCTGTTGGACCTGAATCTGAGGCTTGCGCGATGAAGGCTCGTAGTCGTGAGTTCCTCGACCGCGCGATTGCCGCGATGGTCGCGGCGATCGAGATCTATAACAAGCCTGATTTCCCGTACCGCGCTGAGTCATTCACAATCCTGGCGACGAATGCCTGGGAGCTTTTGCTGAAGGCAAAGTGGCTCGCTGATCATCGCAATCGCGTGTCCTCACTGTACGTGCGTCAGGGAGGCGGCACGAAACGCAAGCGGATCAAGAAGACGGCGGCCGGCAACCCGATGACCCACAGCCTCGACCATCTCGCGAGCAAGCTCCGCGAGTTGGGGATGCTCAACGAGCAGGCGTGCCGTAATCTGAGAATCCTGAGCGAGTTCCGCGATTCAGCGGTGCACTTCTATCACCAGAATCCTCAGTTCGCCGAACGCTTGCAGGAAATCGGCGCGGCGGCAGTGAAGAACTTCAGCTCCGCGGTTCGGGATTGGTTCAAGGCGAAGCTCTCGCGATTCAATTTCTATCTGATGCCACTTGCTTTCGTGTCCCCACCGCGATCGTCGGAGGGCATTGTACTCAGTAACGAGGAGAAGCGGTTCCTGAAGTTCGTCAACGATCAGAGTCAGAATGATGACGACCCCGCCTCGCCGTATTCGGTCGCAGTGAATATCGAGGTTCGGTTCGTCAGGTCGAAGACTGCCGACGCCATCCCGATGAGAGTTACGACCGACCCAACTGCCCCGGCGGTGCGACTCACCGAGGCGCAGGTGCGCGAACGGTACCCATGGGACTACGCGGAATTGACATCGAGGTGCCGACAGGCGTTTTCGGACTTCAAGGTTGACGCCAAGTACCATCAGGTGAGGAAGCCGCTCGAATCGGACTCGCGATTCGCGCATGTGCGGCGGCTGGACCCGGGCAACCCGAAGAGCCCCAAGAAGACGTTCTACAACGCAAACATCCTCGACGAGTTTGAGAAGCAATACAGCCGGAGACCGCCATCGGGTACGTCGCGGAGCGCGTGATATTGTGTAGCGGGAGAAGCGTTCATGAGCATCTTCGACCTTCACGCTGCGGTCCTGGCCGACTACCGCGACTTTGTCCGGTCTTTCTTCCTGATCGCCGACGAGCGGGCCAGGGCATTCGTCGATCAGGCCCTCGACGAGGAGTCGCGTCTTTGGCCGGACTTCCTGCTTCAGGTCAGCCCCTCGTACGCCCGAGCGGCGACGGTGGACGACCTCGCCGGCCAGGGCCGACTGCACGCCGAGACGGCTCGGATCTTCCGCACGCCGGACGGCGATCCGTTCCGGCTATACCAGCACCAGGTCGAGGCGGTGGAACTCGCGCTGGCCGGGCAGAGCTACGTCGTCACCAGCGGCACCGGCTCGGGCAAGAGCCTGACGTACTTCCTGCCGATTGTCGATAACCTGCTGCGCCAGCCGAACACCGGCGATCGCGTGGCGGCGCTCGTCGTCTACCCGATGAACGCGCTGGTCAACTCGCAGCTCCAGGCGCTCCACCGGCTGAAGGAGACGTACGAACGGCACACGGGCGGCCGATTTCCGGTTAGCTTCGCCAAGTACACCGGCGACACCACCGGCGAGGCGCGCGTCGCGCTCCAGCAGCACCCGCCGCAGATCCTGCTCACAAATTACGTCATGGCCGAGCTGCTGCTCGTGCGGCCGGATGACCAGCGGTTTCTCGACCGCGCCGGCGGTGGGCTGCGGTTCCTCGTTTTCGACGAGCTGCACACCTATCGCGGCCGCCAGGGCGCGGACGTGGCCATGCTCATCCGCCGGATTAAGGAGCGCTGCGCGGCGCCCGGGCTGGTGCATGTCGGCACGAGCGCCACGATGGTCGCCGACCGCAGGGCGTCTCCGGACGCCCGTCGGGCGACCGTGGCGGAGTTCGCAGCGAGGCTCTTCGGCCGTCCGTTCAGTTCGGACCAGGTGGTTGAGGAGACTCTGGTCACGTATACCGAAGGCGGAACGCCAACGGCGGCCGAGCTGGCCACGGCGATCACTGGACCGCTGCCGAGGACGCCAGAGGAGTTTCGCCGGCACGCGCTGGCGCGCTGGGCCGAGACGGAATTCGGCGTTGAACCCGAGGAAGGGGGCGGACTGAAGCGCCGCGTGCCGCGGACGCTGGCTGACGCAGCGAGGCGCCTGGCCGAGGAAAGCGGTGCGGAGTTTGAGGTCTGCCGGGATCGGCTGCGCGACCTGCTCACGCGCGGCGGGGAGCTGTTGCGCGACGACGGGGGACGGGGATTCGCATTCAAGCTGCACCAGTTCATCGGCCAGGGCCGGGCGCTCTTCGCGACGCTTCAACCCGCGGACGGTGAGCCATGCCGCGAGTTTTCCCTCGATGGGCAGGTCCAGGCCGGCGGCGGACGCATCTACGTGCCGATCAAGTTCTGCCGGCAGTGCGGGCAGGACTACTACCACGTGCTGCAAAGCGATCGCCGGTTTCTGCCGCATCCGATTGGCGGCGAGATCGAGGGCGACGCGGGGTCGCCGGGCTACTTGATGCTCGCGCGGCATGAAAACGACTGGAGCGACGACCAGATTCCAGAGGAATGGCGCGACGCCCGCGGTCGCCTGAAGCAGACCTGGCGCGATCGCGTACCGGAGGCCGTTTGGGTCGAGGCGAACGGCGACTTCCACACGCATCCGCGCGAGGGGGCGCTGAAGATGTGGTGGCAGGATGCGCCCTTCTCGCTCTGTCTAAACTGCGGCGAGTTCTACACCGCCCGCGAGCGCGACTTCGGCAAGCTGGCCAGTTTGTCGAGCGAGGCGCGGAGCAGCGCGACGACGATTCTGGCGACATCGGCCTTGCGGCACGCCGCACGCTCGCAGGCTGCGCGCGACAAGCTGCTGTCGTTCACAGACAACCGGCAGGACGCGTCGCTTCAAGCCGGGCACTTCAACGATTTCGTGCACATGGCGTTGCTGCGCTCGGCGCTGCACGCGGCGCTCCAGCAGCACCCCGAACTTCGTTTTGATCGTGTGGCCGAATCGGTCGTGGACTGCTGCGGGCTCGGCATTGCGGACATCGCCCGCACGCCCGAACTCGACCCGCAGTCGCCGGCCGCACGGGACGTATGGCGTGCGTTCACCGAACTCACCGAGTATCGCCTGTACGAAGACCTTCGCCGCGGATGGCGCGTGGTGCAGCCGAACCTGGAGCACGTCGGGCTGCTGCGTGTCGCTTACCGCGGACTCACCGACTTGTGCAGCGACGCTGGCCGTTGGCAGTCCCTGCCGGCGCTCGCGGCGCTTTCCGCTGAAGATCGTGAGGTCGTGATCAAGGCGATCCTCGACCACTTCCGGCGCAAGTTGGCGATCTCGTGTCGGTGCTTGCACGAGACCCAGCAACAGCAGATTCGGCGTCGCGCCGAGCAGCACCTAAACGACTTCTGGGGCTTGGACCCGGATGTCAACGAGCTTCGACCGGCGAATCGGTTCGTCCGCGTCGGTCAGTCTGCGCGCCAAGTGGACGGCTTCAGCTTGAACGAGAGGAGCACGCTCGGGAGGTTTCTCCGGCAGCGGCTCGAACTGAGCACGGCAGACTATCCTCGCCTGCTCACTGACTTGCTGAATCTACTTGTCGCGCAGGGGTTCCTTGCGCGCGAGGCCATCGACGATCATCAGCTCTATCAACTGGACGCGAGCTGCCTGCTGTGGCGGCTGGGAGACGGCACTCCTCCTCCGCCCGACCCGATCTACTCGCGTCGTGCCGCCAGAGCCGGGTACGCGACCGCTGCACCGCCGGTGAATCAATTCTTCCTACGGTTCTATCGTGAGAGCTCGGCCGCGCTTGCAGCATTGGAAGCGCGTGAGCACACGGCCCAGGTCGTGGAGCCGGGAGAGCGAGAGCGGCGAGAACGGCGTTTCCGCTGGGATGAAGCGGACACGCGTAAGGAAACTGAGCTCGGGCGTCGGTTGCCGTACCTCGTGTGCTCGCCCACGATGGAACTCGGCGTCGACATCGCCGACCTCGATCTCGTGCACTTGCGGAACGTACCGCCGACGCCGGCCAACTACGCCCAGCGAAGCGGCCGCGCCGGACGGCAGGGGCAGCCGGGGCTGATCGTCACTTACTGCGGCGCGCTCAACAGCCACGACCAGTACTTCTTCCGCTGCCGCGAGGACATGGTGGCTGGAAGCGTACGTCCTCCACGCCTCGATCTCGCGAACGAGGCCCTCGTTGCAGCGCACGCCCACGCGATCTGGCTGTCGCAGGTGCGGCTGTCATTGGGGCAGTCGATCGAGGAAGTTATCGACATCGATCTCGACGCCCTGTCGCTTAAGACGAACGCGGCCGGACAGATTCAACTCGGCGAGCCAGCTCGACGGGAAGTAGGAGACAGGATTCGAACGGTTCTCTCTGCCGACCAAGCGGTGCTGACGTCAGCGGCGTGGTTCAGCGATGATTGGATCGAACGAATCGTCCGGGAAGCGCCAGACCAATTCGATCGCGCGTTCGACCGGTGGCGCGAGCTGTACCAGGCTGCCACGCGCCAATTGCTGGATGCTCAGCAGGCGCTCTTGCGGGCGCGGCGTCCCGACGATCAGGCCGTTGCCTCGACTCGGCAGCAGGAAGCACTTCGGCAGCGGAATCTGCTGCTCCAGATCAACACGAGTCGTGAAGAGGGCGACTTCTATCCGTACCGATACCTCGCCAGCGAGGGATTCCTTCCGGGCTACAACTTCCCGGCGCTTCCGGTGCGAGCCTGGGTGCCGCGCAACAACGGCGAGTTCATTGGACGACCCCGTTTCCTCGCACTTCGCGAGTTTGCGCCCGGAAATGTCCTTTATCACGAGGGGGCCAAGTGGGAGGTGGTCAGTTTCCAGGCACCTCCGGGCGGCCTGGACGAGCGACGCACGCAGAAGCGCCTCTGCCGCACGTGCGGCGCGTTCTGCGACGCGTCGCTCGACCTATGTCCAGCATGCAACACACGGTTCGACGGACAGAACAGTCTGCTCGCGGCGCTGCTCGAAATGCCCAACGTGCGGGTCCGCCGCCGGGAGCGGATCACCTGTGATGAGGAAGAGCGGCGCCGGCGCGGATACGAGCTGGAAACGTGCTTCCAGTTCGCACAAGAGGGCAGCACTCAGCGCGTTCAAGAGGCGGACGTAAACTGCAATGGGACCGCGCTGCTCCGCCTCGTTTACGCCCCGGCGACCTCGCTGCTTCGGATCAACCACGGTTCCCGGGCGGCAGATCGTCCGGGTTTCCTCGTTGATTTTGAGAGCGGCGACGTGTTCGTCGGAGCCCCACCAGCGAACCAGAACCCGCCGCGACCTCGACGGATGGAGAACGTGCGCCTCGGGGTGCAACACACCCAGAACGCGCTCTTGGTTCGATTCGTGAGCCCGCAGCTCCAGAATGATCCGGCATTGGAGGCCTCGCTTCAGTACGCCCTTCAGCGAGGCTGCGAACATGCGTTCCAGCTAGAGGAGTCCGAGCTCTCCGCCGAGCGGATTGGTGCCGGTGAACACCGGGCGATCCTGTGTTACGAAGCGGCTGAAGGCGGTGTCGGCGTGCTTCGTAGGCTCGTCGAAGAGGCTGACGCGCTAGCCAGAATCGCGCGCGCTGCACTGAGCTGCTGTCATTTCGACGAGCAGGGCAATGACCTTAAGGCGGAATGTCAGGCCGCCTGCTACGAGTGCCTGCTGACTTTCAACAACCAGCACGAAGCGCTGCTGCTCGACAGGCGCCGAATTCGGCAAGCGCTGCTTGATCTCCTGGCCAGCGACGTGCTTCCACGCATCGGTGGGCGCGACTGGGCGGCCCATCTCGAGTGGCTGCGTTCGCTTACCGACTCACGATCTCCACTCGAGCGACGATTCTTGGACGCCCTTGCTGCGGACCACCATCGCCTCCCCGACGAGGCGCAGAAGGCCGTTCCGGGGGTTCCGTGTATTGCGGACTTCGCGTACAACCCGAACGTTCTCGTCTTCTGCGATGGTTCAGTCCACGATGAGCCGGCACAGGCGTCCCGCGATCACGAGATGCGTCGCCTTCTGGGCGACCGGGGTTACCGCGTGATCGTCGTGCGCCACGACGAGGATCTCGGCGACCGTATCGCGCAATACCGCGAGGTTTTCGGCCAGGGCGGCCGCGCCACCGGAGGCGGATAATAGCCCGGGATGGCATCGAAAATCTGATCGGACGCCCGGTTGCGAAGGCACCGTGGGCGTGTTAGCATTATGTTAGGGTTCTGACGATGAGCGGCAGTTCAAGAATCGAGTGGACCGATGCGACGTGGAACCCCGTGCGGGGCTGCACGAAAGTCAGCCCCGGCTGCGCCCACTGCTACGCGGAGACGTTCGCCGAGCGTTTCCGCGGCGTGCCCGGACATCCGTACGAACAGGGGTTCGATCTACGCCTCGTGCCGGAGAAGCTCGGCGAACCGCTGCGCTGGACCAAGTCGCGCATGATCTTCGTCAATTCGATGAGCGACCTCTTCCACGTCAATGTGCCGGACGAGTACATCGCCGCGTGCGTCGGGGTCATGGAAGCGGCGAATTGGCACACCTACCAGGTGTTGACGAAGCGGTCGGAGCGGCTGAGTGATCTGCTTCGGACCAAGCTGCGCCACGCCGCCGACCTGCCGCACATCTGGTGGGGTGTCAGCGTGGAGAACCGCAAACACGGCCTACCGCGGATCGAGCATCTGCGCGCAGCGCCGGCTGCCGTTCGGTTCCTGTCCATCGAGCCGCTGCTTGAAGATCTCGGGAGGATCGACCTGCGCGACATCGACTGGGTCATCGTTGGCGGCGAGAGCGGCGCCGGCGCGCGGCCGATGAAGCGAGAGTGGGTTGCTGCCATCCGTGACCAATGTCGACGCGCCAAGGTTCGGTTTTTCTTCAAGCAGTGGGGCGGCGTGCGCAAGTGTGAAACGGGCCGCGAGCTCGACGGTCGGACGCACGACGACATGCCGCCGCCGGTTCACCGCATGGTCGTGCCGCTCGCTGCGCGGCAGAAGGCCATCGCATCGCTGCCGATCCTCGACGCCGGAGCGGCGCGATGAATGAAGGCGACCTGTACGCGGACCGCGAGCAGACGCTTGTTAAGCACTTTATCCTGGAGCATTACCTCGAGCGGTTTGCCCACATCGTCGGAAGCGCCTGGGACGCAATCACGTACGTCGATTGCTTTGCGGGGCCGTGGAATGCACGGTCGGAGCACCTGGAAGACAGCTCGTTCGCTTTGGCACTAGCCCAGTTGCGGGCCGCGCGCACGAACCTCGCGGATCTGAAGCTGGCGCGCGGCCGTCCCCCGCTGGAGTTGCGGTGTTTCTTCCTGGAGAAGGACGCCGCCGCGTTCGCCAGGCTGAGTGAGTTTGCGAAGGACGTACGTGATGCCGAGATCGCCACGAAGCACGCCACGTTGGAACAGTCCGTCGATGACATCGTCGCGTTCGTGGCCAGGCGTCAGAATGATGCGTTCCCATTCGTCTTCGTCGACCCAACCGGATGGACTGGTTTCGGACTTGACGTAATTGAGCCGCTGCTGAAGCTTCGGCCTGGCGAGGTGCTGGTCAACTTCATGACGGGGCATATCTTGCGTTTCGCGGAGCACTCGGACCCTGCCATCCAGCAGAGCTTTGACCGCCTGTTTGGCCCGATCGACTACCGTGCCCGGATTGTTAGGTTGGCGGGACAGGACCGCGAGGATGAGCTTGTCCGCTGCTATTGTGATGCGATCCGTGACACGGGTGGGTACGACTATGTGTGCCCCGCAATCGTACTCCATCCCGAGAACGATCGGACCCACTTCCACTTGCTCTACGCAACGCGAAACGCGAAAGGCGTGGAAGCATTCAAGCAGGTCGAGAAGAAGGCGATGGAGGTGATGGAGAAAGCTCGCGGAGAGGTGCAGAAGCGGGGGCGCGTGCACCGAACCGGCCAACTTGAGTTGCTCGGCGCGGAACAGATGCACGACACGCGGCATTACGACGCGCTGCGCGGGCGACATCTGACCGCGGCGAGAGTGGACGTCGAGCAACTTCTGGTAACCCGGCGTGTTGTTGTGTATGACGAGGCGTGGATCACGGCATTGTCGCACCCACTCGTTTGGGACAGCGACCTCAAGGCATGGATCGCGAAGTGGGTCAAGGAGGGGCGGCTGAGAATCACTGGGATGAAACCGCGCGAGCGCGTACCCAAGCGCGAAGCAGGGCACCAGCTGGTTTGGCGAGGACAGCGTCGCGAGTAAAACGTTCCGGTGGAGCATGACAATGGCGGTGTCGAACGAAATCGGCGAGCGGGCCTGCCGGGAGAGTCTGGAACGCTTCTTTGGCGAACACCCTGACGCGGTGACGAAGCGCCGCGCGCTGAAGGCGCTTCGGTTGTTGATAGCTTGCGAGAAACCGCTTCCGGGAAAGCCCGAAGGCTGGGCGGCCGGGATCATCTACGGCTTGGCCAACCGGGACCGGCGAGCCTGTGGCGTACCCGGGCTGCTCAACCGCGAGGTCGAGGCACTCTTCGGCGTTTCGATGGGGACGATCCGCAGACGGGCGGCGCAGATCGAGCGTTTGCTTGCCCCTTAAGCGCGTCCGACTCGCCCGCGATCCGCACGACTGTCGGCCCACGATACACGAGACTACTTCCCGCAACCCTTGCAGCCGGCACGACCGGCGGGCGGATCGGCGGCGCGGACCGGCGGCGGCGCGCCGTGGAGGGCGGCCAGTAACACCGCGGCACCGGAGTATGCCGCCGCGGAGAACAGCCAGGCCGCCGGGGCGGTCACGCCGGCCGTGACGGCGTAGATCAGGGCGGCCGTCCAGAACGTCTGGCAGGCCCAGCAGCCGAGGAGGTATTGCAGCGCCCGCCAGGGTAGGGACGTGCTCGACAGGCGCCGGAGCTCGGCGCGGCGGGCGTCGAGCTCGGGTTCGGTGAGCGGGACGGCGGCGGCGTGCTGCGAGCCGCGGGCGACATCCTCGTCCCACTTCGTGCGGTTGGCGACCTCCCAGTTAAGGCGGTTGAGCCGCTGGCGGCGGGGGTTGTCCCGCAGCGCGAGCCGGTATTGCAGTTCCGCCGCCGGGAACGATCCGAAAATCGCCTTCGCCAGCGCGCAGACCGCGAGCGTCCACACGAAGAACGATGCGACTTGGTGCCACCCTGTGATCTCAAACACGCTCGTCATAGCTGCGCCTCCTTGCGCTCCGACAGCCGGTTCATCGGCCGCACTGTTCCATCTGTTCCCGCATCAGGTGTCGCACGATCCGCGCTTCGGCCGGCGCGTTGCTGGGGTCCACGGTCAAATCGCCGTTCTTCGGCAGCTTCCAGCCGGCATCGAGCTTGGCGAACAGTGCCGCGATGGCTGGGTCACGTTCAATCAGCCACCGCCGAAGCTCGGCTTCAGTCGTGCCGTTCAGCAGTTCGGTAGCGCGGGCCAGGACGTAGTCGGAGGCGAGCAGCCCGAGCTCGTCGTCCGGGCAGTACGCCGTCAGGTGGACACGCTTCGGACCGACGTTGATCGACACGACCGGCATCGCCTCACGCTCCCTTCGCG
>BOJX01000097.1 GCA_016860685.1 Planctomycetota bacterium
GACGGTCGGGCGGTTGCGTTCCGCTCGCCGCTCGACGCGGCCCGCGCCGGCGTCCGCATCGTGCATCAGGAGCTGGCCACCTGCCCGAACCTGTCCGTCGCGGAGAATCTTTTTCTCGGCGAATTGCCCGCCCGCTGGGGATTCGTTCGACGCGGCGAACTGAACCGACGCGCGACGGCGCTGCTCGCCGAAGTCGGTCTCGACGTTGATCCGCGCACGCCGATGAGCCGTCTGTCCACCGGGCAGGAGCAGCTTGTGCAGATCGCCGTCGCGGTCGGGCGGAAGGCGAGCCTCATCATCATGGACGAGCCGACCAGTTCGCTGACCGAGGGCGAGTCGCGGCGTCTCTTCGACATCATCGCCCGCCTGCGCCGCGAAGGCGTCACGTTGATCTACGTCTCCCACCGCCTCGACGAGATTCAGCGCCTCTGCGACCGCGTCACCGTCCTGCGCGACGGTAAACACGTCGAGACCCGGTCGATCGCCGACGCGAGCACGGACGATCTCGTCCGCCTCATGATCGGCCGGCCCGTCGGAGAGTATTTTCCTCATCATGCCTCCGTCGCGCGCGGTCCGGTCCGTCTGTCCCTGCGCTCGCTCGCCGCCGCCGGCCGGTTTCACGACATCACGTTCGACGTTCACGCCGGCGAGATCGTCGGACTGGCGGGGCTGGTCGGCGCGGGGCGCAGCGAGATCGCCCGCGCCGTCTTCGGCGTCGACCGCTACGACTCAGGCGAAATCCTGCTCGACGGTCAGCCGCTGCGCGTCCGCGGTCCGGGCGATGCGATCCGCCGCGGCATCGGCCTGCTCCCGGAGGACCGCAAACGTCAGGCGCTGGTCATATCGATGTCGTGCAAGGAGAACCTCTCGCTGCCCCTGCTGGACCGCCTGCGCCGTTGGATTTTCGTCGATCGTCGGGCGGAGCGCGCCGTCGCCCGCGAGTATTTCGACAAAATGCGCGTCGCCGCCCCGGGGATCGACGCGCCGGTGGCGTCGCTTTCGGGCGGCAACCAGCAGAAGATCGCGCTGGCCCGCTGGCTCGCCCGCCGGTGCGACGTGCTCATCCTCGACGAGCCGACGCGCGGCGTGGACGTCGGCGCCAAGGCCGAGATCCACGCCTTGATCGACGACCTCGCCGCCTCTGGCAAGGCCGTCCTGCTCATCAGCTCCGAGCTTCCCGAACTCCTGAACCTCAGCAGCCGCGTCCTCGTTCTCGCCCGAGGCCGCCTCGTCGGTGAACTCCCCCGCGCCGACGCCACCCAGGACCGCCTCCTGCGCCTCATGGCCGGGATCGAGGCGGCGTAGTTCCCCGCGCCTGTAAGAACCGAAGCCGCAACCGCAAGACTCGACCGCCTAACCGATCCGCGCCCACCTGTCCTTGATGCTGCGTAGCGAGGTCAAGGGTCGGGAAGCGGGGGTTCGGGCCTGGGACGCGGCCTCAAAACCCTCTGGACAAGGTGAAAGAAGAGCACCTCCTTGCATGTGGGGTTCGGTTTTGAAGCAGCGCTTACCTGGTCGCCGGTTCCGGGAGCATTCAGACCTGCAACGGCGGGTCAGCCCGAGCGGTAAACGCCCGTGCTGAGGTACTTAAGCCCGGAATCCGGCAGGAGGGTGACGACCGTGCCCTGCGGGGCGAGGCGGCGGGCCGTCTCGATCGCCGCCAGGACGTTCGCTCCGGACGACGTGCCGCCGAAGAGGCCTTCCTCTCGCGCCGGTCGCCGCGCCATCACCTTCGCGTCATTCGTAGGGATCGCGAGGACTTCATCCACCAGTTCCGGCACCCACAGCGGCGGGACGTAGCCGATGCCCACGCCTCGATCTTGTGCGGGCCCGCCGGACGGCCGCTCAGCACCGCCGACTCAGCCGGTTCCACCGCCACGACCCGCACGTGAGCTTTGTGCTTTTTCAAGGCGGTGGCGACGCCGCGCGAGGATGCGGCGGTTCCGACGGTGTGAACGAACGCATCCACGGCGCCGTCGGTCTGCCGCCAGAGTTCCTCGCCGAGCGCGTGATCCCCGGCAACGCTGTCGAGGTTGTTGAGCTGGTCGGTCCAGTACGTGCGCGGTTCGCGGCTGAGGGTCCGGGCGGTCTCGATCATGTCGAAGATGAGCTTTTTCGTCGTGCGGCCGCCTTCGCTGGGGACAAAGGTCAGTTCGGCCCCGAGCGCGGTCATGTGATCCAGCTTCTCCCGGCTGAAAGCGTCCGAGGTCACGATCCGGATGCGGTAGCCCTTCATCGCGCAGACCAGGGCGAGCGAGGCGCCGGTGCTCCCGCCGGTGTATTCGACGACGGTGTCGCCGGGGGCAAGCCGTCCGTCAGCCTCGGCGCGGGGGATGACCGCCTGCGCCATCCGGTCCTTCATGCTTCCGGTGGGGTTCTTCTCCTCCAGCTTCACGAACACGCCGGCGCATCCGGCCGGGACGACGCGACGAAGCTGAACGAGCGACGTTCCGCCGATGACATCCAGGATATCCACGACGAGGCGAGGCCTACCTTGTTGTGCTGCGACAGGCAATCCGCGGCAAGCTGCGGCGGGGGTCGACAACCTGAGGGTGGGAAGCTGGGGATCGGGATGAATGTCGGTGGAGCGGTGGTCGCGGGGCGTCGGGAGTCTCTTTGTCGGGCCCGCAGCCCTCCTGCAAAGAGGAAGTGTCGGCTTGACACTCTGAAATAAAAGGCGACAGTCGGGGGATGACAGCCCGCAGTCAGTTGGAGCGGCTGCAAAAGCTTCTGAAGGAGATCCTTGCGCCGAAGCTTCCGGGGGTGGAGGTGGAAGTAACCCCGCCTGCGCGGTGGAAGCGTCCGGTGGCGGTCGTGCGCTGGGGAGGGTTCGCGGGGCTTCTCGCGGAGCAGCGTTTCCGCGTGGTGGTGAGCAACATTCCCGCCGAGACGTTTGAGCGGGATTTCCACGGTCTGATCTGGTTCGAGCTGACTCCCGGCGAGGAGATCGACGACTACCTGCGGATGCCGCGGTCGGACGATGTCGCGAAGAAGGCGGAGTCGTTGATGGTGTCGGCGATGAAATCCGGGTTGGCCGGGAAGATCAAGGAAGCGCTGGGGAATGACGCGGGCGAGTCATGCAGCGGCTCCTTTGAGGAGACGCGCCGCGTACTGGCGGGAGCAAGCTGGTCAAAGGCTCGGATTGAGGAGTTCTGTCTGGCGGCGGTGGGGCGAGGCGCGTACTGTGACTGCGAAGTCATTGCGTTGCTGGTTCCCGAGTCCGCGACTTAGTAGCGAATGCGAGGCTCGCCCGTCACGATTTAGTTTGGTGCGGTCGGCGTGCGAGATACGACAAAGTTCCTGTCGTCACAGTTTGCCGCGCGAATCCGCGCGGAGGTTCGGGCCGAGGCGCGGCGGACCGGAGCTGAGCGGACAGTCGACAAAGCGGATTTTTGCTCCGATCAGCGGGAGTTCGCTGCGGAGCATCGTTTCGTGGAATTGATTCAGGAGAAACGTTCATGTCGAAGCAGGGTTTCGTCCGTCGAGCGATGGTTGTGATGTTGGCGGTGTTCGCGGCGGCGTCGGTTTCGGGTTGTCGGGACGCACTGCGGGACGGGATTACTTCGGGGATCGAGGACGGGGTCAACGGACTGGTGGTGACGGCGCTGGAGCGCATCTTTGAGTGATGCGGCGGACTTTCCGGGTTCGGTTCTTGCGCCACGGAGACAGCGCGGGCCGAAGGGATACAGCGACACGTCGACTCGGAGAACAATCGCATGACCCAACGCAGAGCGGTGAGGGCGGGATGGCGCCCGTGGATTGCACAAGCGGCGATGATTTGCCTTTTCGCGTTCCGGATCGGAGCGGCGAGGGCGCAAGAGAGTTCGCCGCCGCCGGAGGCGTCTGCCGGACAGACGCCGCCGAAAGCCGAGACGCCCGCCGACGCTCCCGCGGCGGAGCCGCAAACCGGAGACGGCGACAAAGCGGAAGGCGGCGCGGAGGCCGCAGCGACCGCGGAAGCGAAGAAACCGGAGGAGAAAAATTACTTCAGGGCGTCCAAGGCCGACGGGGTGAATCATCGACCCCAGCCGCCGTCGTACGTGCAGACGTTCGACAAGTTCGGGCTGCCGGGGACGGAGGATCTGACGTGGCTGGAGTTCGGTCTCGAACACCGGACGCGCTTCGAGTACCGGGATGACGACTACCGCAATGCCCTCGAGGACGAGCACCAGTTCCTGCTGCGGACGGACGTGTACATCGGGATCCGGGACATCTTCGATCCGCTGCGGTTCGGCTTCGAGTTTCAGGACTCGCGGCAGTTTCAGGCGGATTTCCCTGAGAACGTCAGCGATGTGGATCAGTACGACGTGCTTCAGGCTTTCGGGGAGCTGTATTTCAAGGATGCGCTCGGTCCGGACCGTCCGCTGAGCTTCCGCGTCGGGCGGCAGGCGTTCGACCTGGCGAACCGGCGGCAGGTGGCGCGCAACGGGTTCCGGAACACGACGAACGCGTTCGACGGGTTCCGCCTGACGCTCGGGCAGCAGAAGAATGACTGGCAGGTGGACGTGGTGGCCGTGATGCCGGTCGAGCGGCTGCTCCGCGAGCCGGATCGTCCGGATGAGGAGCGGTGGTTATACGGATTCGTACACACGTGGCGGGGGTGGTCGGACGTGGCGACGATCGAGACGTTCTACTTCGTGCTGGACGAAGACCGGAAGGACCGGGCGCTGCTGGACCGGGAGGTGCATTCGATCGGCACGCACGTGTTCGGACCGATCGGCAAGACCGGGTTCGATTACGATGTGGACTTCAACTGGCAGTTCGGCAACGACGGGGACAACACCCGCCGGGCGTACGCGACGCATGCGGAACTGGGGTACACGTTCGATCATGCGTGGAAGCCGCGGCTGGCGGTCCTGTGCAACTACGCGACGGGCGACCAGGATGCGACGGATCACCTCGCCGAGCGCTTCGACCCGATGTTCAGCGACTCGACGGGTTACGGGTACTTCAACATCCAGCGGCTGGAGAACATCATCAATCCGAACCTGCGGCTGCAATTGAAACCGCACGAGAAGATCGAGTTCAACGGGTACTACCGTGCGTACTGGCTGGCCCGGGACGAAGACCGCTCGAACTGGGGGGGGCGCATTGATCCGACCGGACGCAGCGGAGACTGCGTGGGTCAGACGGTGGACCTGGTGATGAAGTACAAGATGTGTCCGAAGTCGGAGCTTGAGATCGGGTATGCGCACTTTTTCCCGGGGAGCTTCATCGGGAACACGGGTCCGGCGGAGGACAGTGATTTCCTCTTTGTGGCGGCGACGGTGAAGTTTTAAGACCTTGGCGGCGCTCCGCGTCGAAACCGGCGGCGGGGGCGTGCGACGAAGCTGTGTCGCGCGTCCCCGCCGTCATTATTTGTTTTGAGACCGCCCGGAGAGTGCTGCGTTGCCGATACGTTCAAGAACGCAAAGAAGACAGGGCGTCGTTCAATCGCGCGCGGCCCGCGAACCCGTCTGATCCGGCGGATTTGAGACCTCGGAAACGGCGAGGTCGGACGGTCGAAGCGGTCCGGGGTGGCACGACAGCGGTCGATCGGGGGGGGCGCGGCTCCGCCTAGCAGCTCGTTGAAGAACCCAGGATCGGTTTTTGTGATGCCTGTTTTTCCGGATGAAATTCGCCTCCCGGAGGGAGGCGCACCCCTTTTTCAACGGGCTGCTAGAGTTTTTTCAAGGCCTCGGCTTGTTTTCAGCGCGAATGCGTCGCGGTATGACGGTGGTGCGTGGCGGGAGGGCTGCAACAAACCGTGTTCCGGCTCACAAGCCGGTTTGTCAGCGTCCTGGAAGAAGGATGGCGGCGCGCGCCGTTTGTTTATCCCGCGACGGGATTGATTGTGGGGATCGCGCTGGGTTCGAGGCTGGGCGACGGGACTGGGGGACTGCCTGCGTCAGGCGTGGAGAACGTTGCCCTTGCCGTCGGCGCGGGGGTTCTTGTGCTGGTCGGGGGCTGGGCCGGCGCCGCGGCGTTGCGCAGGAATATCTGGGCGGCGGCGCTGCTGGTGGCGGCCGGGTGTGCGGGGGGCGGACTCGCGTTGGAGCGGATCGCGGCGCGCCGGTTAGCCACCGGGATCGGCTTGTATGCGGAGACGCCTTTCTGCCTGGCGCGCGTGCGCGGCACGGTGGTGAAAGTCACGCCGACCTCGACGCCTCGGGCGTTTGCGTTTGATCGTTACCTGCCGGCGGAGCGGCGCGGAGCGTTGATGCTGGATGTTCGGCAGATCGAACGCTTTCAGGGATGGGTCCGGACCAGCGGACTGGTGCGTGTGACGTGCGACGAGCCTCTGCTGGATCTGCGTCCGGGGGACGAGGTCGAAGCCTTCGGGCGCTTGTATGCGTTCCGGTCCGCGTCCAACCCGGGCGGATTCGACGCGGCGGCGCATTATCGCGGCGAGGGGATCGGGGCGGGGCTTTCATGCGAATACGCAACGAACATCCGGTTGGTTGAAGGTGCGGCCTGGTCAACCCGGGCGCTCGGGCTTGAGCACCTTCGCGCGTGGTTCCGACGACTGCTGACGGAGGACTGGCCTGATGTTACGGAGGGGACGCGCGGGTTGCTGGAAACGATGGTGCTGGGTCATCGAGCGACGCTGGACAGGCGGATCGACCGGCTTTTCACGGAGTTAGGGGTTTCGCATCTTCTGGCGGTGAGCGGGGCGCAGGTGGTGGCGATTGCGTGGGGGGCGTGGTTTGCGGCGAGGCTGCTGGGGTTTCAGCGCCGGGCGGCGGCGGGGCTGACGTTCGCGGCGACGGCGGTGTACGCGGGCGCGGCGGAGCCGAGTGCGCCGATCCTGCGCGCGGTGGTGGTGTGCGGGCTGGTGAGCCTCGGATTCGGGATCGGTCGGGCGGTGCGTCCGGTGAACCTTCTGGCGCTGGCGTGTTTCTTACTGCTGCTGATCCGGCCGGGGTATGCGTTTTCTGCGGCGTTTCAGTTGTCGTTTGCGGCGGCGTTGGGGATCGTGACGCTGACGCCTGCGGCGTCGAGCGCGTGGCGGGAGTTCGTGCGGTGGGTTGAGGATCGGCGTCACGGTCCGCTGGCGGCGGAACTGCGGCGCCGGCTGGCGGCGATCGATCGTCCCGTGGCGGCGCCGAAGGACATCGGTCCGCTGCCGGTGTGGCGCCTGGCGTCACCGTTGCGGGACGCGGCGGGGGGGCTGCCTCGGCGGGCGGGTCGGGGGATCGGATTGTCGATCGCGGTGTCGGTTTCGGCGTGGGCGGCGACGGCGCCGCTGGTGGCGTGGCACTTTCACCAGATTCAGTGGGCCGGACCGCTGAACACACTGGCGTTGTCGCTGCCGGTGACGCTGATGATCGACGCGGGGTTCGCGGCGATTCTGCTCGGCGTGGTTTCCCCCGAAGCCGCGCTGCCGCTGAAGGGGGCGTTGTTCGTGCTTCAGGAAGCGATCCTGCGGATCGCGGAGGCGCTGCCGCGCGGATATCCGTGGATCCTGTCGACGTCGAGGCCTTCGTGGGCGGGCCTTGTCGGGTGGTACGCGGCGCTGGGGGTTGCGGCGTGGCGTTTTCGCCGGACGTCGCAGCCGTTGTCGCGAGAGCACCGGTTTGAGGCGCTGAAGGCGCCGGAAAAGACGGGCCGCCGGGCGAAGCCGGTTGCGGTGATGTTGGCATGCGCGGCGGCGGCGATCGGAGGGGGTTGGGCGGCGTGGGGTCGTGACAAGGATGCGGCCCTTACGATGACGGCGCTTTCGGTCGGGCGTGGGCTGGCGGTGGTGATCGAGCTGCCGGACGGGGGGGCGCTCCTTTATGACGCCGGGAGCGACGCACGCTACGATGTCGGGTCGTCCGTCATTGCGCCGTTTTTGCGAAGTCGCGGAGTTCAGCAGGTGGACGGCGTGTACGTCAGTCACGCGAACCTGGATCATTTCTCGGGACTTCCGGGATTGATCGAAGCGCTGCCGACCGGTCCGGTGGTTCTGACGCCGTATTTTCTTCACGGGGCGCCGACGGGTTCGCCGGCGCGCAGGTTGATCGACGTTTTGTGCGCGGCGGAGCATCCGGTCGAGGTGGCGGATCTGAAGAGCACGCCAGTGACGGAGCGGGGGGGCGTGCGGATCGAGCGGGTGTGGCCGCCGCCGGATTTGCCGTCGCATGTTGAGACGAACGAGACGTCGCTGGTTCTGCGTCTGACGTACGCAGGAAAGTCGGTGCTGCTGACCGGAGACATCGAGGACGAGGCGCAGCGGGCGCTGATGTCGCGGGGCGAGCTTGACGCGGACGTTCTGGTTCTGCCGCATCACGGGAGCCCGCGAGCGAGCACCGATCGGTTCGTGGGGCATGTGCGTCCGTCGATCGTGGTGCAGTCGGCGCGAGAGGGCGCTGGGGCGGTGCTGGAGCGGTTTACGAGATCGGGGCGCATCCGGGCGTACAACACGGGCGATGACGGGGCGGTGACGGTGCGGCTGAGCGAATCCGTGGTGGAGGTCTCGGCGTGGCAGCGCAAGGGGCGTTGATGGCTGGGTGGTGTCTCAGTCCGGACGGGCGGGCGGGTGGTTTTCAAAGCCGCGCGCATCCGCAAGCGACGGGTACGCCAAATGAATGCGTCCGCCGGGGTTCGAGATCGGTTCCGATGCGGTGCGACAGGGGTTCGCTCTCTGACGGTCGCGGCTCTGACATCCAGAATGAGACGCGACCGCGGGATCGAGGCAATTTGACGCCCCGTCGGACGGACCCTAGATTTGCAGGGCTGGTCGGACGGAATCCGCGCGATGCGGCGCGGGCGGATCATCCGGGAACGGGGCCGGGCTCAGCGCCAACGTGTACGCAATAATCTCCGACATTCATTCGAACCTTGAAGCCCTCGAAGCGGTGCTGGCGGACATCGACCGGCGCGGGATCCGGGAGATCTACTGCCTGGGGGACGTGATCGGATACGGGGCGAGTCCGCGCGAATGCCTGGACCGGGTGATCGAGCGGTGCGTGATCTGCCTTTGCGGAAATCACGATCAGGCCGTGTTCTACGAGCCGTGCAATTTCAACGTCGGGGCGGAGCGGGCGGCGTACTGGACGCGGTCGGTGCTGGAGGACGAGCCGAACAAGGCGAAGCGCAACCGGCGGTGGGAGATGCTGGCGAACCTTCCGCTGCGCCACGAGGCGAAGGGGCTGCTGATGGTTCATGCGTCGCCCCGGCGTCCGGTGAACGAGTATCTTTTTGCGGAGGACGTTTACACCAATCCGCACAAGATTCTCTCGAATTTCGAGAAGCTGGAGGCGCGGCATCAGGCGTGCGTCGTGGGACACACGCACGTTCCCGGCGTGTTCCTCGACGATCCGTATTTCGAGCCTCCGGACGAGCTGCCGGAACCGATGGTGTACTCGATCACGAACGAGGAGAAAGCGATCATCAACGTGGGGAGCGTCGGTCAGCCGCGCGATCGGGATGCGCGGGCGTGTTACGTGGTCGTCTACGAGGGCGAGGAGGCCCCGGAGGATTATGATCCGCCGCAGGCGGGCCCGGGGGAGCAGGTGTCCACGCTGGAGTTCGTGCGGCTGGAGTACGACATCGACAAGGCCGCCCGGAAGATTTTCGAGATCGCGGAGCTGGATGATTTTCTCGGGAACCGTCTGTATGAGGGGAAGTGACCGGGCGGTGCGGTCGGGCGGCGGCGGAAAGCGACGGATCCTGAACGACAGTTGAGCGTCTGATTCATGCCTGAAGGACAACCTCGAAAACAACAAGATCTGCTGTCGGCGCTGATGTGGGCAAGCGCGGCGTTTCTGCTCGCCGTGTACATCCTGCCGCGGTTCATGATGCCTCCTGAGCCGACGACGCCGGTTTCGGCGGACGGCGCGGGCGGCACGAGCGAAGGCGGCGGGACGACGGCGGGCGCCTCGGGGGGCAGCGTGCCGGCTTCGGCGTCGGGAAACGCGCAGGAACTGTCCGTCGCGGAGGCGGATCGGATCGAGACGTTCACGCTGGGTTCGGCGGAGCCGGGCGGGCCTTACCGGATGGGCGTGACGGTGACGAACGTGGGCGCGGCGGTGGTCGAGACGCGCCTGTCGGACTTCCGGGAGCACGTCAAAGGCGACGAGCGTTATCGACTGCTGCATGAGGTGGGGTCCGACCCGCATCCGCATCGGTCGTTCGTTGTCGAGCGGATCAACGTAGACGGTCAGGACATCGCGGCAGGGGGCCGGCGGTGGACGGCGCGGCGGCTTGAGGGGGCGGATCGAGACGGCGTCGAGTTTTCGCTGGAGGTTCAGCGCGGCGGATCACCGCTGTTGCGGATTGTGCGGACGTACGTGCTGCCGCGTCAGACGGCGGAGAGCGGGCTTCACGATTTTTCGGCGGATCTTTCGATCGAGAATCTCGGCAACGACGCGCATACGGTGATCGTCACGTTCACGGGCGGCGTCGGGGTGCAGCAGACAGGCGGTCGCGGGGAGGCGCGCGGGTTCAACGTCGGCATTCTTGCGGAGGGCGCGGTGTCGGGGACGCGCAAGGGGTTGACGGAGCTGCACAAGTCTGCGGCGGCTGGTTTGAAGCTTTTTGACGCGGCGGAGCAGGAGCCGGGGGCCGCCCTGTCCTGGGTGGCGCTGGATAACCAGTACTTCACGTGTACGCTCGCTCCGCAGAAGCGGGGCAGCGGCGGCGACGCGGCGGGGTTCGTGCGGCAGGTCTGGGGGGCGGACGCGGACGGACTGGCGGAAACGACGGACGACGCGACCCTGCGGTTCATCACGCATCCGCAAACGTTGTCGCCGGCGGGGCAGGCGGGATCGACGGTGAGTCTTCCCGTCGAGGCGTATCTCGGACCGAAGGCGTCGAAGGCGTTCAAGTCGGTCGAGAAGTACCGGGCGCGGAATTATCACTTCCAGATCGCAGTCGGGTTCGGCTGGTGTACGTTCACGTGGCTGGTCGAGTTCATGATCTGGCTGCTGAACGTGCTGGACGCGGTGACGCGCGACTACGGGATCGCGATCATCATCCTGGTGCTGCTGGTGCGGACGCTGCTTCACCCGCTGACGAAGGCGGGACAGGTCAGCATGGTGCGGATGCAGAAGCGGATGGGGACGCTTCAGGGGAAGTTCGAGGAGATCAAGCGGAAATATCCGAACGACCGTCTGAAGCAGAGTCAGGAGCAAAGCGCGGTGCTGCGCGAGGCGGGGATCAACCCGGCGGGGCAGTTGCTGACGTGTCTGCCGATGTTCTTTCAGGTTCCGATCTGGGCGGCGCTGTACCTGAGCCTGTCGACGAACATCCTGATGCGGCATGAGCCTTTCCTGTGGACGTGGCCCGCGGATCTGACGGCGCCGGACGCGCTGGTTCCCTTCTCCTCGGCGATCCACATTCCTCTGATGGGTCCGATCCACAGTTTCAACCTGCTGCCGTTTCTGCTGGGGATTTCGATGTATATCCAGCAGAAGCTGATGCCGAAGCCGACGCCGCCTCCGAATCAGACGCCGGAGCAGAAGGCCCAGATGGAGATGATGCAGAAGATGATGCCGATCATGAGCGTCATGATGGTGTTCTTCTTCTACAGCGCTCCGAGCGGGTTGAACCTGTATATCATGGCGAGTTCGATCTTCGGCGCGATTGAGCAGAAGCGGATCCGGGCGCATATCGCGCAGGAGGAGGCCGCGGGGACGTTCGACAAACCGAAGGAGAAATCGCGGTCGATGAACCGTCCGAAGGGGCGCTTCGCGTTGTGGCTGGAGCGCGTGCAGAAGATGGCCGAGGAGGCGCAGCGCCAGCAGTCCCGTCGTCCGACGCGCGGGAAATGACGAAAAGACCGGGCGGTCGGGCGCGCCTGCGGGAGGGTTCGCCCCCTCCCGCGGCGAGCGGATGCGGGGAGGAGGGGTCAGGCGAAGATGCGTCAGGGGGGACAAGCCGCTGAAACGTCGGTCCCTTCGGCGTCGTTTCAGGTGATCGATGGCGCAACCGGCCCTTCCGGCGCGGCGCGAGTCGGCGGCGTCGAATTGTTCCTCGGGTGCATGTTCAGCGGAAAGACGACGCGGATGCTGCGGCGGATTCTGTCCTGCGCGCCGGCGAGAGCAATCGCGATCAAACATGCGCGGGACACGCGGTGCTGCGCAGACGTGATCGTCAGCCACGCGGGGCTTTCCGTCCCCGCGCGGATCGTTGGAGAAGCGGCGGAGTTGTCCGGCGCTGTCGGGGATGCGAACGTGATCGGCATTGACGAGGCGCACTTTTTCGACGCCGCTTTGCCGGGTGTCTGCCGCCGGCTGGCGGATGCGGGCGTCACGGTGATGCTGACCGGACTGGACCGGACGAGCTGGGGGCGTCCGTTTCCGGTGATTGAGGCGCTGCGCGAGGTCGCCGACAGCGTGATCCGCCTGACGGCG
>BOJX01000098.1 GCA_016860685.1 Planctomycetota bacterium
TCGTGCTGCGGCGATCCCGTCCGGGAGACGGCAGAACATGAACGCCTTCCTACGACGCCTCCTCCGCCGCACGCTGAAGGTCGCGCCGGTCCGCGACGCTTACGCCGACATCGCCAGGCTCCTGTCGAACGAGAAGGTCGAGCAGGTGCTGGACATAGGCGCGTGCCGGGGGACGGTCAGCCTTCGCCTCGCGCGTCTGTTTCCGACGGCGACGATCCACGCCTTCGAGCCGCACCCGGAGTCGTTTACGCAACTCGAAGCGAATGTCCGGCCTGTGCCGCGCATCCGGCGCCACCCTCTCGCGCTCGATGACGCGCCGGGCGAGGCGGCGCTGCGGCTCAACGCGGTCCCCGGAAGCAGCTCGTTGTTGCCGCGCCCCCACGACGGGCGAACGTATCATAACCCCGAGGCCCGCGCGATCGGCGAGGCGAAGGTTCGCGTGGTGACGCTCGACGCGTGGGCGGCGGGCGAGCGGGTCGAGCGCGTCGACGTCATCAAGCTGGACGTTCAAGGGGCGGAGTTGCGCGTTCTGCAGGGCGCAGAGCGCGTGCTGCGTCACGTCAAACTCGTGTACACCGAGGCGCAGTGGTACCCCACGTACGAAGGCGCGGCGCTGCTCTGCGACGTCTGGGCGCACCTTCGCCGGTTCGGGTTCAGCTTGTTTCACTTTTATAACACCTGGGGCGGCGAAGACGGACAGGTGGTGCAGGGCGACGCGCTTTTCATCCACGCCGAGCTTCGCGCCCGCGCGCTGGGCGCCTCCGGCTCGGTTCGGACGCAGTCTTTCGGCGCGTGAGCGGGGTCCGGTCTCGCCGCCCGGCGGGTTGACGCGCCGCCCCCGGCAACGTCAGACGCCGGCGGGAGATCCGGTGGCCTCCTGCGCCTCGCGCAACAATTCGCTGATCTGCTCGGCGCGGCTTCGGGGCTTGCGCGCCTTCTCGGAAAGCGTCGCGGCGACGGGCGTGTCCACGTCGCTGTCGGCCGGTTGCGGCGGGCGCGGGAAACGGCTCGCGGGCGCCGAGACGATCCGCCCCGCTTCCGGCGCGGCCAGCCGCTGCAACGTCTGCGTCGGGTGGGTCGATCCGATGCCCGGCGTTTTCGCCAGCGTCGCGGCGAGGCGCGACTGCGCGCGGATCGCCTCCTCAACCCACTCCTTCAGGGTTCGCGCGGCTTCGTCCGTATCATGCGTCAGCCGCTCAAGCCGCGAGTCCGCCTCGCGGCTGGTTTTGCGGAACTCCTCGATCCGCTGGTTGGCTTCGAGGCTAACCTTCGACAATCCCGCGAAGACCTTCTGCACAGCTTTGCACACTTTGTCGAGCTGCTCCGCCTGCTGCCGCGCGTCCTTGACGAGCGTCTGCGGCTCGATGCACAGGTCGGCGACCTGGCGCTCGATCTGCCCGGTGCGGGCATGCAAGTCCTTGAGCGACTCGGCCAGCTTCTGCGCCTGCGCGACGAACTCGCGGAGGATGCGCTCCCCCGACTCGGCGGAGCGCTCGCGGTCCTCGATCGCGGCGAGCAGATCCTCGGCGCGGGTTACGACGAGACGTCCGCACTCCGTCGCCTCGCGGAGGCGCTGAGCGGTCTGCTCGGCGTCGTGCGTCCCCTGCGCCACCTGGGTCATGCGCTCCTGCGCCTGCCGCGTGGCGGTGTCGAGCCGGTCGGCCGCGGACTGCGCGTGCTCAAGCACCTGACGATGTTCGCCGAGCGCGATGCGGGCTTCGGCCTGCTCGTTGCGGACGCGCTCCGCGTTGGCGGCAAGATCCTGAACCGCCGCCTCGGCGCTGCGCTGCACGGAGGTCCCCTGCTCGATCAGCGCGGTCAGCGCGTCGCGCACCGCCGTCCCCGATTGCAGCGCCTGCGTGATGTTCGAGAGGCGCTCGGTCAGGGTTCTGGCCCCTGCGCCGGCGGCTCGGAGCGCTTCGAGCGTCTGTTTCGCATTCGTGTCCGACTCCGCGAGCGCGTCGCGGCGCTGCGCGGCGTCCGCCTGTTGCGCCGACAGCGCCTCGATCAGGGCGTCCAGCTCCTTGCGGCGATCGTTGAGCGTCTCCCGCTGGGCGTCCGACGCCTCGGTCAGGGTGCGCAGGTCTCCGATCAACGTCTGAAGATGGGATCTCGTCGTCTCGGATTCGGCACGCGCCGACTGCCAGGCCGTGACGTCTTCCCGGCTGACGCGGTGCAGGTCCGCAAGATCGCTGATGATCTGGCGAGCGGCGGCGACATGAGAGGCCAGCGCCTGCTCGCGCCGTTCCGCCGTGGCGGTCTCCGTCCGGATCCGCATCGCAAGGTCTTCGGATTTCGCCGTCAGAGACTCGATCGTCGCTTCAGCAGCGCCCAGCCTGGAAATGCCGGACTCCGCCCGCTCGCAGGCAGCGCCCAGCAGGAACAGGCGGTCGGTCGTCTGCTGATCCGCCGCGGCCAGCTTCTGCGCCGTTTCCGTCAGCCGCGCATGCAGCGCTTCGCCGGACGTCGACGTCGTCTCAAGCGCCTCGTTCGCCCGCTCGGCACGCGCGGACGCCTGCTCGATCGTCCGGGTCTTGAACTGGGCGGTCTCAAGCGACTGCTGAACTTCCGTCACGGCGGCGTTGACCGATTCCCGAATGCGGGTCTCCGCGGCGTCGACCGTCTGGCGGACGCGCGCCGCGGCGGCATCGGCGGACTGAAGATTTTCCCGGGCGGTTCGGTTCGACTCGGCCAGGGTCTCCTGCAAACGATCGCCCGCGGTGAGGATTTCCTTGATCTGCCGCCGCTCGCGCTCGGCCTGGCTGAAGAGCGCCTGCAGCGCCGTGCGACACTTGCCCACCTGCCGCTCGGACGCTTTCTCGATCTGCTCCCAGCGACGTGCCTGACGCTCGATCGCGGAAAGAGACTCCTCCGCGCGGGCGATGCGCTCCGGAAGCTCCCGCTGGAGCGGAGCGCTGCGCTGCAGCAGGGCTTCCAGCCCGGCCGCCAGATCCTGCCCGTCTTTCATCGTGCGTTGAAGCTCGGTCACGGTCGCCTGCACTTGCGTTCGATTCTGATCGAGGCGCTGCGCCTGATCCGCCGCCTGCTTCGCCAGCAGTTCTTCTCGCGTCTCGACCTGCTGAAGCAACGCCTGAAGGCGCATGACCAGCTCCCGCCCGGACTCAACCGCGGCGGACGTCTCGGTCGCCCGCTGCCGCATCGCGCGCTCGCTCTCCGTCAGGTTCTCCTGAAGCTGCGTCAACCGACGTTCCGTCTCTCGCGTCTCACGGGTGATCGCGTCGGCGCGTTCGATCTGCGTCGTCAGATGTTTCGAGAGCGACTGCGCGTTTTCGGTGCGCGCCATCATCAGACGCGCCGTGCTTTGGTACGCCGTCGCCGCTTTCGTCGCCTGCGCCTCCGCCTCTTCGATCGTGCGCATTACGCGATCCCCGGCCTCCCCGAGGCGCTGGAGGAGTCGTTCCGCCCGGCTAAGATGCTCGAGCAACCGGGCTTCAACGGCTGGCGCATAACCTTGCGCCGCTCGGGGAAGCGTCGGGTCCGGTCCCAGCGACTCCTCGAGCCGCGCCAGCAGCGCCTCTCCGTTGGCGATCAATGCATCCACGGATGGACTCCCTTCTTGATAACCGGTTGATGCCCGCTCTCGCGGGATCGCGGGATGAATGCGGGTTGAATGTTCAACGCGCCCGGCGACGGGGACCGACGACTCGGTTCCGGGGGTTGCAGGGGCGAGTCGAGGATCATTCCGGAAGTCTTCGACCTCCGCGGAAAGGTTCGCGCCGATCCCCGTGTCCAGCGCCGACGACCGCTCAACCTCATCCCGAGGCCTCGTCGATTCCGCCAGCAGCACCGTCTTCGAGCCCGCGCCGGATTCGCGGGCCGGGCTCGCCGGATCCTCCGGCGCAGGAGCCGACAGCGCCCGGGCAACGGCGTCGATCACCACCACCGTAACCGCGCCGCTTTCCTGCTTGTCCGCCGCCGCCAGTCCGGCTGCGCAAAGCCGGTTGATCCTTCGTGGAAGCCCGCGCGAGATTTCGTACACGCGATCGATGGCCGCAACGTCAAAGCGTTCGAACGTCCCCGCAGCGCCCGCGATGCGAAGGCGGTGGGCGATGTACGCTTCCGTCTCCTCGCGTGACAGCGGCGCGAGTGTGACGACGCCGTTGATGCGGGCGCGGAGGGGGCGACCGTCATCGCACAGCAGCGCCTGCGCCTCCGACCGGCCGAAAAGCAGGAGGGAAACCCCCTGAACGCCGCCGCCGTCGCGCCGCGTCAGCGCGGCGAGGGTCTCGATCGTCGCCGCGGAGAGATGCTCCGCCTGATCAATGACAACCAGGAACGACCCGCGGTCCTTCGCACGCTGGCGCAGCGCGTGCCGGACGCGCAGCAAACCGCGCATCGACTTCACTTCCGACGACGACGCCACGCCGATGCCGCGAAAGAGCGCCTCGTGAAATGCCGTGTCCTCGCCCGGTCTTGCCGTCAGCAGCGTGCAGCGCTCCGGTGCGGGGAAGCGAGCGATCACCTGTCGCGCCGCCATCGTCTTGCCCGATCCCGCGACGCCGAACACGCAGAACACGCCGCCGGTGGGCGCGGACCAGGTCTGCACGTCCTGCAGCACCTTCTCCGCCCCCGACGACGGATAATAAAGCTCCAACTGCGGCAGATCCTCAAAGGGCGCCAAAGGCGGCGACTGCACGGGTTGTTTCATGACGCTTGTCCCACCACAAACCGCCAACGCAACACTCCTTCATCGCGCTGAACGCCGCGCGGGCGATCGCGCATCGGCGCGGCGCGATCCCTGCGCCTCGCCGGCATCCGAGGACGGTTCTTGCCGGATACATCGACACCCTGCGTTTTTTTCTGAAGTTATCGGGCAGCTCCGCCGGAGGGCGGATCCAGAGAAGCGGAGATTCAGGATCAAGAACGTCGGAGGAATCTGCCGATGCAATGCTTCACCGGGATTCCGCAGGACTTGAGCACGAACGCAATACCCCAGTCCCTGGATCAGCCTCGGGCGCCGCAACCGCGTCCGGTGGCCGCAAAGCGCACCGCGCTCAAACCGCACCCCACCTTGATGGACTGGCTCCTCGTTCAAAGTCCGGCTGCCCGCCGCCGCAAACCCGCCTCCGCTCCGACATCCCCGGCTTGAGGTGCTTATTTCCGTCCAACCCTTCGGATGAGGTGGACCGTGGCGCAAGAAAGGCGCGGCTCGTCCCGCGCGGCTCACTCTCCGGCATCGGCGAATCCGCGCCTTTGCGAAAGCACGCGGCTGCGTCGGACCTTCTCCGCGCGACGACGGCGACGCGAACCCGCCGTCGGTTTCGTCGCATGACGAACCTTCGTCGGAAGCAGCGCGTCGGTCAGAAGCTCGATCAGCCGCTCTTCGGCCGCGCGGCGGTTTGCGGATTGCGTCCGATGACGCTGAGAGGAAATGCGGATCCGGCCGTCGCGGTCGATGCGGGACGCGAGGCGTCGCGCAATCCGAAGACGGCCTTCCGGCGGAATATCGGCGCAATCGTGAAGGTCGAAGCGAAGAATGACCCGAGTGCTGACTTTGTTGACGTTCTGCCCGCCGGGTCCGGCGCTGCGACAGAACTCGACCTCGATCCAACGCCGCAATTGATCGACGGTCAGTTGCACCGGACGAAGTCCGTCAGAAGGTTCGGTCCGGCCGGTCGGGTGGCCTGCGCGCGTCGCCCCGACCGGAGACGACATGCGGATGAGAGGAGTCGAACCTCCACGGAGTTACCCCCACTGGTACCTGAAACCAGCGCGTCTGCCAATTCCGCCACATCCGCGGGATGTCACACGCCGAAGCCCGCCCGCGACATTGAGGCGGCATCGTACCGTCTTATACCCGGCTGTCCAGCACGACGCCTTCGGGGATGAGACGGTTTCTGCGCGGCCGTGAGAACCCGCATTTGCGCCTGGACCCCGAGGAGCCAGGCCCGGCGGCCGCAGTCGGTAAGGTCATTCCTCGGCGTCGCCGTCGAGATTCAGCCAGTTCACGACGCGTTCAGGGTCGAAAAGAGAAACGAACGTGCTTTTTGTCGCGTCAATGAAGGCGTCATGAGCGATCACTTCGCACTTGCCCGGCAGAATCATTCCGCTGGTCAGCACGACCAGCGCCATCTTCCACCGTGACGCCCCAGATCGGTAATTCTTCACTTTCGTCCTCCACGCCGACTCAACCTCTCCCGCCTCAACATCCGGCGGACGCCGAAGCGAAAGCTCTCGACGGCATCCTCCCGTCACGGATCTTCGCCGACCTGAGACTCGATTATCGCCTCGAGTGTTCCGAACGTGTCCGGACCGGCGCAGCACTCCGGCTGCGAGCGCCACGGAAGCACGAACGACTCGACGCGCACGCCGCCCGGCTGTCCCCGCGACTCGATCGCCCGGAAGATAATCGTGTCGCCGCACTCGAAGTTCCCGTCCGTCCGCACCAGCGGGTTCAAGCCGGCCTCGACCCCGAACCCCGGGACATCCGCAACTTCAAACCCGATGAACAAACCCTGATCCGTCGACTGAAGGTTTTCTCCGAGTCCGACGCGCTCGACGGCTGTGCTGGAGCACGAGAATACATGCCCAAGTTCATTCGCCTGGGCAAAGGGGAACGTGTTCAGCCGGACCGTCCTGAGCACGCGCTCGGTCACGATGTTGCCGTCCACGTCGAACTGCGGATTGCCTTCCGCGTCTCGCACCGCCTGCGTAATCTCGGCCGTGACGACAAACTGCACGCTGGTCGCCGTGCTGTTGACGCAGCGGACGAGCACCATCGGAGCGCTCGGACCGGGCGTCTGCGGCACGATTCCGCCGGAAACGTAGTTCAGAAACGAGTCATTGAAAATCAGCGCGTTCGGATTCCCACACCCGAACACCAACCCGACGCCCATCGCGCAGGTCCAAGTGAACCGCTGAAGCGATCGATGCCTTCTCATGCGTCTATCTCCACGCCCGCCGGACCGCCCTTCCAGGCGAAACGGGCTGATTACGTAGCTCTCTGACACTCGTCAATTCACCTGCACCCGGACCGCAAACCGACCGCCCACCCGGGCCAGCGCCACAGCGTCGTCCAGCCGGACGCTCGGATCGTTGCTCGAAAAGATCGGCGTCGTCAGGAAGGGAACCGCAAGAGTGCCCGTCACGGTAAACGACACGACCGATCCGCAACGCGGACCGTCCACCGGGACCGGAACATCGCGAAGCCCGATGTTCTGCTGGAGAATGACGTTTCCGTCCTGATCCACGACGTCCACTTCAAGCGGAACGAACCGGAGCGACTCCTCCAGAAACTCCGTGAAGACGAAGGTCGCTGGGCGGTTGTCGTCCGCCTCCTGGAACTGGTATCCGGCGATCGCCACCGGCATGAAAACCTCGATCGGCCCCTCGATCGCCACCCGCAGGACGTCGCACACCACGATTGCGTTCGTCAACTCGTTCTCGATCAGGTCCGGCTCGGCCGTCGCGTCAAAACGCGTGTCCACGAGCTTCACCGACCCGTCAACGAATTCGAAAACGTTGCTCCCGCCGTTGACGAAGTCCACGCGCACCCGGAACCGGATGCGGGGGCGGAGCGTCCGCCGCTCGTAAGGCGTCAGATCCACGCCGCCGCCGTCCGGCAGGTCGGCTTCGAGATAGTTGAGCAGGCGCTCGTCCACGTCGGCGTTGTTGATGAACGCAATCGCCACGTATCCCGGGGCGTTCTCGACCGTCGCCGAACTTCCGGTCGGGTCGAGCAGGTCCACGAACGCCGGGTTCAGCGCTGAACACCCGCCGATACTCAGCAGCAGGCCTAACCCCAGCGTCCCGCGCACCTGGCTCCTTCTGCATCCGCTGACAGCTTCAAAGTCTCGGTACACAAGCCTTAATCCCGTAATGAACTCATCCTCAGCCGATGTCCGCCAACCTGGAGACATTATGAACGTTTTGCGGACCGGCGCAATCCAGTCCAACCTTGAAGTATTCTGAGTGTCACGTGACCCGTCAAGGGTCGGGCGGCGGTAGCAGTCCGTGCTTCCCGGCGACACCGGTTGAAGTGCGGCGCAGTTTCGGTATCCTTTTGCCGCATTCACCTCCCGTGGATTTGCGGAGACCTACCCTGATGGCGCGGCGGACTGGACAACTCCTCTTTGACAAGCTTCGGGACGCGCCTGGCGGCGGAAGTGAGCTGCCTCCGCGTGAGTTAAGGGCAGGGGATGCGTCGCCGTCGCCTATCACGGATCGCCCGGTCCTGTCACAGAGTCCGGTTCGTTCAGATTCGGCGGCCAGACCTGCTGAACATCTTTCTTCGCAAACCTCCCCCTGGGTGGCGGTCAGGGGACGTTCGCTCGTGCTGACCCTCGACAGCACGTCGGCAGGGATTGCAGTGTTTCTCGCGCTCCTGCTTCTGTCCGGCGCATACCTCATCGGATCATCTGTCGGGGAGCGCCGAGGGCAGGAACGAGGGTTCAAGCTTGGAAGGGATTCATACAGCTCCAGTACAATCGACGAAATTGAAAAGGCCCGTCAGCAACCACCAAGCCCGCAACTCCTGGGCGGCTTGCTGAGGGATCAGCCCGCCGCATCACTGGCACGATCCGGAAATTCGGACGTCTTACCGGAAAAGAGCGACGAAGCGTCGGTTCCTGAAACTTCACCCGGATCCGGGATTGCGTGGGTTGAGGGGCACAATTATATTGTCGCGCAGGAATTCGACGGGCAAGCGTCTCAGGAGGCGGAAAGCGCCCGGCTTTTTCTTTCGGAGAATGAGGTGCCTGCGGCAGTGGTTCGCCTGCGCAGCGGGAGGCTGGCGGCGGTCGTGCTTGAGGGTTTCAACATGAAGGAACCGACTCAGCGCAGACGGGCGGACCTTTTGAAGGAAAAGGTGGCGCGGTTGGGGTTGAAGTATTTCTCCGCCGGCGGCCGGTACAAGTTGGAAGGTTATTTTGCCGCGTACAAGAGCGGCGCGTGGGAATGAAGGTCGCTTATGTCACGTGACAAATCCTTGAAATCTCGAAGCACGCTCGCCCGTCACCGGAACGTCCTGTCCCGCGAGGAGCGGATCAAGACCCTCCAGGATCTGGACCGCTGGGAGGAAGGCCGCTCACCGCTTTACCTGCCGAAGGTCGCGCACCGCAAGGTCGCGGTCGGCGGCAAGGAAAAGAAGAAGAAGGAAGAAGGCGCTGAAACGAAGGAAGGCGCCGCCGCGACGCCGGCTTCCTGATCCGCGCGTCCGGCTTCCGCATCACTCATCCGCAAACCGATCGCCGCCGACTGAGTCCGGCGGCGTCGTTTCTCTGCGGCGCTTTCGCGCGGGTGGCGCGACGTTATTCTGGGGGGCGATGACTTCGAGGGACCGCGCAACCCGCCTGCGTCGCTGGACCGTGCCGCGCGTCCTCAAACTGCTCACGATCATCCTGCTCGCCGGACTGGTGCTGCCGGCGTCCTGGACCGGGTGGATCAAGTCCTTCGTTCAGGGAATCCTGCCCTTCCAGCGTGCGGCGCAGACCGGCCTGCATACGATCGCTCCCCGCGGCGAAGACTTCCCCGAGTCGATCCGGGCCGACGAGCTGCGCGCCTTGATCGAGGAGCGCGATTGTTACGAACGCGTCGCGGCCGCGCTTCAGGCCCGTGTGGCGCAGCTTGAGGAGGAGAACGCGACGCTGCTGGCTTCCCGGTTGGACGTTGTGGGCGCGGAAGGCTCGCTGATCCCTGCTGCACTGCTCGCAGAGGATCCGGCGCGCTGGCGCGAACACGTTCTGCTCGATCAAGGCTCCCGGTCGGGAGTCACGCGCGGCGCGCCGGTCACGACGCAAGCCACGTTGCT
The DNA here is from genome assembly GCA_016860685.1 of Planctomycetota bacterium. Taxonomy (GTDB): domain Bacteria; phylum Planctomycetota; class Phycisphaerae; order UBA1845; family UBA1845; genus JABWBH01. The sequence continues at coordinate 9,770 of BOJX01000098.1, forward strand.
CGATGCGGGCAGCGCGGAAGGCGTGGCGCCCGCGATGGCGGTGATGTTCGGCGCGTCGCTGATCGGAGTCGTTGAAGAGGCTCATCTGCTGACCTCGCGCGTTCGTCTTGTCACCGACCCCCGCACGCAGTTGAAGGTCCGGCTGGTGCGCCCGCCGGGGTCGGGCCCGGGGGCGCAGGAGGGGGAAGTGAGTGACGTGGCGTACTGGCTGGAGGGGGCCGGCGACGCAGGCATGATCGTGCGCGAGGTGGTGCGCGCGGAGGTGGAGGGCGGTTCGATCCGCGTCGGTGACCTTGTCGTGGCACATCCGGTGGAATGCGCGCTGCCCGCGCCGATCCCGGTCGGACGCGTGGCGCGGATCGACCCTGACCTGAAGAACCCGTTGCTGGCGACGCTGATCGTTCATTCTCTTGTGGATCCGCGGCCACCGCTGAAGGTGTACGTTTTCAAGCCTTTCTGACGTCGACGGCGGTTCCGGAATGCGGCGAGGGTGTTGCGCTCCTGCGGGCGCGCGGCGGTTGACAGAAGACGTAGTTCGTACTATGTTAGGTATCTGACGCCGCAAGAGGAGGAACGCCCGGTGAACCCCGAAATCCAGAGCGCCGCTCAAAACCTGACCGATCGAGAAAACCTTCCTGCCGCCGATGCGGTCGCCCCGCCTGTCCGGCTGCGCGCGGAAGCTGACACGAGACGGGCAACTGCGCGGTCCGACCCGAGAGGTCCGCTTTCGGCGGAACGCAAGCGCCTGGTCGAAGACAATCTCGGACTGGTGGGCGTTCACCTGAAGCGTTTCGTCCCTCCGCGGTCGCGGCAGGATTGCGATCGAGAGGACTTGTACCAGGAGGGATGCCTCGGGTTGATCGAAGCCGGCGGACGTTATGATCCGGGTTCGGCAATCCCTTTTGCGTCGTATGCGCTGGCGCGGATTCACCGCTCGGTCAGCGCTGCGATGCATGAGGAGCCGGGACTGATCCGCACGCCTGATCCGCGCCGACGCCGACGCCGCAGTCGGGCGGACGCTTCCGCGCAGGGCATCGCCGGTCCTCGGATAAGGCCGATCGTTCAGTCGCTCGACGACGGTGCGGATTCGGTCAAGATCAGAGAAGCGCTGGCGGGGGAGACTGATGCGGATGAGAGCGCGACTGCGGCGCTTGGCGCGACGATCCGCGAGCGGATCCGGGACAAGCATCAGCGAGCGCTGCGCGCCGCGGCGGAGGCGCTGTCGCGCAGCGGGGGCGCTCCGGCATCGCGTCCGCAGTTGCTGCGTCGCCTCGTTGAGGAGCGCCGTCTCGTCGCGCGGGAGAGCCACCGGACGCCGCTTCGTCAGCTCGCGCGCGAGACGGAATGCTCGTTCTCGCTCGTGAACCGTTGCGATCAGGCGCTGGAGTCGCGCGCGTGCGCGATGCTGGCGGGCGATCCGGAGTTCCGGGAATTGCGGCGCCGTGCCTTGTCCTCAGAGGCGGGGCTGGATGCGGTCGTCGACGGGGATCTTGAACGCGCGGTCGTGACGGTCGGCGCGGCGTCGCTGAAGGATCGGGTTGAGGCCGCGAGAGGTCCGGAACTGGCTGCAACCCTTGCGGCGATCCTTGAGACCCTCGATCGGACCGTCCTTGCGATGTGGATCGCCGACCTCTACGAAACCCTCGACACCGCAGCTCGGGAGTCGATCTGGCACAGATTTTCGGAACCGTCCGCGGTCGTCACGGAGGCTTCACGGCGGCGTCGAGAGGAACGGGGCGTTTCTCGCTCGCCGGTTGAAGCCGGTCGGGAAGCCGACGTCGGCGACCTCCGGCGCGTTTCAGTTGGGGATCCGGACGGAGTTCTCGCGCGGGGAACCAGTTATGCCGTCCCGCAAGCGAGGAAGGGCCGAGGCCGGCGCGCCTCGGGTCGCCGGTTGAAGCGGTCACGATCGCCGCTGGGTTGAGTCCCGACGCGGAGTGAGCCGCGCTTCGGCGGCACTCTCGAGCCGGTGCGAAGGTGGGTTAGGTTTCAACAAGGCGGACTGACGAGCCGATGCGTCTGCGGCGAATACGTCAGGCGGTGGCGTCCTGCGGCTTCCACTGTCGCTTGACGGGCTTGACGACCAAGCCGTCACGGATGGCGCGGGTGGAGACGCGAATGCGGCACACCTTGCCGTCGATGATAGCGCGGACCGTCTGAATGTTCGGTTTGAACCGGCGGCGAGTCACGCCGGTCGTCTTCTTGCCGACGCCGCCGAGATACTTAGCCTTGCCGCGCCGGGCGATCTGGTTGCCGACGCGGGTCCGCTTTCCGGTGAACTTGCATACACGAGGCATCGCACTGATCCTTTGTCATCGACGGGCGCGCCGCCCGCCACAAAACCCGATCCGCATCGCTACGAAGCGCGAGTCGGGCAATATAACATTCTCAGGTCGGATGACAAGTTGCCGGGCCACCCTGAATCCTGGGCGACCTC
>BOJX01000099.1 GCA_016860685.1 Planctomycetota bacterium
GGACTGAACGCGACCGCCTGCACCCAGTCCGTGTGATCGGCGATCTCGAAGAGACGCTCCGCGGTGAACCCGTCGAAGACACGAACCTTGCGGTTGGCGCCTCCGACCGCCGCAAGCGTCCCGCCAGGCGCGAGGTCCGCACATAACACCGCATCGTACTGCTTATCAAACTCGGTCGTCTTCCGTCCCGTCTCGACGTCAAAGAGCAAGGCCGATCCGTATTTTCCGGCAAGCCCCCCAGCAGCGAGCAATGCGGCCCCGTCGTCGCTGAAACTCAGCGACTCGACGCGAAAGTCCCCCACGTCGATCCCCCCGAGCAGCGCGCCCGTGTCCAGGTGATACATGAAAATCTGCTCGAAACCGGCGACGGCCAGCAGCGGCGCGGCGGGACTGACCGCCAGTGCGATGGCGGGCGGCGGCTGGACGATCGGCTTCACGGTGAAATCCGCCAGCGATGCGGCGGGCATCGGTCCGGATTCCTGATCGACCGGTGCGGCGGACGCGGACGCCGCTTCCGTCATCGGCGCTGCCGATGCCGCTGCATCCGCCGCTCGCTGCGCGGACGCGGCGTCGGCGTGTGCGCCGGCGGCAATCCAGCGGCGAAGCACCTCGATCTTGTCGTCCGAGAGCTTGCTGCGCATCGGGGGCATTTCAGGCGCCTCGAGGTGCGCCACGAGGCGGAAGAGGCGGCTTTGATCCGGCGAACCCGGCGCGATCACCGCGCCCGACCCCCCGCCCTGCATCATTGAGGCGAAGGAATCCAGCACCAGCCCGCCCTTCGCTTTATCCGGATTGTGACAGCCGAGGCAGCTTTCGGAGAAGATCGGGTAAACATGATCCTGATAATTCGGCGCGGGCGCGGCATCGGTCGTCGTCATTGCCGGAGCGGTCGCCGGCGGGTTGGCGGCCGGGCTTTCAGCCGGTGACCCCGCGACCGGCGGCGGGGCCGTCGCTTCCGCTGCCGCGACCGCTCCCTGAGTCGGCGCCATCGCTTGTCCCGGCGCGGGCGGCGGAGGGGCGGGTGCGCCGCCGCGCACTTTCAGCAGCGCCTCCAGCAACAGCGCGTGAATCCCCAGCTTCTGCGCCTCAGCCTCGTTCGCGGCGATCTTCGCCTTCAGCGCCTCACTCTCCTCGCGCAGTTTCGCGATCTGCGCCTGCATCGCCGCAAGCCGCTCCGCCAGCAGCGCCGGATCGATCTTCGACAGGTCTTCAAGGATCCGGTCTAGCGTGGGCTGCGCCTCGGCCGGTGCGGGCGCCGAGGATTCCGGCGGCGGCGTCGGTGCGGCGGGTGTGACGTCGGCGGGCGCCGGTGGGTTCGCCTCAGCCGGTGCGGCCGGTTCCTGCGCGCGAAGCACGCCTGCCGGTGCGGCGAGGGTGCTCAACGTCAGCACAAGCATCCGTGCCAGGCTCTTCTGTTTTTCTCGCATGATTCGTGCCTTCCGGGCGACACGATTATATCGGATCGCGCGGGCGGATGACAGAACGTCGGCGCGGAATCCGCCCCCAGGGTGTTCGGAACCGCGTGCGCGACAAGCTCGCTCCCCACGGCACGCACACAGGCGCGATCAATCTCTCGCCCCCGAAAGCAACATGGACGCGGACGCCGACGCCGCATATCCGTCAATCCGACTGGCGCAGACGGTCGAGAAACGCCGCAAGGTGGTGATTGAACTCCTCCGGCTTCTCGACGGGGAGCATGTGACCCGAACCCGGCACGATGACCAGCGTCGAGTCCGGCAGCGCCTGATGCATCGCCCGGGAGACCTCCGGCGGCGTGAGCGTGTCCTGATCGCCGACGATCACCAGCGTCGGAACCCGGATCGTCGCCAGCGTCGGGGTCGAGTCCGGTCGGTCGGCCATCGCCTTCAGCGCCGCCGCCACGCCCTCGGGTGGACTGGCGTTCATGATTCCGCGCCACTCTTCTTTCAATGACTCGCTCGCCGCCGGGCCGAAAAGCGCGGGCATCATCGTGTCCACAACGACCCGCGTTCCCTCGGCCAGCACGCGCGCCGCCTGTTGCCGGCGCTCCTCGGCCTTTTGAGGCGGGTCCGCGTTCGCCCGCGTGTCCGCCAGGACCAGCCCCCGCACCCGGTCGGCATGTCGGCGCATGAACTCAAATGCGATGTATCCCCCCATCGAAAGCCCGACCACGACGACCGGTTCCGTCTCGCCGAGTACGTTCAGCAGGTCCGCTACGTCGTCTGCGTAACGCGACATCGTCGCAAACGCATGACCGTCGCTTTCCCCCAGCCCGCGGACGTCCGGAATGATCAGACGGCGGCGTTTCCGCAGCGGCTCGATGCAATGCCGCCACAACCGCCCGGACAGGGGGAACCCGTGCAGGAACACGACGGGCGCCCCGTCGCCGTGAACCTCGTAACGAATCCGATCTCCGGCAATCGTCGCGTAAGACATAAGGAAAGCTCCACGCGGCGCGGCGAGCCCGCGCCGTCTACCACGGATTCGTCACGTGACACGCGCGCCCGGTGCGTACGATGTAGTCCTGATGATACTCCTCCGCCGGGTAAAACGTCTTCGCGGGTTCCACCTGGGTGACGATCTTTCGGCCGCTGAAACGCGCGGAGTTCTCGAGCTGGCGGATGACCAGCTCCGCCTCGCGCTTCTGATCCTCATCCACGGTCCAGATTCCGGAGCGGTACTGATCCCCCACGTCCGGCCCCTGTCGATCAAGCTGCGTGGGGTCGTGCATCTTGAAGAAGGCGTCGAGCAGTTGACGGTACGAGATGCGCTTCGGGTCATAAACGACTTTGACGGTCTCGGCGTGGCGGGTCCGGCCGTCGCAGACGTCCTTGTACGTCGGATTGTCCGTCTTTCCCTGCATGTATCCGCTGACGGCGTCGATGACGCCCGGACCTTTCTGGAAATAATGCTCCAGCCCCCAGAAACATCCGCCCGCGAAGTACGCGACCGCAAGCTCCGCGGGACGGCTTGGCGCGGGAAGCTCCTGTCCCTTCTCGAAGAACGTCAGCGAAGCCGAGTTGAGGCAGTGACGCTCGCCCGTCGGCTTCGGACCGTCCTCGAACACGTGCCCCAGGTGGGCGTCGCACCGGGCGCAGTTGATCTCAGTGCGGATCATGCCGTGGCTGTGATCGGATTTGCGCGCCACGTGCTCCGGGTCGAACTCGCGGTAGAAACTCGGCCAGCCGGTCCCGGAATTGAACTTGTGTTCGCTGGAGAACAGCGGCAGCCCGCACACGACGCAGACGTAGACTCCGTCCTTCTTGTTGTCGAGCAGCGTGCCGCAGAAGGGGCGCTCTGTCGCGGCGCTCTGCGTGATGCGGTAGGCCTCCGGGTCCAGTTTCTTCGCCAGCTCCGCGACCTGCTCCCGCGGCAGCGGTGTGATGTCATAACCCGACTTGGAGTAACGAATCTTCATCTGCGTGTCCTGTCCTCCCGGCGTCCGGGCCTTGCCGCCCGAGTCTTCCTGCACCCGCGCGTCCGCCCGGCGACACCCGACCAGCGCCAGCGTCAACGTCAACGTCCCCACCCCCCCCCACGCTCGCAGCACCTGCATAACTGTCTTCCTTTCCCAAAGCGGGCATCCGCCGACCCCCGATTATCAACCGCCGCCGCCGCACGTCCACGCCCGCGCCGCCGCGCGGCAATCAACGCTCCTTCGTTCGATGCACCGCGATTCCAGATTGTTATGAGTTTCGCGGAGATTGACGACTTCGGACTTTTCAGGGGGACTGAATAACCTGGCATGCAAGGGCGTTATGTGCCTGAATCTGAGCGATGCAGCGACGTCACGGGCTGATGAGGTCGAATTCGGAATTGTCCGGGGGGCAAATCTACATTATACTTGGAGTCGGCACGCGAGGGGGTCGCGTTCGCCGCCCGGGCGGTCGGTCCGGTAAGCGGCGAGGCGGAAGCGTGTCGTTTCTCGGATCGAATCCAACGGGAGGAAAGGGGACAGAACATGCGTTCAGGGAGCATTGTTACATCGGGCGGGGTGATCGCGGCGGCGCTGGCGGCGGCGTGCCCCGCGCTCGGACAGGAGATTTCGGCGGTCCGGATCGCCTCCGGGCTTTCTCGTCCGGTTTTCGTCACGGCGCCGACCGGCGACACGAACCGCATCTTCATCGTTGAACAACGCAGCGGCAGCACGGGGCGGGTCCGCATCTACAAATTCGACTCCGGTCAGGTGCTCGGCACGCCTTACCTTTCGGTCACGGTCTCGACCGGAAGCGAGCAGGGCCTGCTGGGGCTTGCGTTTCACCCGGACTACGCCAACAACGGCTACGTTTATGTGAATTACACCCGGTCGGACGGCGACACCGTTATTCAGCGGTTCACCGTTTCGGGCAATCCGGACGTGGTGGATTCCGGAAGCGGGCAGATCGTCATGATCATCGATCAACCCTTCAGCAATCACAACGGCGGGTACATCGCTTTCGGTCCCGACGGGTATCTTTACATTCCCACCGGCGACGGCGGCAGCGGAAACGACCCGGGCAACCGCGCGCAGAACATCAATGAGTTGCTCGGGAAAATCCTCCGCATCGACGTCAACGGGGACGACTTCCCCGCCGATCCGAACAAGAACTACGCCAACCCGGCGGACAACCCGTATGTCGGCGTCGACGGTCTCGACGAAATCTGGGCGATCGGTTTGCGCAACCCCTGGCGCGGCGACTTCGACAATCAGACGGGCGACTTCTACATGGGCGACGTCGGACAGGACGCCCGCGAGGAGATCGACTTCCAACCGGCGTCGAGCACCGGCGGCGAGAACTACGGCTGGCGCTGCAAGGAGGGCACGCGATGCACCGGTCTGACCGGATGTTCGTGCGCGGACACGACGCTCGTCGATCCGATCTACGAGTACAATCAAGGCCCCGGTTGCTCGGTGACGGGCGGCGTGGTTTACCGCGGCGGCGCGTTCCCCGCGCTTTCAGGAACATACTTCTTCAGCGATTTCTGCGACAGCCGGATCTTCTCGTTCCGTTACGACGGCGGCAACGTGACGGAGTTCACGAACCGCACCAGCCAGCTTATTCCGGACATCGGCACGATCGACAGCGTTTCTTCCTTCGGCGAAGACGCCTTCGGTGAGATGTACATCTGCGACCTGGAAGGCGAGGTCTTCAAGATGGTGCCGCTCGACGACATCACCTGCGACGAAATCAAGAAATTCAAGGGCAGTTGCAAGGACAACGGTACCGTCAAGGTCGTGCTTCGTCTCAACACCGAGTCGCATCACGGCGACAACGTCACGATCGGCATTAACGGTCAGGACAATCTGCTCGTCATCAACGGATCAAAGGCCGTGTTCAAGGCCTGCTGCTTCGCCGGACCGGTGACGGCTTCGCTTGAGGATCCGGCCGGTTGCGAGTCGGACCTTCTGCTTCAGTGTCCGTAACGGCGGGATTCGCCGCACGAGGGTCTTCAACCAGGGGTCGCGCGCTTCGGCGTCGCGGCCCCTGTTATTGCGCTCGCACTTCCGCGCCCGTCAGCCGGACCCAGGGCGCCCCACGTACATCCGGACCTCGTACTCGAACGTCACCGCGCCCGCGGACTGATACCGGGCGAAGATCTCGCCGAGGCGTGCGACCGTCGCCGGATACTGCGGGTGATCGCGCGCGGGCATGTACGAGCACGACGCGGTCCGCCCGATCAGACCGTCAAGATTCATCGACACGTCGTGACGGAAGGACCGAAGCGTGAAGCCCTCCCCTCCGAAGAACCGCGTGATCCGGCCGTCCTGCTCGGCGCTCTGGTGCTTCACTCGTGCGTAGTCGATGCCGTATTCGTGCAGGAACGCTTCGTACTCGGAAAGGAACGGACCGTCTTCGAGACGGTTGTTCCACAGCAGCGCCGCGCAGCCGCCACCACGGTCGTCGCGGAGGATACGGCGCAGCTCAACCCGTGCGGCGTCCACGTCGAACCAGTGAAACGCCTGCGCCGCGAACACCCAGTCCACGGCGCGGTCCGGCAGTCCCGTCTGCTCCGCCGTCCCGGGACGCACACGGCATCGTCCGTCCGCGCGGAACCGGTCCGCCGCCACTTCACGCATTCCCTCGTTCGGCTCGATCGCCTCGACCTCCAACCCGCGCGCAAGCAGCAGTGCCGTGAAGATCCCCGTGCCGGCGCCCACGTCCGCCGCCGCCTGCCCCGCGCGAAGTCCCCACGTGCCCGCGAGTACGTCGATCACTTGCGGCGGATAGGTCGGTCGATAACGGTCGTAGTCCGCGATCCGGTTCGAGAACCGCTCCGACGACGAGGGTCGTCCGTCGGCAACCCCTCCGCCTTCATGCCCGCGATGTTCGCTTAACATGACGCAAAGTCCCCCCAGTTCACGGTCAACGTGCCACGTCCGCCGCAATCCAAATCCACCCGGATCGGAAAGTTCACCGGCAGCGGCGACATCGGCCAGACATGACCGATGCAGTCGCACCCGACAACCGGAAGCCGACGGTCGGCGCCGAGATGGTGCGGCAGAAGCGACAAGACCGCGTCGAGCAGGTCTTCGGCTCCGTGGTGGAAGTTGCCGAGCAGGATTCCGTCGACGCGCCGCCAGACCTCCGCGAGCGTCAGGTGCGCCAGGAGACGGTCGATCCGGTAAGGCGCCTCGTTGACGTCCTCGAGAATCAGCCAGCGCGCCGTGGCGCCGGCGTCGCCGTCCTGCGCGTCGCCGAAGATTCGCTCCTCGTAGTCGCGCCGCGCCAGCGCCGCCGCCAGCACGGCGAGATTCCCGCCGACGAACCGGACGCGGGCGCCCGGCGGAACCGTCCCCTCAAGCACTCGGATCGGCAGCGGGCGCGACGAACCGACCCCCGTCAGCATTGCACGTACGTCGGCGAAATACCGGGCGGTCTGGGCCTCCAGTTCAGCGCTGTCCGGGGTGGCGTCTGTCCCGGCGTAGCGCGCGTCGAAGCGCTTAAGTCCGTAGTGGATGAACGCCGGCCCCAGATCGAGGACTCCGCGTCCGAACCTCCGGCACGCAACGAGGTTCACCAGCGACGTGATCTCGCTGAATCCGAAGACGGTCACCGGCGTCGCCCGGCGATCCAGCAGGGAGAAGTCGATGCGCGGCAGCACCCGCGTCAGCCAGGCGCCGCCGCGAAGCGCGACGATCGCCCGCGTTGCGTCGTCCGCGAACGCCTGCATAAGATCATCGCCGCGAGCCGCGTCATCCCCGCGCCCTCCCCGCCGGTCATCTTCGTCGGCTTCGATGAGACGCTCGTTCCCGGTAACGGAGAACTCCCCGCCCAGCCAGGACCGGACACGGTCCAGGAAAGCGGCGGCGGACGGCGCGCCCAACCCTTCGAGATACCGACAACACGAACCCGCCGGCGCGCATATGTGAACGTTCATCCGCTGCACATCGCCTGCTCAGATTACCCGCACCCGCTACCTCTGCGCCCTGGCCGCGCGGACGAACGCATGCGCCAGGTCCGGGTCCACCGGAAGATCCAGATCGCCGCCGGGTTTCAACGCCGATCCGACGATGACACCCGCCGCAAGGTCGAGGAACCCCGCGACGGTCTGCGACGTCACGCCGCTGCCGACGAACACGGGGCGCTCCGGAACGGCCTGCCGGACCCGGCGAACGTCTTCGGCACTGGTCTCGACGCCCGTAGCCGGTCCGGTCACGATCAATCCGTCGGCAAGCCCTCGCCGCGCCGTATCCCGCGCGGCCGTCGCAAGATCGGTTGCGTGCAGCGTGACGGCATGTTTGACGAACACGTCGGCGAGGATCGCGGTCTTCAAGCCGAGGAGCTTGCGATGGCGCAGAACCTCGTCCGCGCGACCCTGAATCAGTCCCTGATCCGCCGCGACAACTCCGGTCAGGACATTGACCCGGATAAAAGACGCGCCGCATGCCGCAGCGATCCCCAAGGCAGCGATTGCGTCATTGCGCAGGCAATTGACCCCGACCGCCAGCCGCGTGGACAGGCGCAGAGCCTCCCCAACCAGCGTCATGCACGCGACCGTCGCCGGTGGAACCCGATCCGAGAAAAACGGGGCGTCACCGAGGTTCTCAAGGATGACCGCGTCAAACCCCACCGACTCAAGAATCCGTGCCTCCTGAACCGAGCGATCCACGATGGCTTGCACGGGCAGGTGGTGCCGCGGGCTGCCGGGCAGCGGGGGCAGGTGGATGACGCCGATCAGCGCTCGTTCGGTCCGGATGATCATCGGCGCAGGCTCCCTCGACCGCCCGGACGGGCTGCGATGGTTCACTCTCCCTTGCGGAACACCGCGACGATGTCCTCGACCGGAACCACGTACAACTGGTTGTCCGGTTCGAAATCCACTGGAATTGCGTGCTTCGGATTAAAGAGCACCTTGTCGTACTGGGCGAGCGGAAAATCCTCGTCCCGGCCCACCTGTGCGGAAACGGCGACGATCCGCCCCGTCAGGGTCGGAATCTCGACGGAATCCGGCAGTTCGATCCCACCCTTTGTGCGCTTTTTGTCCTGATCCTTGCGGATCAGGACGCGCTTGCCCACTGGCTCGACGACCTCAAGTCTCGAAGCTGTGCGCCTGACTGGATTTGACATGTACACTCGCTCTCCGCGCAGGGGAGGGATCGACTCGACCCCTGCCGCCCCGACGCCCGCGGCTGATCTTACCCCGCACCTACCTGAAAAACTACTGCGGACGACACGAGGACAACCGCATTCTGAGATCTGCCGGCGCGTCGGTTGGCGCAGGTCCGCAGCACCGGACCCGTGCCCGGAAGGAGCGGGCTTTCTGCGCCGGTAGCATGGCCAGGTGACTACACCAGGCCACGCCACCCCGCCACCTGCACTCCGCCCCCCTGCCGCCTCGCCACCCCGCCGCCTCGCCACCCCGCCACTCCGCCGGGCTTTCTGCGCTCGTAACCTCGCCAGGCGAGTACGCCGCCACGCCACCCGGATTCGAGGTCAGAATGCGGTTGCACAGGCGGAGGGCACACCCCGACGTCTTTACAATTCTGCGTCAAGCGCTCACACTGGTGATCGACAGGAGGTCAGGACCGGCTCAGGGAGATGCGCCGATGTCAACATTCCGAGGCTTGACGGTCGAACCGCCGTCTGAAAGCGTCGTGCGGGAGCCTGCGTCCGCACCTTTTCTTTTCTGGATGCTCGTGCTGCTGGGCATGAGCGGGCTTGCGCCGTCGGTGCTGCTGCCGGAGTGGCGGGCGTATCAGCGTATCCGCGTCACGGAGCAGCGCGAGCAGTTCGCCCGCGAAAGACTTGCGGACGCGGTAGCGGCGGAGCGTCGGCTGCTGGACGGACTGCGGACGGATCCCGCACTGCTTTCGAGGATTGCGCAGCGCGATCTTCGGACGGTGCCGGCGGACGCGGAAGTCGTTCAGGTGCCGGTGGAAGGGCTGGCGTCGGCCGGGGCGACTCCGGGCTTCCGGGCTGCTCCGGTGGATCCGCCCGCGTGGGTGCGCCGCTGGACGGATCGACTGCCGGTGCTCAATTACGACGCGGTGTTCTGCGAGTCCCCGTCGCGTCCGGTGATCATCGCGATGTCGCTGACGCTGATCTGCGCGGCGCTCCTTCTTTACGGGCGGGTCCGCAGCGTTGCGACCGCAGCGGCAAAACAATGATGCCAGAGGGCGCGACGTTTTTCGACGATGCCGGGTTGTCATCGGGTCTGCTTCCCCGCACAATTCATCCGCGGATCGGGCAGGCGTCGCCGCGTGCCGCCGGCCCGGCGACCCTGGACGGGTTCCGGTCGGGACACCTGCCCGCCACCGGGAAACGTATCATGCTGATCGTTCGCTTGCCGCGATTTCACCCGCAAACCGGCGCCTTCCGGATTGCGGCAGCCATCCTGACCGCCGCGGGGGTGCTCGCATCCGCCGCGGGCCCGGCGCTGGCGCAATCCGAGAAGGCGCCGCCCGGCGACCTACCCCCGCTGATGCGCCTGCTCGAGGCGGAACTCGCGTATTCGATGGAGAATCTCCGCACGTCCGAAGGCACGCGTCCGTATTACCTCGCGTACACGGTCTACGAGGAGCACACCGGCACGGTCGTATGTACGCTCGGAACGCTGGCCGCCCGGACCGACGATCACTCGCGCCAGCTCAACATCGATCTGCGCGTCGGCGACTACGCCCTCGACAACTCGCACCAGCTCCGAGGGCGCGGAGGCACGGCGCGCGGATACTCGGTGACCGCGGCGCAGCTTCCCCTTTCCGATGACGAACGCTCGATCCGCCACCTGCTGTGGCTGAACACCGACGCCGCGTTCAAACAGGCGGTGCAGGTCTTCCAGCAGGTGCAGACCAACCTTCAGGTCAAGGTCGAGGAGGAGGACCAGTCCGACGACTTCTCCCGCGAGAAACCCTGGACGCGGCTGGATCCGCCCGCGTCCCCGACGTTCGACCCCGCGTCGTGGACCGACCGGTTGCGCCGCGTGTCCGCCCTGGCGAAGGAGTACCCGACGGTTTATCAGTCGAGCCTCTCCCTCGGCGCCTACGTCGGGACGACGACGATCGTGACCAGCGAGGGGACGCGCGTGCAATCCTCGCAGACGAGGTACCGGGTGACGCTTCAGGGCGCGACCAAGGCCGACGACGGAATGACGCTGTCGCACAGCGACGACTTCAACGCGGCCGACCCGTCGCGTCTTCCGGACGAGAAAACGCTCGCGGACGCCTTCCGGCGCGTGCTCGACCAGCTCGTCGCCCTGCGGGCGGCGCCCCTGGCGCAGCCTTACACCGGACCGGCGATCCTGCGCAACCGGGCGAGCGGCGTGTTCTTTCACGAGATTTTCGGACACCGCATCGAAGGCCACCGTCAGCGCGACGTCGCCGAGGGGCAGACGTTCACGAAGAAGGTCGGCAAGCAGATTCTTCCGACATTCCTGAGCGTCATCGACGACCCGACAATGCCGAAGTTCGGCGACATCGATCTCCGCGGACACTACCTCTTCGATGACGAAGGCGTGCCCGCGTCGCGCGTCACGCTGGTCGAAGGCGGAATCCTGAAGACGTTCCTGATGTCGCGCACGCCCGTCGAAGGCTTCCCGGTCTCCAACGGACACGGACGGCGCGCGCCGGGCAACGCCTGCGTCTCGCGTCAGGGGAACCTCCTTGTCGAGTCCGCGCAGACCGTCTCCTTCGACGAGCTGCGCCGGAGGCTGATCGAGACGTGTACGCGGCAGGGCAAGCCTTACGGGCTTCTTTTCGAGGATATTTCCGGCGGTTTCACGTTCACCGGACGCGCCGGTCCGCAGAGCTTCAAGGTGCTTCCGGTCGTCGTTTACCGCGTGTACGCCGACGGCAGGCCGGACGAACTGATCCGCGGGGTGGACATCGTCGGAACGCCGCTGTCCTGCTTCGAGCGGATCCTGGCGACGGGCGACGATCCGGCCGTGTTCAACGGGACGTGCGGGGCGGAAAGCGGCTGGGTTCCCGTCTCCGCGATTTCACCGAGCATTCTGGTGGAGAGCATTGAGATAGAGAAGCGCGAGGTCGATCAGTCACGTCCCCCGGTGCTCCCGCCGCCGGGTACGTCCGTCGCACGCGCGGGAGGAGACCCCGAGAAGGAGCGGATAAAGAAGTGATTTATCGCGGGCGACAAGAAGGATCGATGAAGCGGCGCGCGGCGTTCACGTTGATCGAGTTGCTGGTCGTCATCGCGATCATCGGCCTGCTGATCTCGATTCTGCTGCCGAGCCTTCAGGCGGCGCGGCGCGCGGCGCGCGGACTGCGCTGCGCGACCAACCTGCGCCAGATCGGCGTCGGCTGGACGATCTACGCCGACCAGAACGGCGGGGCCGTCGTTCCCGGTCGTCCCGGGCGCTTCGCCGACGCCAACCGGAACGTGTATTGGGTCGGCAACGGATATCAATTCCGTCCGCGCTGGTACGTCCAGATGGGCGCGGAGGCGGGGTTCTACGCCTTCAAGCAGCCCAGCCCCGACCCGTCGCAGGACAACGTCAAGCCGGTGGACGGCGACGAAGTGTTCCTCTGTCCCGAAGTCGCCGAGCGGACGAACAACCGCAATTACGCCTTCGGATACAACTACCAGTTCCTCGGAAACGCCCGTTTCAAGGGCGGATCGGAGTCCAACGGGTTCATCAATTTCCCG
>BOJX01000100.1 GCA_016860685.1 Planctomycetota bacterium
GACCAGATCGCCGCGGTCCCGCGCCAACCGCGCCATCGAGCCGTAAAGCGTCGAGAAACGCGGATGCTCCGGGGCGTGATTCGCGGCGATGATGGCCTGCGCCCGGTTGAGTTCAGCCTCCGCCTCTTCGAACCGCCCCTGCCCTCGCAGCGCGCTTCCGAGGTTGGCGCGGTAGTTGGCCTCGCCGGGATGACCTTCGGGAAACTGTCGTTGCTGTATCTGAAGCGCCTCGCGGTTCAGGGCCTCCGCTTCCGTGAATCTGCCGAGGTCGAAAAGCACGTTGCCCAGGTTGCCCAGCGCGACCGCCAGCGCCGGGTGCGTCCGGCCCGAACTCTTCTCCCAGATGCCGATGACCCGCCGGTACGTCCGCTCGGCCTCCTCAAAGCGGCACAGCGATCGCTGCACGGAACCCAGACCCGTCAGGTTCCACGCCACTTCGACGTGATCCGGACCGAACACGCTCGCGTTGATATCCACGGCGGACTGATAAAGACGCTCCGCTTCGATCAGGTTTCCGCGCGCCTGATGAAGCGATGCAAGGTTGAACTGCGTCTCCGCGACATCCGGGTGGATCGGCCCGAGTGCCGCAACGCGGATGCGCAGCGCTTCGTCGTAATACGGTTCCGCCGTCGCTAAGTCCCCCCGATGCTGAGCGACCAGCCCGAGGTTGTTCAAGGTCGCGCCGACGGCCTGATGCGCCGGACCCAGAAGATCGCGGCGCATCCTCAAGGCCTGTTGATACACCGGTTCAGCTTCGGCGTACCGGCCTTGCGCCAGAAGATTCGACGCGACCTGGTCCAGACTCGCCGCGACGTCGACATGAGACTCGCCAAGTCGTTTGCGGCGAATGTCCAGCGCACGACGAGCCAACGCGTCCGCCTCTTCATAACGCGCCTGAAGGTGACGCAGGCGCGACAACTCCACCAGCACCCCCGCCACCGAAGGATGCTCCTCCCCGAACTCCGCCCGGTGCAACGCCAACGCCGCCAGCAGATGCTCATCCGCCTTGTCAAACTCGGCGAGTCCGCGGTAAGCCGCACCCATCGTCTGCCGGACCGTCGCCTCCGTATCCGGTCGCCCGGCCCAGAGGCGTCGACTGTCCGCCGCGAAGTCGTCCAGCATCTGCACCACAGTGTAATCGCGCCCGCGACCGCTTTCGGGGTTAGCCGCGCCGAGCATCGCCTGAAGCGTCGCCGCAACGTCCTGCGCCTTTTGCGCTTCGCCCTGCGCTCGATCGCGCTGACGCGACTGCTCGCGGTACATCAACGTCAGGGCGACCGTGGAAACAATGACCGTCATCGTCAGCCCCGCCGCGAGCGTCGTGGCCGCGCGATGCCGCCGCATCGCCTTGCGCAGCAGGTACCACCCGCCGGGCGCCTGCGCCGCAACCGGCTCATGATGAAGGAACCGCTGAAGGTCGTCGCTGAGTTCCGCGGCCGACCCGTAACGCCGGGACCGGTCTTTCTCGATCGCCCGGAGCACGATCGCCTCAAGGTCGCGCGCCATCCCGGGCGTCAGCGACCGGGGACGCGGCGGATCCTCGTCGCGAATCCGTCGCGCCGCCTCCGCGAGTCCGGCGCCCTTCACGTCGTGCGGAGGACGACCGGTCAGCAGTTCGTACAAGATGACGCCCAGGGCGTACACGTCCGCACGCGTGTCCACGTCGCGCTGAGCGCCGACGATCTGCTCCGGACTCATGTACGCCAGCGTTCCGAGAACTTGCCCGGTTTCCGCACGCGTCGTCGCGGCCTCGCTGTCCGGATCGACAATCCGCGCGATGCCGAAATCCAGAATCTTCGGCCGGCCGCTTTCGTCCACAATGACGTTCGCCGGCTTCAGATCACGATGAATGACGCCGCGCTGGTGCGCATGACGCACCGCGTCGCAGACCGAGATGATCAGGTCGATCCGGCCGAGCACGCCCGTCTTCTCCGCACGCACGTAATCGGTGAGCGCGCGCCCGCGGATCAGCTCCATCGCAAAGTAGGGCAGACGCGGACGACGCCCGTCTCCCGCCTCGACTTCCGCCAGACCGGCCTCGTACACGTGGGCGATGCCCGGATGCTGAAGCCGTGCGAGCACTTCGCTTTCAAACTCAAAGCGACGCAGGGCGTCCGGCGCGGGAAACTCCGACCGGATCACCTTCAGCGCGACGACGCGGGCGGGACGTTCCTGACGAGCCTCGTACACGACGCCCATCCCACCTTCGCCCAGCACGCGCACGATCTGGTAGGCCCCGATCCTTGCGGGAACCGGCGCCGCCTCGACCGCCTCATCTCCAACGTACGCCGCCCACGGCGGCGACGCCTCAAGAAACCGCCCCAGTCCGCGGTCATGCGCCGCCAGCATGCGCTCGACGATGACCCGCGCGTTCGCGTCCGACTCACCGAGACGCTCGATCGCCCCGGAGCGCTGCGGCGCGGGAAGATCGACCACCGCGTCAAACACGAGACGCGCCTGCTGGATCGACGATTCCGACAACGTCGGGGCCTCCCGCAAAGATGACTCAGGATCCCTCGGTTAACCGCGCAAAAAGGTACGTCCGGGCGAAACGCCAGTCCCGCTCGACCGTCGGAACCGACAACGCCAGCACCTCCGCGATCTCGTCCATCTTCAGACCCGTCCAGTACCGCAGGCGGACCACCTCCGCACAACGAGGTTCGGCGCGGGCCAACTCCGAAATCGCTTCATCCAGCGCGATCAGATCGCCGCCCGACGCCTCGGCGACACGCCCGGCCGCTTCAACCTCGTCAACGTCCAGCCGGCGCCACCCGCCGCCCCGCTTCAGCCGCCCCTTCCGCCGCGCGCTCTCGATGACGATGTCGCGCATCGCCTGAGCGGCTGCGGCGAAGAAGTGCCGCCTGTCTGTACTCCGCCGGGGATCGTCTCGACCCATCAGACGCAGGAACGCCTCGTGCACCAGCGCCGTGGGCTCGAGGGTCTGACCCGGCGGCGTCCGGGACATCTGCGCGCCCGCGAGTCGACGCAGCTCCTGATACACCAGCTCGAACGCCCGGCCCGACGCCGCTGCGTCGCCGGACTCAGCCGCACGCAGCAACCGCGTCAATTCTCCTTCAGGAAATCCGGACATCGTCAGGCCTGCATGATCGCGTTCCGGCGCCTGCGCCATCCCCGCCGGAATCCGCTTGTCAACAATGACGCGGCGCCCCGCCTCGACACGCTTCATTCTAGCCCGCCGGGGACGGTCGCACGAAGGACTTCGGAAGCGGCAGAACCGGGATTTCGACCGTGCAACCCCGGTCAGGAACCGCCTCAGGACGCGCCCGGACGCTGCAACCCGAGGCGGCTCATCACCTGTTTGAGATCCTCCCACGCCTTGATCTTGTCCGCCGGGTTCCGCAGCAGGTACGCGGGGTGATATGTCGGCATCAGCGCCACGGACGCCCCCTCGCCTCGCACACCGGAAAGAAAGTATTCGTGAAACCGTCCGCGTAGCCGACCGATGCTCTCCGTGGTCGACAGCAGCGTCTGCGACGCCGGCGCCCCCAGGGCGACGATCACCTCGGGTTCAATCCACGCAAGCTGCCGCCGCAGATACGGACTGCACGACGCAATCTCGTCCGGCGCGGGCGTCCGGTTGTTCGGCGGACGGCACTTCAGGACGTTGCAGATGAACACGTCCTCACGCGTCGTCCCCATCGCCTCGATCATCTTCGTCAGGAGCTGTCCCGCTTTGCCCACGAACGCCAGCCCCTGACGGTCCTCGTCGAATCCCGGCGCCTCGCCGACGAACACAAGACGGGCGCGCGGGTTCCCCTGTCCGAAGACGGTGCGCGTGCGCGTCGCGGACAGCCCGCATTTCGTGCATCCGGCGACGTCCTCGCTGAGCACGCGCAGACGCTCGACCACGTCGCCTTCGATCTCGACCGGTGCGGCGCCGCGCGGCGGAAGCGTGGATCCGCGGACGCGCGCGGTCGAAGGCGTCACCGGAATCGGCCACGACGCCACGCCTAACCGGCGATCCGCCTCGAGCAGCGGAAGCAGCGCGCGGGTGATCTCCGTGGAAAAGCTCAGCTTCGACACAGCGGTTCTCCTTCACGCGGGCGCTTGCGGGGGTGGAGTCTCGGGCGCGCGGCGGCTAGTATAACCGGCGTGGGCGACTTCGAGGAGATCAGCCTGACGCTCTCCGACGGATACGAGGCCTACGCGCGGTACTGGTCCCCGAAGCACCCCGCCGGCGCCGTGTTGTATCTTCACGGCATCCAGTCTCATTGCGGCTGGTACGAGGCGTCCGCACGGCGCCTGCGGGACGCCGGTTATGCGGTGCTTCAGCCCGATCGGCGAGGTAGCGGACGCAACGCCCGGGATCGGGGTCATGCGGCGTCGCCGGAACAACTGCTTTCCGACGTATCTGCGGCCCGCGACGCGCTCCGGATGCGGAGCGGAAAGGACGGATATCATCTCCTAGGCGTCAGTTGGGGAGGAAAGCTGGCGGTTGCAGCCTATGTGGCGGACGGCGCTGGCGTGCAGGGGTTGACCCTGGTCACGCCGGGATTGTTCCCCCTCGTTGGAGTCACGCCAGCCGAGAAGTTCCGGATCGGGGTCGCGATGGTGACGGACCCGTGTCGCCGCTTCGACATTCCGCTCAACGACGCGGAGCTTTTCACCGCACACCGTCCGAAGCAGCGCTTCATCGACGCGGACCCGCTCACGCTGCGTCAGGCGACGGCGGCGTTCTACCTGGCGTCGCGGCGCCTGGACCGGACCTGCGCGCGGCTGGGGTCGCACTCCCCGGCGCCCGTGCATCTCCTCCTCGCCGGTCAGGAACGGATCATCGACAACGCGCGGACGGAAGCGTTCATCCGCGATCTGAACTGGCCCAAAACGCGCGTCACGCGCTACGACGCGGCGCGGCACAGTCTCGAATTCGAGGCCGACCCCGAACCTTTCCTTCGTGACATCGTCACGTGGATCCGCGAAACGGATGCGCAGCGGCTCGAGGCGAATGTGTGCGAAACCGCCTGAAAACAAGCTTCTTTCGGCTCATCCGGCGACGAACACGCACGCGGTGCGATGCGTCCGCGCCGCGCGCGGTGCAAGCGTCAACACCGTGGCACTCGCAGCGCGCGTCGCCGCGCCGCGACGCGCCGGCGCGATCGGCGCACGTCGATCGGCGCGGTTGCCGCACGCGGATCGGCTCATGCATCGGCGGGTCGGCTGCCGATATCAGGAGGCATCGGTCCGAACTTGAGGAAAAATTTCTTTTGACAAGTCGGACCGGAAGGGTATTCTGAAATGTGGAAAGGAGGTGATGGAGATGGCGAAGAAGCGCAAGGCCGCCAAGAAAGCGACCAAGAAGGCTGGGAAGAAGAAAGCTTCGAAGAAGCGCTAGGCACGGTGACGTGCTGGCGGCATCGACCGGTCATGCATCGGTCGAAGTCAGTGAAGGCCGCTTCAAATTGAAGCCTCTTCGAGGTGCTTCGCACGGCGGATTCGGTTTGACGGTCCGCGCCACGGCTTGAATCGACCGCACGCGAAGCAGATTCGGTCATCGGAACCGAAACGACGACGGAAGGCGCTACCCGCCACGGCGGTGCCTTCCGTCCGTTTTTTTACCCGCACCGCCGAGGGGCGCTGTTCGTCCCTCCCTTCTCATAAGGAATCACTGACTTCGCCCGTCAACGCGGCGGATCAGCGGCGTGCGCCGGCGGCGACAGGGCGACAGGAGGAACTCGACACTCGACGTTGGACGCCCCAGGCCGCATCGTCTTGCGAATTGCAGGAGCAGAACGGACCGGGCGTGCCCGGACGAAGAAGTCAGCGACGGTAGGTGATCCGTCCGCGATTCAGGTCGTAAGGCGAGATCTCGATCAGAACGCGATCGCCCGGCAGGATGCGGATGTAGTTCTTCCGCATCTTCCCGGAAATCGTACAAAGCACGCGATGCGTGTCGTCCCCCACGACGACCTGCACCTGGAACATTGCGTTGGGCAGCGCCTGCACCACCGTGCCTTCCAGTTCAATTACGTCAGCCGATTTCGCCATGCCGCTCCTGAAAGATCGCGCCGTCGGGGCGACCGTCGGCCCGGAATATAACACCCGCGCCCCTCCTCGACAAGCCGCCCCGCGCCGTTTCAAACCGTCAAACCCGCTCCCGCTTGGGATCGCCGACCCGCTGCGTTATATTGCCCCGCCTGATGAGCACCGTCTTGCACATCACGCTTCCGGACGGAACCGGTCTGGAGCTTCCGCCGGGGTCCACCACGGCCGACGTCGCCGCCAGGATCGGCGCGGGGCTGGCGCGCGCCGCCATCGCCGGCAAGTTCACCCGCGACGGACGATCCGAAATCCTCGACCTCCACCGCCCGCTCCCGGGGGACGGCGCTATCCGGATCCTCACGAAGTCCGACGACGACCCCGATGCGCTTTATGTTCTTCGTCACAGCACGGCTCACGTGATGGCCGAAGCCGTCTGCGTGCTCTTCCCCGAGACGAAGCTCGTTTACGGACCACCGGTCGAGGACGGCTTCTACTACGATCTGGATCTGCCGCGCTCGATCACGCCCGAGGACTTCGAGCGGATCGAGTCCGAGATGGCCCGGATCATCAGGGAGGATCGGCGGTTCACCCGCGTCGAGATGCCGCGCGCGGACGCGATGCCGAAGCTCGCCCGCGAGGGCAACCGCTACAAGATCGACAACGCCGAGCGCGCCGAAGGAGACGTCCTGAGCTTTTACGTCACCGGTGAGCGCGTCGGTCAGGACTTCGAAGACTTGTGCCGCGGTCCGCACGTCCCCTCCACCGGCGTTATCGGAGCGTTCAAGGTCCGCCAGGTCAGCGGGTCGCATTACCGCGGCGACATCAACGATCAGCGCTTGCAGCGCGTATACGGAACCGCGTTCTTCAAGAAAACGTCGCTCGCCGCCTACCTGGACCGGATCGAGCAGGCGAAAGCCCGCGATCATCGCGTCCTCGGGCAGGAGCTGGGCCTCTTCACGATCGACCCGCTCGCCGGCAGCGGCCTGATCCTCTGGAAACCGAAGGGCGCGACCGTCCGCCTCGTGCTCGAGGAGCACTTGCGCGGCAAGCTCCGTGAGCAGGGGTACGACCCGGTGTTCACCCCGCACATCGGGCGCCTCGAGCTTTACCGCATGAGCGGACATTTTCCGTATTACCGGGACGCGCAGTTCCCCCCCCTCTACGAAACCGATGCGTCGCGCATCCTGAACGAAATCTGGATCGCGCTTTACGAAGCTGACAAGGCGAAGTCACGCGATCCGCTCGGCGGAAGGGTCGCGCGCCTCCTCGACGAATTCCGGATCGCCGATCCCTTGCGCCACGCGGAGCTGACCGGCGCCGCCGGAAAACCCGACGGACATCGCCTCAGCCCCGACCCCGCCGACGCACCGCGCAATCTCCAGTTGATCCGCGACCTGCTGCAGCATGCGGACGGCTTCCTGCTCAAGCCGATGAATTGCCCGCATCACGCCCGCATCTACGCGAGCGAACCGCGCAGCTACAAAGATCTCCCGGTCCGCCTTGCGGAGTTCGGGACGGTTTACCGGTATGAGCAGTCCGGAGAATTGTCCGGTCTGACGCGCGTCCGCGGGTTCACCCAGGACGACGCGCATCTGTTCTGCACCGAGGATCAGTTGCCCGACGAGCTGGCGAAGTGCGTCTCGCTGACCCGTTACGTTCTCGAACTGCTCGGTTTGAAGGATTACCGGGTCCGGATCGGCCTGCACGATCCCGGCGATCCGAAGTTCATCGACAATCCGCAGGGGTGGGCGCGCTCCGAGGAGGCGATCCGCCAGGCCGTCGCGGCGAGCGGCATGTCCGCCACCGAAGAAGTCGGCGAGGCCGCGTTCTACGGACCGAAGATCGACTTCGTGGTCAAGGACTGCATCGGGCGGCAGTGGCAGCTCGGCACGGTGCAGGTGGACTACAACATGGCGGACCGGTTCAACCTGACCTACGTCGGTCCCGACAACCGGCCTCACCGCCCGGTCGTGATTCACCGCGCGCCCTTCGGCAGTCTGGAGCGGTTCACGGGGATCCTGATCGAGCACTTCGCGGGCGCGTTTCCGCTCTGGCTGTCGCCGGTGCAGGTCGCCGTCGTCACCGTCAGCGAGAAGAGCGAAGCCTACGCCCGGACGGTGTTCGATCGCCTTAAGGCGGAGGGGTTTCGGGCGGTCCTGGACGTCTCGAGCGAGAAGATCGGCCCGAAAAAACATCGCCACCGCCAGGAAAAAATCAATTACATTCTCGTCGTGGGCGAAAGCGAAGCCGCAAAGGGCGAGGTCAACGTTAACGACCGGGACGGACGGACGCTCGGGAACCGCCCGCTGGAGGCGTTTCTCGACGCTTGCCGAAAGGAAGTGCAGACGCGGGGGCTTGCGGGATGAGAGAACCTGAATAAGGTCCGCCGACTCCGGTCCGGGTTGAAGCCTCATTCGGCGTTTCCTGTTCCGCGTTATTCGTTATAATGCCCCCCGGGAGCGCGGCGGCGACCCTCGCGGCGCTCAAGGGGGATTCTGGGTTTTGCAGTACAAGGAGTCCGGTCATCGTTAAGGCGCTGCGTTTGAACGAGCAGATTCGCATTTCTCCGGTTCGAGTCATCGACCAGGAGAACAATCAGCTTGGCATCCTCCCGACGTCCGAAGCTCTGAACATGGCGCGGACCGCCGGGCTGGATCTTGTCGAGGTCTCGCCGACGGAAACACCCCCCGTCTGCCGCATCATGGACTACGGCAAGTTCAAGTACACCCAGAAAAAGAAGCAGAAGCAATCCCACGCCGCCAAGGTCGACCTCAAGGAAGTCCGCCTGCGGCCCAAGACCGACGACCATGACCGCATGATCAAGGTCGGTCACGCCCTCGAGTTCCTCGAAAAGGGGCATAAAGTCCAGTTCACGATGCTCTTCAAGGGGCGCGAACGTTTCAACATGGAGTTCGCCCTCGGAAAGTTCAAGGAGATCATCGCGGCGCTGGGCGAAAAGGGGAAAGTCATCCGCCCGCCCACCGCCGAGGGCCGGCGCATGACGATGGTCGTGGTCCCCGCCCGCAGCGCCGGCGCTTCAGCGCAAGGGTAGGTCGACTCCTTCAACCTGACTCTCCCATCGACTCCGGCTGGCGGGCTTTGGCTTTGCATGAACGTACGATCACGCCGGGAAATCGACGGGATTTCCTGTGCCCCGGAAGATCCTCCGGCGGTCTTAGCTCCGGAGGATCATCCGGAAGTCTTTGCAGCCTGTTGAAAACCCCGGGATCGGTCTTTGCGACGCCGGTTTTTCGCGATGAAATTCGCCTCCCGGAGGGAGGCGCTACCCTTTAGCCCCGGCAGGGGCGTCGGGAAACAACCCAGCCCGCCAGGGCTGGGAAGCCCGCGCGGGGAAAGCGCAGTCCCGGAGGGATGAAAGAAGGTTGAGAGGAACGAGATCCCCTCGCGCTGCCGATCAGCCGTCCCTCCGGGGCTTTCGGTCCATCGCTGCGAACCCCCAGTGATAAATCGCTGGGCTGCTCTCGGCTGCCCCTCCGGGGCACAAGGGCGCGTCGTGCCGCCTTCGGGGTTCGTCGAGGAACGCGGCACCCCGCGTCGCAGCTTCAAGACCCCCCAGGCGCTGCGCGCCGGGGTCAGCAGACGCTGCGCGCCGGAGTCAGAGGGAGACT
The DNA here is from genome assembly GCA_016860685.1 of Planctomycetota bacterium. Taxonomy (GTDB): domain Bacteria; phylum Planctomycetota; class Phycisphaerae; order UBA1845; family UBA1845; genus JABWBH01. Next base: position 9,630 of record BOJX01000100.1, read on the forward strand.
CTGGCGCGGTCTTTCTTTTCAGGTCAACACAGGATTTCGCTTTACCTCGGAATTCAACCTTGCCGCCGGCAGCGCTCATTCTTCCACCCCTTCGGGCTGAGAAGAGATAGAGCGTGGACACCGCTTCCCTCGCTCACGCGACGGCGGGTTCCGCCTTCGTTACACTCCGCCGTCGTCATACGGAGGAAGAACATGCAGACGTGCGTGCCCGGGTTTCTCGGGCTGGAGGCGAAGGACTCGGATTACAAGCGCTCGCGGTTCGTCGTGCTGCCGATCCCTTATGACGCGACGACGAGCTACAACGTCGGAACGCGTCACGGCCCGGAGGCGATCCTCCGGGCGTCAGGGCAGGTCGAGCTTTTTGACGAGGAGCTGGGGGGGGAGTTTTTCCGCGCGGGCGTGGCGACGCTGCTGCCCGTCGAGGCGGAGGCGCGCGGACCGGAGGCGATGCACGAGGCGATCTTTCGCGCCGCCAGGCCTGTCGTGTCGGCGGGGAAGTTCCTCTTCGGACTGGGGGGGGAGCACGGCGTGAGCTCGGGACTGGTGCGGGCGGTTATGACGAAGCACAAGAAACTCTCGGTGCTTCAGATCGACGCGCACAGCGACCTGCGCGACGCCTACCACGGCAGTCCGTATTCGCACGCCAGCGTCATGCGCCGCGTCGTCGATTACGGCGCGACGCTGGTCCCCGTCGGGATCCGCGCGGTCAGCGCCGAGGATCACCGCTTCATGAAGCGCGCGGGAATCCGTCCGGTAACCGCCCGCGACTGCATGATGACGGAAGACTGGGTGGACCGGATTCTGGACTCGCTGGGCGACACTGTTTATGTGACGATCGACATCGACGGCTTGGACCCGGCGTACGCGCCGGGCACGGGGACGCCGGAGCCCGGCGGTCTGGACTGGTATCAGGTGACCGGATTGCTGCGGCTGGTGGCGGCGGAGAAGAACATCGTGGCGGCGGACATTGTCGAGGTGATGCCGCTTCCCGGACAGACCGTGACGGAGTTTCTGGCGGCGCGGCTGGCGTACAAATTGATGGCGTATGTGCAGGCGCGGAAGTAGGGTTCGGGTTTCGGCAGCCGGAACCCGGGTGATGAGCGTCGCGTCTTGCGGAAAGGCTGGAAGGTTCGGCGGACTTGCGCGCAAGACGTTTTTTTAATACCTCCGAAACCGGGCGGTAAAAAGCGCGCTTCCTGACGGACGCGGCCCGGCTAAGAAACAGCGTCTAAGTCATGCTGGCGTTGATTTCAGTCTGGATGAGCCTTGTCTGTCTGGCGCTGGCGGGCGTGATGCTGGTTTATCCTCCGGCGTTCAAGCAGTGGTCGATCATTCTTTTTCTCGAGGTGCTGGCGCCGGCGGCCTTGTGTTTTGCAGGGTTGGCGCTCTGGTCGCACCGGAAGGTTGAGAACCCCGAGCCTGCGATCGTCGCCCAGCGTCTTCAGTGCAAGGTTGCGATCGGCTTGACACTGGTTGCCGTCGGGGCGGTATACGTCATCTTCCTGGTGCTCGCCGACAAGGCGTGAAGTTCTCGCGTCGCGTGCCGAGCGGAGTGATTCTGCGTCGGGCGCCGCGCGTCGCCGGGGCGTTGAACCCGGCGCCGGTCTGCGGGATCAGGCCGCGACCGCCACGCGGTTCTTCCCGAGGCGCTTTGCCTGATACAGGGCGCGGTCCGCGAGTTTGATCAACTGCTTGCGTTCCTCTCGCGTGCGCGAGGCGGAACCGGCGACGCCGGCGCTGAGGCTGACGCGGGGCTCGGTCTTGAGCACGGCGGTGTACTGCGCAAAGAGCTTCAGGATGCGTTCGACGAGCGGAACGGCGTTCTCCGGGGCGGTGTCGGGCATGACGATGGCGAATTCGTCTCCGCCGTAACGGACGCAGTAATCCGAGTCCCGCGTCGCGCCGCGCAGCAGTTCGCCGACGAAGCGCAGGAGGGCGTCGCCGGCCTCGTGACCGTGCGTGTCGTTGTGCTGCTTGAAGTGGTCGAGGTCGAGCATGACGACGGTGACGTCGGACTCGCCGGCCTCAAGGTCCGCGAGGATTCCCGGCAGTTCCTCCTCGAGGAACCGGCGGTTGTAAAGTCCGGTGAGCGGGTCGGTGAGGCTGTCCCGTCGCGTTTTTTCCAGACTGCGGGCGAAGGTGCGCTCGCGGTGCTGGAGCGTGCGCTGCATCTGCTGCTCGAGGCAGTCGATGCGGAGGCGTGCTTCGGCGAGATCGCCGGCGGAGACCGTGATCTGGCGTCGCAGGGCCGCGGTGTCGGCGTACGCGGCGGAGGGCGACCAGTCCGCGTCGGATCCCGCGCCAAGCTGAAGGATGCGCGTCAGATCCCGCA
>BOJX01000101.1 GCA_016860685.1 Planctomycetota bacterium
CCCGCGTGCGCGAACGCGATCCGCAGCGCCGGCAGGCGCTCCAGCACGCCGCCGAAAATCACCGAGCAGATCGCCAGGCAGGTCTCCGCCGGCATGCCCACCAGCCACGGCGTCCAGTATTTGCTCATCCGCTCGCGCCCGAGCATGTCCCACGGATGCACGAAGACCGCCGCGCCCAGCGCTGCCGCCGTCTGAAACACCGGGAAAAGCTCGGCTGCGTCGAGATTCCACGCCTCCTTGCGCCCGGCGAACTCGTTGGGGCCGACGTTCGTGCCGATCTGCACCCCGCACAGGCCCAGCCCTCCGCGTGCCACCGGCGTGACACATCGCTCCAGCTCCCGGCACGCGAGCTGCGGATCCTGAAGCGGGATCGTCCCCAGCCCCGCGAACCGCGCGGGATGCTCCGCGACGACCCCGGCCACGTGATCGTTCAGCAGGCGCGACAAATCCAGCGCGTCCGCCGGTTTCGCCCAGTACGAGAACATCACCGGCACGGTGGACAAGACCTGTACCGTGACGCCCGTCCGCGCGCAGTCCTCGATCCGCCGTGCCGGGCTCCAGCAGTTGTCCTCAATGACCCTGAAAAGCCGATCCCCGATCATCATCCGCGCCGTGCAGGGACACGCCCCGGGCGTCCCGCCCCGAGTTCCCGCTGCCCCGCCCGCTCCGCTGACAGCAACGGCTCCGCCGGGCGAGCCGTCCCGCACCAGCCGCACGAATCCGCCGTAGCCGTACCGCGCGTCCAAGTCGGGCCAGTTTTCAGGGAGAATGTGCGTGTGAAGGTCGATCTTCATGAAATCTACGGCGAAGTCGCAAGAGAGAGCACACGACGATTATGCGGCCGCTGATCGAAGCGATCAATTCGCCGCCGCCTGCTTTTTCTTCGCCTCCCGGACCAGTTCGGCGAGTACCTCGACGGCCCGGTCGAGTTGCGGGTCGCGACCGGCCGCGTAGCGAAGATCGCGCTCGACGTGGACGTCGGGAAGCGTCGGCTTGCCCTCCAGGTCGAAGCGGAAGCCGGGCAGAATCAGGACCGCGTCCGCCCCGATCCGCGGCATCCCGCCGACCGCCGTTACGTGCCCCGGCGTCGGCGTGCCGACGAGCACCGCGCGTCCTTGCTTCCGTGCGTCGTGAATGAGCAATTCCTTCGCGCTGCGCGTGCCGTCAGCAATGAGGATCACGACCGGTTTGACCCAGGTGCGCAGCGGCCGGTCGGCCCGCGCCCGATCAGAATCGCCCCCCGCGGCGGCGTTTTCCTTCTGCTCCGCGCGTTCATCTTTCCCGAGGAGAAACTGCCGCCCGTGCGCCGGTGTGCCGCCCACGCCGTCGCGCAGGTCGAGAATGACGCCGTCCACCCGCTCCTGCATCGCCAGCAGCGCCTGATACTCCCCGCCGTCGCCGAGCATCATCCACAGATGCGCATATGCGAACATGCCTTCGCGGTGCGGCAGGTACGCGACGCTCGCTTTCATCGCCCGATCCACGGCCTCCGCCAGCGACTCTTTCACCGGCGTCACCGTCACCGTGTGCAGCGCGTCCGGCGTGCGCCGCACCACCAGCGGCACACTCTGCCCCGCCAGCCCTGCAAACGCCCGGATCGGCGAAAACGGGCGATCCCCCACTGACACCAGCTCGTCACCCTCGCGCAGGTCAAGCGATTCCGCCGGCGAACCTTCAAGAATGCCGCGGATGAACCACCGTCCGTCGATCTGCTCCGGAAACAAACCGATGTGCTCGACGAGCGTGTCCGGTGTGCGGTAAAAGGCGCTGAGCAGGTGCCAGTACGCGAACTCCTCGTCCGTGTCGTAGGCGAAGTGCGACTGCCCCGTCGCCCCGAACAAGGCGTTGACGCGCTGCGCGAACTCCGCGTGCGTCGTCGCGGATTCGATCGCCCCGCGATGCTCCTCGACCAGCTTTTCCCAGCGCTCCGCGCCGATCAGGATGGTCGCGGGACTTGCCTTGACCGCGTCCAGAACCGCGGCGAACCGCGACGCCGCGCCCTCCTCCTCAAACCGCCGCGGCTGCGCATCCGGAGGCGTCGCCGCGCCGGCGAAAGAACCGCACGCGAGAACAACCAGCATCCGCGGAATCCGACGCATGAACTGATGCATGTCTTCCCCCCGACCGACGAACGCGCGCCGCACGCGCCCGTCCGGCACAGAAGCATCATAACTCAGCGCCGCGCGGAGAGGATGAACCCGACGACTTCAGACAACGCGGACGAGAGCCGAAGGCGACGTCACTGCTTCCGGGGAGGCTCGTCGTCTCTCCCGGAGAGGGAGAACTTAACGTTGATCGGCTTGTTCTCGACGGAATCGAGATCGACATACCGGCCGTCCTCATGCCGACGGTATCCGAGCGACTCATCGGTCAGCGCTTCGGCGTGGGCATCAGCGAAGACGGCGTTGACCTTGCCCATGTGCCGCGGATGAACGGCGCTGCGGCGGCTGTTGGCGTCGCCCGTGCCGTGATCGGACGCCGCGGTCAGCCGCGGCGGATCGAGCGTGTACCCGTGGTTCCCCATCGCCGACGCCGTGGCGCCGTCGTTTTCGTAGTCTCCGCGCTCCTGCGCGGCGAATCCGCCGGCCGTTCCCATCGCATCCGCAATGATCACCAGTTGCCCGTTGCGCACGCGGGCGACATTGACCGGGAAATTGATGAAGCGCCCGCTGGGAAGCGTGCGGCTGTTGCCCAGAAACTGGTAGTTGTATCCGTAAGCGAAGTTCCGCTCGTCCGTCCACTCCGGCGCCTCGGGACAGTGATACACTTCGTGAACGAAATCGTCGCGGTCCGGCTTCGACTCGGGGGATGGAAAGGCGTGCGCTCCGACGTAGCTCCCGATCAGGACCGCCCAGCGCGGACGGTATTTCTTCCCGTTACCCACGTCGTAGTAGTTGTGTTCGTTCCCGGTTCCGCCCCCGAGGTCTGGTGGGCGCATCGGCGCCAGATACCCTCCGTTCCCGTCACCGTACATGACGAACCCCCGCGCCAGTTCACGGAGCCGGGACGCGCACACCGTTGCGCGAGATCCCGCACGCGCCCGCGATAACGACGGAATCAGCACCGCGATCAGCAGCGTGATGATGCTGATCACAACCAGCAGCTCAATCAGCGTAAACGCTCTCCGATATTCCCGGCGCATGTCTCATTCCTTTTTCAGTTCGCCGTGCCGACGCCTCCCGCAACGCTCGGAATTCCGGACGCCACGTTCGGCTCTCCCTTCCGGCGGCGCGGGTTTCCGGATCGAACCCGTGGTTGATCCTGATTAAGGCCCTTACAATGCAAGGGCTGTGCCACGAAACTCGCCCGCTGGCGAGGATCGTAGCCCGGCGTCGTACAACCGTCCCGGTGATCCCAGAGTGCATGATGGATCTCTTCGCCGATCAGAGCCGCCGCAATCGTGAGCGCGTCGCGCCGCTGCCCGTGCGCATGCGCCCGCGCACGCTCGACGAGTTCGTCGGCCAGCAGCACTTCGTCGGCCCCGGCCGCCTCCTGCGCCGCGCCCTTCAGGCCGACCGCCTCTCCAGCATGTTGTTCTACGGCCCGCCCGGCACGGGCAAGACCTCGCTCGCCCGCATCATCGCCGACGCGACTCGCGCCCACTTTGTCGAAGTCAACGCCGCCGCCGTCGGCGTCAAGGAAATCCGCGACGTGCTCACGCAGGCTCGCCAGCGCCTCGAAGCCTCCGCCCAGCGCACCGTCCTCTTCGTCGACGAACTGCACCGCTTCAACCGCGCCCAGCAGGATGTTCTCCTCAACGACGTCGAGGACGGCATCGTCATCCTCATCGGCGCGACCACCGAGAATCCCTTCTTCGCCGTCAACGCTCCGCTCGTCTCGCGCAGCCAGATCTTCCAGTTCGAGCCGCTGTCGCTGGACGAGGTGCGCTTGCTCCTGCGCCGCGCCGCCGAGGACGCCGAGCGAGGGCTGGGGGCGTGGAAAGTCGCGCTCCAGCCCGACGCCCTCGAACACCTCGCCGTCACCTGCGACGGCGACGCCCGGCGGGCCCTGACCGCGCTGGAGATCGCCGTCCTCTCACAGGGCGACGGCCGCCCGCGACCCGAAGGCGTCGTCGTCGATCTCGACGTCGCTCAGGAGTCCATCCAACGCAAGGCGATTCAGTACGACCCCACCGGCGACGCCCACTACGACGCGATCAGCGCGATGATCAAGAGTGTCCGCGGCAGCGATCCGGATGCCGCCGTGTACTGGATCGCCCGCATGCTCGAAGCCGGGGAAGACCCGCGCTACGTCGCCCGCCGGCTCGTCATCGCCGCGTCCGAGGATGTCGGCAACGCCGATCCAACCGGCCTGCTCGTCGCCAACGCCGCCGCCGAGGCGACCGACCGCGTCGGACTCCCTGAATGCAATCTCATCCTCGCTCAGGCCGCGATCTACCTCGCCTGCGCTCCGAAGTCGAACGCGTCGGCCGTGGCGATCTGGGAGGCGTCGAAGGATGTGCGGGAAGGACGCACGCTGCCCGTCCCCCGCCCGCTCCGCTCCACCGGTTACGCCGGCGCGAAGCGCCTCGGCGCCGGCGAAGGCTACGTCTACCCCCACGACGCTCCGGAAGGCTACGTCGAGCAATCCTACCTCGGCGTCGACCGCACCTACTACGTCCCCACGTCGCGCGGCGCCGAAGCCCGGTTCGCGGCCTACCTCGCCTCTCTGTCGAAACAGGATTCGACTGCAATCCCGCCCCCCCCCGATCCGCACCTTCCCGCAACGTAGCCGCGACCCGTCGCGCAACTCGAACTCCACGGATTTCCCCCGTCTTGCCAACCCCGACGCAGTGCGAGGCGTCCCGCCAGGTGTCGCCGTCGTTCTCCGTCCAAGCGAGAAGCATGCGCCGCGTCACCGGTAAAGGCTCCGGCGCGCCAGCCGGCGCAACGCCTACCGCCCCAGCCAGTCCGGCCGCGCCCGCACAGCCGCGGCACAAACGCTTCGCCCGCACCCGTGTCGAGCCGGCTTTCTCAGGCCTGCGGGGTAAGCGTCGATGAATCAGCGCAACAGCGCTCCGTCGATGTCAAAGTTTTTTTAGGACGCGCTTGATGTCTCGGGCGGCGCCCGCTTCCGCCGCCTGCAACCCCAACCCCGAACTCTGAACCTTCCCGCCTTGTCTTAACCGCCCGTTGAAGAACCGGGGATCGGTCTTAGTGATGACGGTTTTTCCCAATGAAATTCGCCTCCCGGAGGCAGACGCACCCCTTTTTCAACGGTTAAGCCCGTTTTTGAAAGACCGGAATCTGCCGCTCCCTCACGGGCGGGGCTCGGTTCGGGGGCGGGCGGGGCGTTTACGCTGGCGGTCTCGGGACGGCGCCGCCTCGGACGGACCTGCCTTCGTTGCGCGGCCGGGCAGGCTTTTGAGTTCCCTGATCCGGTCGCGGAGCTTGGCGGCGCGTTCGAAGTCGAGGGCTTCAGCGGCCTGGAGCATTTCGTCCTCCAGCATTCGGACGAGTTCGAGGCGGTCGAGGTCGCCCTCGGAGGCACGGACGGCCTCGGCGGCGATCTTGCGGGCGTTGACATCGTTGAGGAGCGAGGCGCGGACGGCCTTTTTGATCGTCATGGGCGTGATGTTGTGTTCTGCGTTGTACGCGAGTTGGATGGTGCGGCGGCGGTTGGTTTCGTCGATGGCGCGTTTCATGCTCGGGGTGACGGTGTCGGCATAAAGGACGACGAGGGCGTTCACGTTGCGCGCCGTGCGCCCGATCATCTGGATCAGCGAGGTCTCGCTGCGCAGGAACCCCTCCTTGTCGGCGTCGAGGATTGCCACGAGCGAGACCTCCGGCAGGTCCAGCCCCTCGCGCAGGAGGTTGACGCCGACGAGCACGTCGAACTCCCCTTCGCGCAGCCCCTTGAGCACCTGGATGCGCTCCAGGGTGTCGATGTCCGCGTGCAGGTAGCGCCCGCGCAGACCTTCCTGCTGAATGTAGGCGGCGAGATCTTCGGCGAGGCGCTTCGTGAGCGTCGTCACCAGCACGCGCTCGCCGACGGCTGCCCGCTCGCCGATGCGGTGCAGCAGGTCCGGCACCTGTCCGCGCGCCGGACACACGAGAATCTCCGGATCGACCAGCCCGGTGGGGCGGATGATCTGCTCGACGACCTCGCCTCCGACGGCGCGGAGCTCATAAGGTCCGGGAGTCGCAGAGACGAAGAGCGTGCGGTTCCACATCCCCTCGAACTCCTCGAAGCGCATCGGGCGGTTGTCCAGGCAGCTCGGCAGGCGGAAGCCGTGTTCAACGAGGGTGCGCTTGCGGGCCTGATCGCCGTTGTACATCGCGCCGAGTTGCGGGACGGTGACGTGCGACTCGTCCAGGATGAGCAGGAAATCCTTCGGGAAGTAGTCGATCAAGGTGAAGGGTTTCGCCCCCGGCGCGCTGCCGTTGAGGTGGCGCGTGTAATTCTCGATGCCCGAGCAGTAGCCGACTTCGCGGATCATTTCGACGTCATACTTGGTACGTGCGGAGAGACGCTGGGCTTCGAGGAGCTTTCCGAGGCGGCGGAACTCCTTCAACCGCTGGTCAAGCTCCTCGAGGATCGACCGACAGGCGCCTTCGATCCGCTCGGCGGGCATCACGTAATGCACAGCCGGGAAGATGAAGGTCTTGTCCAGCATGCCCAGCGACTCGCCGGTGAGGGGGTTAATCATCTCAATCCGCTCGATCTGGTCGCCGAAAAGGTCGATGCGGGTGACGAAGTCCTCGCCGGCGGGGTAAACCTCGACGACGTCGCCGCGGGCGCGAAACATCTTGCGGTCCAGGGCGACGTCGTTGCGCGTGTACTGCAACTCGACGAGGCGCCGCAGAAACTCCTGCCGCTCGCAGGGCGCGCCGACCTCCAGGGCGATCACGCTGCGTTTGAAGTCTTCCGGCGACCCGAGACCGAAGATGCACGAGACGCTGGCGACAATGATGACGTCGCGGCGGGAGACGAGGGAGCTGGTGGCGCGGAGGCGCAGGAGGTCGATGTCCTCGTTGCGCGAGGCGTCCTTCTCGATGTAGATGTCGCGCTGGGGGATGTAGGCTTCGGGCTGGTAGTAGTCGTAGTAGCTGACGAAATACTCGACGGCGTTGTGCGGAAAAAGCTCGCGCATCTCCTCGAAAAGCTGGGCGGCGAGGGTCTTATTGTGCGAGATGATGAGCGTGGGGACGTTGAGGCGCTCGATGATGTGCGCCATGGTGAACGTCTTGCCCGACCCGGTGACGCCGAGGAGGCACTGCCGGGTGCGGTTCTCGGAGACGAACCCCCGGTTGAGCGCGTCGATGGCGCGAGGCTGGTCCCCGGCGGGCGTAAGCGGCGTCTGAATGCGGAAGCGGTCCATGTTGCGTGTGCAAATCCTTACGGTGGCGCGGAGGAGCCGTTTCGAGGGTCCGTCCCGCGCTTTTCCCATCGCTCCTCTGCCTCGGGTCGGCGGATGTAGATCGGGATCAGGCTTCCCGGCTCGTCGAAGCGGTTCAGGCGCGCGCGGGCGTGACCGAGCGTCAGCACTTCGGCGGCGTCGGGGCGGGCGAAGTCGGGCGGTAACATGCGGCAGTTCTCCAGGCGCGCCCTCGCGAGCTGCTCCGCGACGCCGTCTCCGATGATCGCCGTTTCGGCGGCCGCGCCGTGCGCGGAAAGATACTCGGCGGCGTCCGCCTCGACGGTGGGTGAAACCTCATGATATTCGCCGCCCACCAGGACGAAGGTCGCGGCGTAGACGTTCCCGCGCTTCGCGTCGGACATGACGATGACGTGCGCCGGGGGCGGATCGGCGCGGAGGGCGTTCCGGGCGACGACTTCAAATGTGGGCACGCGCACAAGCTTCGCTCCGACGGCCATCGCCAGCATGCGCGCGGTCGTGACGCCGACGCGAAGGCCGGTGAAGCTGCCGGGTCCGCCGGAGACGTAGACGAAGTGCAGCGCGTCCGGAGCGCCCCCCGCAGCGCGGACGACCTCGTCGATCGCGGGTACGAGCTGCGTCGCGTGGTTGAGCGTGGCGACAAAGGACTTCGAGGCGAGAACGCGCCCCTCGCGCCCCACGGCGACGGATCCGTGCCGCCCCGACGTTTCGATCGCCAACTCAAATCCGGATTCGCCCTGTGTCATCGGGGACGATCATAACGCGGCGGGGCGGAGGAATCAGGGGTCGCGCGGGGAACCGGGATGCGGGTCTGGGGGTGAATTCGGCGGAAACGCGCCGGGCGACCCGGTCATCGCAAGGCGGCCCCTGCGAAGACCGGATCGCCCGGCGAAGCAATGCGTTTGTCCGTCGGTTACTCGTCGTTCGTCGGTCCGATGCAGATCATCCACAGTTTGAAGAAGTTCATGATCTGCGCCTTGGTCAACTGGTTCGCGTTCAGATTGAACGCCACCTGGCTGGACGTCGGAAGGTCGCCGTCTCCGCCGAAGGTGTCGACGTAGCTGATCATGCCGGTCATGCACGGGATCGAGTTGTCCACTGCGAAGAAGGCGTCCTCGTCAGACATGTTCTCGAACGCCGCCGACTCGCCGCTGGCGGTGCGGCTCTTTTCCTCGTTGAACCGAAGATTGAAGTCGTAGTAGCCCTTGCCGTTGCTCTCGCGGTTCGGATCCTCCACCCACTTGATCGAGCCGGTCACGATGTCCTCGTATTCTTTACCGTTGAGGTTGTACGTGAAGCGGATGCCGTCCGTGTACCAGTTTCCTGTCTCGTAATCGTAGTCGAGGCGACCGTTGACGGTCGTGCGCGGATACACCTCCGCCGGACCCTTGCCCAGCACGATGTTATCGAAGCGCATCGGGTCGCTCTTCGACACCTTCACTTCCACCGTCTTCTTGCCCACCACGCGCTTGTACGTGTACGCCGCCAGTCCTTCCTTCTTCTCCGCTTTGCCCATCAGGCGCCCGGCAAACTCGTCGGTGAACGCCGAGGCCTTGCCCATCGCGTCCACGGCGATGCGCAGCGCGCTTTGCTGCGCCTTTCCGCCGGCGAGCTGGTAGGCGCCCGAGGCGGTGTCGATCGGGACCGTGCCCACCCACTTCCCGACCACTTTCTTCTGCTTGAGGTCTTTCGGGTTCATCACCGTCAGCGAGACGTCGAAACCGAGCTGCGCGCTTTGCTTGGAGCGCTGCAGCGTCTTGGTGAAGATGTTCGGCTGGCGCGTGATCGTGCCGGTGAACTGGGTCGTGTCCGCGACGATAATGTCGAACTTGTACTCGTCCTTGACGCCGATCTTCGGCGACCCGGCCTTGTAATCGCCGCTGGTGTCCAACTCCGTCCGCGTGCGGAAGTCGATGTTCATCGTTCCGACGATGACGTTGTCCTTGGTGAGCGTCTCCGTCTCCTGCGCGAACGCCGCGACCGGAACGGCGAGCGTTCCGATCATTCCCAGCGTTCGGCTCCAACCGGTGTGCAACTTGCGCATGTCCTCTTACTCCTTGTTTGAAAAGGTGTTTGTCGAGTGCGGGCCCCGCCCCGTCCGCCCCGGCGGATGCCACGAGTCCGCGTGTATTCTCCACGGATATTATCGGCCAATCCGTTATAATTGCCAAGCAACTTTGGAACGCGGCGTTTCCGGCGCTTTCACGGTCGGGATGGAGCGAGGATTCAGCAGGATCGGCGGGCGGGTCGGTTCGCCGTGAAGGACCGCGGCAAGGGAGGATGACATGATCCGCTGGAAGTGGCTGGAGCGCACGTTTTCCTTTGATTATCCGGTCGAGAAGTTTCCTGATCTGCTGGAGCGCTGGCGTGGAACGCCGGCCCGGCTTGAAGAGCGGCTTCGTGATCTCCCGGAAGACGTTCTGACCCGCGGCGACGGCGGCTGGACGATCAAGCAGAACGTCGGGCATCTGATCGACCTGGATGGGCTGCCGGTCCGGCGGCTGGCGCAGATTCTTGCCGGAGAACCCACGCTCATCGCGGCGGACATCTCGAACCGCAGGACCAACGACGCCGATCACAACGCGCGCCCCGTCGCCGACCTGCTCGCCGAGTTCCGACGGAGCCGGCTGGCGGGCGTCACACGGTTCGAGGCGGTGGCGGAGGCTGACCGAGGCCGGTCGGCGATCCACCCGCGCCTGCGCCAACCGATGCGCATCGTCGATATTCTGTATTTCGACAGCGAGCACGACGACTACCACCTCGCCCGCATCGGCGAACTGCTGGCGAAGTTTCATCGCTGACCTCGAACGCCGGAGCGTCAGGCCGATCCGGCCGAGGGCTGCCGCGGCGGCGAGGCCTGTCCTATCGGGCATTCGTCTTTGCGTGCCCGTTTTGATTTTTTTATTGCAATCCGCGGTTCGGCGCGGGATAATCAAGTGAATATCGCGGTGCGGCGACCTGGAGGCGGTAGGCGGCCGTCTCTTCGGTGGCTGCTTGACGAAAGTGTCGCGCATGTCGTTGCACAGTTCGCGCCGGTGCTGCACCGGTCCTTCGTTCGGAAGCTTGATCCTTTCCTTTTCGGCGATCCTGGCGGCCGCGCCGGTTCTAGCGGATGAGATCGTTCTGCAGAACGAGAACCTCCGCGACGGCGACAGCGGGTACATCGTGGGCGACTTCGCCCCGCACGAGGAGGCGGCGGCGTGGCTGACGGCGCCTTTCGACGGGCACATCATCGCCGTGCAGATCCTCTGGTGGTCGATCGACAACGGCGCAGACCCGACGATCGAGGAGAACATCTGGATCCGCCAGGCCGGCAACTTTCCGCGCCCGGGCGACGAGATTCTGCGTCTGCCCGCGCCCTACATGGTTCCGTTTTACCTGAACGAGTTCCGCTACAAGGATGAGCAGCAGCAGGATCCGATCCGCATTCCCGTCACCGCGGGGCAGACGATCGTGGTTTCGATCGAATTCTCCGAAGGCACCGACATCCGCAACGGCACGCCCAGCATCGTCCGCGACATCAGCACCTGTCGGCAGCAGAAGAACGCCTTGTACGCGCCGAACCTCGGCGGCTGGGTCAACTGGTGCAACCTCTCCAGCGGGAACTTCGTCATCCGCGCCGTGCTTGAAACCGAAGATCTCACGCGCGTGCTGATGATACGGTCGGATCAGCCGGGTTCGCTGGTGGACGCCGGCGGCGGATACCGGGAGACGCCTTTCGACGTGACGGGTCTGGAGGAGGGGGACTCCGTCAACTTGACCGCGTTTCAGTTCTCCCAGCAGGGCGACCCTTTTTTGCAGTGGAACCTGGACGGACAGTTCTTCTCGTCCAACCGGGCGATCACGGTCCCGATGAACACCGGCGATGACCGAACCGCCACCGCCGTGTACACCGATCTGGTCGAGCGCTCCGTTTTTGTCGAGTCGGATGTGGAGGAGGCGCTCGTGGACGCCGGGCAGGGGTTTCAGCCGACGCCTTTCACCGTCGCCACGGCCGAGGGATACTCGGTGACGCTGCGTGCGTTCAGCTTCTCGCCCCTCGGAGACCCCTTCCAGTATTGGACGCTCGACGGAGTGCGGGTCAGCGAGACGACGACGCTGACGTTCGAGATGAACACCGGCGCCGACCGCACCGCCCGCGCCGTATATCTCGGAGACGCTTGCCCGGTGCTCGAGAGTTTCAAGGCGAAGGGCGGCAGCGGCAAGGCCACGACGACGACGCAAACGACGTTAACCGCCGGCAAGGTCACCGTCGAATGCTCGGGAACCTCCGGTAGCGGCTCAAAAAGCAAGAAGATCAAGCCCGACGGCAAGGCGAAGGCGGTCATCAAGAACCTCCCGGCGGGCGACTACGCCTGCACGCTCAGGAAGATTAAGGACGGGGCGGGGGAGACCCTCTGCTCGGGCGATCTGGCGACCGAGAACGTGACCGTGACGCCCTGACCAGGCCCGGTTGCGCCGATCGAGAGGTTTTCCGGCGGCGAGAGGCGTTGCGTCCGCGAGGGTCGGGGCGGCGAGGCGTGATCGGTTGAC
>BOJX01000102.1 GCA_016860685.1 Planctomycetota bacterium
ATACCTCCCGGTCCGCTCGCGCTTCTGAGTATGTGCCGCTGCTTCCGTCATCACGTTCCGCATCAGACCTTTCTGAGACTGGCAAGCACAGGAGCTTAAAGACGTTTGCAAAGCCGATCAAATCATACGATGTTGGACGTTCTTGTGATTTTGACTCATCATCATGCCAAGCCTACAGAGGACAACCCGACATGTTCACCGCCTTCGCCAGATTTCCCGACGGCTCCGCCGAGCAGATCGCGTCGCTGGACGTGCTGGGTCCGGCGTGGGCGCAGGACGGGGTGACGGTCTGGGTGGATCTTGAGGCCCCCACGCCCGAGGAGATCGAGCAGCTCCGCCGCATCAGCGCCCTGGACGGCGCGGCGCTGGACGCCTGCGGGCGCGGCGACCCGCGCCCGCGGATCGAGGAGTTCGAGCACTATCTCTTTCTCGTCATGTACGGCGCGTTCGCCCCGCACGAGGGGACGGAGTTTCAACCACGGCGAGTCGCTGCGTTCTGCGGATCGCGTTTCCTGGTCACGATCCATCACGAACCGCTCCGCTCGATCTCCGCGATGCGCGAACGCTGCTCGAAGATCGGGCACCAGATCCTCGTCCGCGGGCCTGACTTCGTCCTTTACGACATCATCGACATGATGGTGGACCGCTACGTCGAAGTCGCCGAGCATTACGAACGCCTCGTCGAACACCTCGAGGAGGAGTCCCTCGACGACGACATCGACGCGGGCATCGTCCAGATGGTCTCGCGCCTCCACCGGGAGCTGCTGGAGCTGCGGCGCGCTGCGACCTCGAAGCGCGACCTGATCGCCCCCGTCGCCAAGGGGGAGTTCGACCACATCTCCGAAACCCTCGGGCAGCACTTCTCCCGGTTGCGCGATCACCTCGTCAGCGTCATCGACACCATCGGAACCCTGCGCGACCGCCTCGACGGCGTGCGCGACAATTATCACTCAGCGCTGGCGACGCGGACCAGTGATGTCATGCGCGTGCTCACTGGGTACGCGGCGATCCTGCTGCCTATCTCCGCCATCGCCGGCGTTTACGGGATGAACCTGCAGTCCTGGCCGAGCACGGAGCACCCGCTGGGGTTCTGGATCGTCCTCGCCTTCATGGCCGCGGTCGGCGCGACGATGTTCCTCTACTTCCGCTGGAAGCGCTGGTTGTAGCCGGTCAACCGCGGCGGACCGCAATCCCGCTTCGATCCGGCGCTCCGCCGCCGAACGCGCGCCCCGCATTGCCGCGGCGCGCGTGCCCCGCTAACATTCGGACTGAACGGGCGCCGGACTCCCGGAACAGGACCGTCCTCGCGTCCGCAGGCCAATTCAGCATGAATACGGTTACGATGGATTTGCTTCGCCGCGGCGAGCAGGCGAGCGTCGTCCGGGTGGATCTCGCCAACCCGTCCGCGAAACGGCTGGCGGACCTGGGTTTCGTGCCCGGCGCGATCGTTCAGATGCTGCGCCCCGGGCGCCCCTGCATCGTGCGCTTGTCGAACTCGCGGTTGGGGCTGAGCGACTCCCTTCAGAAATCCGTGATGCTGCGCCGAGTGGGAGACTGACGCGAACGAACATGTTCCCGCCCGCGACTCAACTGGTTTCCGCCGACAGCGCCCGCCTTCCGCCAGCCGGGGCCTCTTCGTCGTTTGACGTCGCCACCCGGGTTGCGTGTCGCAGGACCACATTCGTCGGTGCGCCTCGTCTTCCGGAGCGTGGTTCATGAGCGCCGGTGCGAGCCTTTCCCTGACTACGCTCCCGTCCGTTCCGGTGCGGCGCTGGACGGTGGCCCTCGTCGGCAATCCGAACACCGGAAAATCCACGTTGTTCAACGCCCTGACCGGTTTCCGGCAGCACGTCGCGAACTACGCCGGCGTCACGGTCGAGAAAAAATTGGGCCGGCTTCGCGCCGTCGGCGATCCCCCCGAGGTGGATATCCTCGACCTGCCGGGCGCTTACAGCCTCGACGCCGCGGCGGCGGACGAGGACATCACGCTTCGCGTGCTTCTCGGATATGAGCCGAGCACGCCGCGCCCGGACGGCGTGATCTGTGTCGTGGACGCGTCGAACCTGCGTCGAAACCTCTTCTTGGTCAGCCAGATTCTCGAACTCGGATGCCCCACGGTGGTCGCCCTGACGATGACCGACGTCGCCCGGCGCCGGGGGGAGACGATCGACGCCCCGGAATTGGCCAAGGCGCTCGGCGTCCCGGTCATTCCGGTGCTTGCGCTCAAAGGCGTCGGCGTCGCCCAGCTCGGCGACGCGATCCGCAAGGCGCTCGCCGGACAGTCCGGCGCGCATTGCCTCAAATTCCCGGATTGCATCTGCACCGCCCTGGACGTCCTGTCGGCATGCTCATCGCCCGACGGTGGGCACGCCTGCGGCGACGCCCGACATCATCCCTGCCGCGCCGAACTCCTCCAGACCCTGCTCAATCCGGCGGGCATCGTCGAGGGCCACCTCAGCCGTCGCTGCGATCCTCGCCTGCTCTCCGCTCTTCAGGAGCACCGGGCACGTCTTCTGTCGGAAGGAATCGCCCTGCCCACGATCGAGGCGGAGGTCCGCTACCACTGGATCGAAGAGGTTGTCTCCCGCGTGACGCGACGTGACGCCGACGCCGCCGCGGCCTCCCGCTCGGACCGCGTGGACGACGTGCTTGCGCATCCGGTGTTCGGGCTGGCGGTGTTCCTTTTGTTGATGCTCATCGTCTTTCAGGCGATCTACAGTTGGGCCTCGCCCTTGATGGATCTGGTTGAAAGCGGGTTCGCCGCCGTCGGAGGGTGGGTCGAGGGCGCAATGACCGAGGGCGCGCTGCGCAGCCTGATCGTGGACGGCGTGATCGGCGGGGTCGGCGGGGTTCTTATTTTCCTGCCGCAGATCGTCATTCTCTTTCTTTTCATCGCGCTGCTCGAGGACTGCGGTTACATGTCACGGGCGGCGTTTGTGCTGGACAGGCACCTGCGCCGCGTCGGCCTGAGCGGGCGATCCTTTATCCCGCTGATATCCTCCTTCGCCTGCGCCGTCCCCGGCATCCTTGCGACGCGCGTGATCGAGGACCGCCGAAGCCGGTTGATCACGATGCTCGTCGCGCCCCTGATGAGCTGCAGCGCCCGACTGCCCGTCTACGCCCTCCTCATCAGCGCGTTCATCCCGGATACGCGGATGCTCGGCGGATACGTCAGCACCCGCGCCGTGACCTGGCTGGCGATGTATCTGGTCGGCGCGGCGGTGGCGGTGGTCGTCGCCCTGGGGCTGCACGCCCTGCTGGGCAGCCGCGTCGTTCCCGGGCTGGTGATCGAGCTTCCGAATTACACCTGGCCGGCGTGGAAGTCCGTCGTTCACCGGGCATTCCGCGCCGGACGGGAGTTCGTCGTCAACGCCGGCACGGTCATTCTGGCGTGTTCCGTCATCATTTGGGCGCTCGCTTACTACCCGAGGCCGGCTTCGGTCCACGCCGAGTTCGAAGCCCGACGGCAGGCGCTGGCCGCTTCGTCCGCCTCCGGCGAGCCCACGGATGCCGATGTTGAGCCCGCCTCAGGGGACGCGCCGGACGCGGACCTTGAAGCCAGGCTCGCCCGCCTCGACGCGGCAGAAGCCGGCGCCTACCTGCGGCAAAGCTACCTCGGGCGCTTCGGAAGCTGGATCGAACCGGCGGTGCGCCCGCTCGGCTGGGACTGGCGCATCGGGACCGCCGCCGTCGCCTCGTTCCCCGCCCGCGAAGTCGTCGTCGCGACGCTCGCCACCATCTTCAACCTCTCCGCCGATGAAACCGAGGATTCCCCGGAGCTTCGCGCCGCCCTCGCCCAGGCCTCCTGGCCCGACGGGCGACCGCTTTTCACCGGCGCCAGCGCCCTGTCCTTGATGGTGTTCTTCGCCCTCTGCTGCCAGTGCGTCTCCACCCTGGCGGTGATCCGCCGCGAAACCGGCTCGTGGCGCTGGCCCGCGTTCACCTTCACCTACATGACCGCCCTCGCCTACCTCGCGGCGCTCGGAACGTATCAGATCGCAATCCGGCTGGGGTAGTGCTGGTCGGAGAACCGAACGAATCAAGAGACCCAACGACGAAAACCGCCTCACTGTCGCGTCGCACGCGCCCGAACCGCGGACCTCCGGTCCGCACTTTCCTGGGCTTCCCGAGCCGGATGATCACCGACAGGCCCCAGCGTTAACCACCCTGCGGGCATGCATCACGCCTGGGGGGTCGACGTGCAATCATTTCAAGCGCTGTATGCCGGCCGCCTTCTTTGATTCATCTGATGAGCCGGTTTTGATGTCCTTGACGAGGTCGGCCGGATAAACGGTGGGATGCAGCCTCGTCAGAATGTGCAGGTGGTCCTCGACGCGGTTGATGCGGTAGAGGCGGCCCGGATGACTCTTGATGATGCCCCGGAAGAGTCGGCCATCCCCTTCGCGCTCCCCCCGGCCGTGTCGTCCTACGCGCCTTCGGTTTAAAACGCTATATTCGGTCCGCCGAAGCGCGACCCGCTGAAGGGTTGCGCCACGCTGGGGTTGGAGGATTCGATGCCGTTTGAGAAGGTTGACCCGAAGATGGATTTTCCCGCGATGGAGCGGGAGGTGCTGGCGTTCTGGGAGCGGACGCGGGCGTTTGAGCGCCTGCGCGAGATCAACGCCGGCAAGCCGCCGTGGTCGTTCCTCGACGGTCCGATCACCGCCAACAACCCGATGGGCGTGCATCACGCCTGGGGACGCACCTACAAGGATCTCTATCAGCGCTACCACGCCTGCGCGCCGTGGGCGGTGACCGCGCCCGATGCCGCAGACCCTTCCGGCTGGGGGCACGAGCTGCGGTACCAGAACGGGTTCGACTGCCAGGGACTCTGGGTCGAGGTCGAGGTGGAGCGCGAGTTCGGATACACGTCCAAGCGCGACATCGAGCAGCACGGGATCGATCGGTTCGTCGAAGCCTGCAAAGCCCGTGCATGCAAGTTTGCAGCCATCCAGACGGAGCAGTCCAAGCGACTCGGCCAGTGGATGGATTGGGCGAACTCGTACTACACGATGTCGGACGACAACAACTACGCGATCTGGGCCTTCCTGAAGAAGTGCCACGAGCGCGGGTTCGTCTACAAAGGCGTGGACGTGATGCCCTGGTGCGCCCGCTGCGGCACGGGCCTGTCGCACATGGAGGTGAGCGAAGGCTACCGCGTCGTCGGGCATACGTCGGTGTTCGTGAAGTTCCCGCTGCGTCAGCGCAAAGGCGAAAGCCTGCTCGTCTGGACCACCACGCCGTGGACACTCTCGTCCAACGTCGCCGCCGCGGTGAAGCCGGACATGACCTACATCAGGGTCCGGCAGGGGGATCAGTTTTACATTCTCGGCAAGCTGCATTTTTCCAACCCGCGCAGTCAACCGCTCGAAGGCGAGGAGAAGAAGAATGCGCCGCCGCTGATGGCGCTGTCCGCGATGTTCAGGAACAACGGCGACTTTGAGATCGTCGAGGAGTTCCCCGGTGAAAAACTCATCGGGCTGACGTATGACGGTCCCTTCGACATGCTAGACGGCGCAGCCGAGGCTCGCGGCGCGCACGAGGTCATCGCCTGGGAGGAGGTGACGGAAAAGGAAGGCACGGGCATCGTGCATATCGCCCCGGGTTGCGGGTCGGAGGACTACCACCTCGGCAAGGCGTTGGGCCTGCCGCGGATCGCGCCGTTGTACGAGGACGGTACGTTCCGTCCCGAATTCGGGTTCCTCGGCGGAAAGCGCTTCGACGCCGTGGCGGATGACGTCGTCGCGAGCCTGAAGGAGCGCGGACTGCTCTTCGCGAAAGAAAAGTACATGCACCGCTACCCGCATTGCTGGCGGTGCAAGGAGGAGCTGGTGTACCGGCTGGTGGATGAGTGGTTCATCAGCATGAGCTGGCGCGAGGAGATCATGAACGCGGCGCGGCAGGCGCGGTGGATTCCGGAGTGGGGCCTGGACCGCGAGCTGGACTGGCTCAAGAACATGGGCGACTGGATGATCTCCAAGAAGCGCTACTGGGGATTGGCGCTGCCCATCTGGGAGTGTCACGCCTGCGGACATTTCGAGGTCATCGGCGGGCGCGAGGAGCTGCAAGCCCGCGCGGTGAAGGGCTGGGAGGAGTTCGAGGGCAAGTCGCCGCACCGTCCGTGGGTCGATGCGGTCAAGATCCGCTGTGAGCAGTGCGGCGGGGAGGATGTTTCTCGCGTCCGCGACGTGGGCAACCCGTGGCTCGATGCCAGCATCGTGTCGCTCTCGACGATGGGCTACTTTAGGGATCGGGCATACTGGGAGAAGTGGTTTCCCGCGGATTTCGTCGTCGAAGCCCTGCCCGGGCAGTTCCGCAACTGGTTCTACGCCTTGCTCACCGTCAGCACGATGATGACCGGGCGCTCGCCGTTCAAGACGCTCAAAGGCCACGGCCTGGTGCTCGACGACAACGGCAAGCCGATGCACAAGTCCGAGGGGAACGCGATCTGGTTCGACGAGGCCGCGGAGAAGTTCGGCGTGGACGTGATGCGCTGGTTGTACGCGAGCACGCCGCCGGAGCGGAACGTCCTTTTCGGACCGAAGCATTGCGACGACGTGCGTCGTGAGGTGATCATCCCGTGGTGGAACATGTACCGCTTCTTCTGCGACCTCGCTGCGGTGGACGGGTTCGATCCGAACGTTCATACAGCGAAGGCGGAGGAGCGCACGCTGCTGGACCGCTGGATCCTCTCGGATCTGCAGGAGCTGACGCGCGTCGCGCACGAGGCGTACTCGAAGTTCGACGTGCTGCGGTTCTGCAATGAGGCGAAGCGGTTCATCGACGACCTGAGCACCTGGTACGTACGGCGTTCGCGCCGGCGGTTCTACGCCGACGGCTGGCCGACCGACAAGCGCGTGGCCTACGCGACGTTGTACGAGGTGCTGGCGTCGCTGAATCGGCTGGTCGCGCCGATCCTCCCGTTCCTGTCGGAGACGATGTACCAGCAGCTTGTGTTCCGTCAGTCGCCGGGCTGCGCCGCGAGCGTGCATCACACGGCGTTTCCCACGGCGGATGCGTCCCTGATCGACCGCGAGCTTTCCTCGCTGGTGCAGGCGTCGCTGAAGCTGGTCTCCCTGGGGCGCGCAGCGCGGAAGAGCGCGGACCTGAAGATCCGTCAGCCGCTGTCGGAGCTGGTCGTCGCGACGAGCGACGCCGCGGAACTCAAAGCGGTGGAGGTGTTCAAGGACCACCTGCTCGATGAGCTGAACGTCAAGCGCGTGACCGTGCGCGAGGCGGTCCGCGACCTGTTGCGCGTGACGGCGGCGCCGAACATGAAGTTCCTCGGAGCGAAGTTCGGCAAATTAACCGCGGACGTGAAGAAAGCGCTGGAGACCGCCGACGCCAAGGAGATCGCGCTGTGCTTCGACGGCGGGCGGTCCTTCCTGCTGCACGTGGGGGACACGACCGTGACGCTTGATCCGACGGACGTGACGCTGGCGCGGTCCTACGGCGAGACATACGCCGGCGCGGAGGAGGGCGGCACAACCGTGCTGGTCAACCGCGTCGTGACGCGCGAGCTGCGGCACGAGGGCATCGCCCGCGACATCATCCGCCACGTGCAGAACCTGCGGAAGGAAGGTGGGCTGGACATTTCGGATCGGATCGTGCTTTCCCTGCGCACCGAAAGCGCGGAGATCCGCGAGGCGATCACGTCACAGGCGCAGACGATCCGCGAGGAAACGCTGGCGGTCGAGCTGTCGGATGCGTCGCCGGGCGCCGACGCGTTCACCGCGCGGGTCGATCTGGACGAGGGCGCGCTGAGCATCGCGCTCGTCAGGGCGTGACGTTCCGCCCCGGTCCGCCGGGCGCGCCTCGGATATGATGATTTTCGGAGGGCGCGTCGGGGCTTGCGGCGTCACACGAGGCCGCGGAAGTGCTCCAGCGACTCCGGGTTCGAGAGGGCGTCCTTGTTCTTCACCTCCAGGCCGTGGATGACGTTGCGGACGGCAAGTTCGACCTTCTTGCCGCTGATCGTATAAGGAATCGCCGGAACCTGCCGGATGTGCTTCGGGACATGCCGTCGGGTGGCGCCGGCGGCGATGCGATCGCGGATGCGCTTCTCCAAGTCTGCGTCGAGCGTGACGCCCGGCCGCAGCACCACGAAAAGGCACACGTCGACGTCGCCGTCCACGTCCTTGCCGACGACGATGCTGTCCGTCACTTCGTCCAGCGCCTCGACGATGCGGTAGATTTCGGCGGTGCCGATGCGCACGCCGCCGGGGTTGAGCGTCGCGTCGCTTCGGCCGTAGATGATCGCTCCGCCGCGCGGCGTGAACTCGATGTAATCACCGTGGCGCCAGACGCCGGGGATATCCTCGAAATACGCCTTGCGGTATTTCGAGCCGTCCGGGTCGTTCCAGAACCCGACCGGCTGCGACGGAAAAGGCGACGCGCATACGAGTTCACCCTTTCGCCCGACGACGCTTCGCCGATCCTCGTCGTAGGCGTGAACGTCCATCCCCAACCCCTTGCACTGGATTTCCCCGGCATGCACCGGCAGCATCGGATTGCCGAGCACGAAGCAACTGATGATGTCGGTCCCGCCGGAGATGCTGGAAAGCTGAAGGTCCGCCTTCACGTTCTCGTAAACCCAGGCGAAGTTCTCCACCGTCAGCGGCGAGCCGGTGGACAGCAGGCAGCGCAGCTTCGACAGGTCGTGCTCGCGGCCCGGACGGATGCCTGCGTTTTCGCACGCGGCGATGAACTTCGGGCTGGTGCCGAAAACCGTGATCCCCGTGCGCTCAGCCAGCTCCCAGAGATGTCGAATGCCCGGGTGCGTCGGGCTTCCCTCGTAAAGCACGATCGTTGAGCCGACGCCGAGGGCGCTGACCAGCCAGTTCCACATCATCCAGCCGCAGGTCGTGAAATACATCATCACGTCGTCGCGGCGCAGATCACAATGCAGCATGTGCTCCTTCGCGTGCTGGAGCATGGTCCCGCCGTGTCCGTGAACGATGCATTTCGGGATGCCGGTCGTTCCCGACGAATACATGATGAACAGCGGGTGGTCGAAGGGGACGGACCGGTAGGCGACCTCCTCCGGCTGCGGGTAGTCGTCGACGAACGACGCCCACGTCTCGGCGTTGCGCAGCCCGGACAGGTCCGGGTGTTCGTTCAGAAAGGGGATGACGATGACTTTCTCGATCGAGGGGATTTTCTCGACGATCGCCCGCAGGCGACCCAGACAATCGATCGGCTTGCCGTTGTAGGTGTATCCGTCCGCGGCGAAGAGCACGCGCGGCGCGATCTGCCCGAAGCGGTCGAGCACGCCCTGGATCCCGAAATCCGGCGAGCAGGAGGACCAGATCATCCCGCGCGACGAGGCGGCGAGCATCGCGATCACCGCCTCGGGGATGTTCGGCACGAACCCGACCACCCGATCGCCTTCATCAAGCCCGAACTGAAGGAGATGCTGCGCGCAGCGCGAGGCGGCGGCACGCACGTCGTGGTGCGTCAGGCGGCGGGTGCGGCCGCGCTCGTCCTCGGCGACGATGGCCGGGCGATCGTCGCGATGGCGCATGAGATGGGCGGCGTAGTTGACGAGGACGCCCGGAAACCAGCGCGTCCCCAGCATGCCTTCGCCGACGACGGTGCGCCCGTCGTCCATCGGAAGCGGCGCGCCCGACAGCGCCAGCATCTCGCGCCAGAACACCTCCCGCCGCTCGACCGACCACCGGTGCAGCGACGCCCAGTCCGCGGCGAACCCGTGCTTCGCCGACATCGCCCGCAGAAACCCGTGCATCTGCGACGCCTCGACCCGCGAGGGGGAGGGTGCCCACAATAATTCTCCGAGCTTCATTTATGCGTTCCCGGAAACCTGAGAGACCGGCTGGAAAGCCGGTCCCCCAGAGGCGTCCTTAATGTCGGCGCGATCGCGGTCGTCCGTCGGCTTCGCCTCACGCCCCCTGCTTCAAGTATCGCTCGAAGGCGTCGAGCGTGAAGTCGCGGCCGAGGAAGTCCTTGACCAGTTCGCCGGCCTTACGCGAGCCGCCGGGGGCGAGGACGCGGTCGCGGTACTTTCGAGCGGTGGCGCCGTGGAACATGCCGTTCTTCTCAAACGGTGAGAAGAGGTCGCAGGCGATGCCCTTGCTCCAGACGTAGGTGTAGTACACTGCCGAGTAATGATCGAGGTGTCCGAAGCTGCACTGAAAGTGCGTCCCCTCCATGTAGGGCACGGGACTGTACTTCTGCGTCAGCTCGATCATCTTCTGCGTCGTGTCGAGCGTCGCCGGGTCGGCGGTGTAATATCCCAGCGAGATCGCCGCCAGCCACGTCTGCCGCGCCCAGTGATAGGCCTCGCCGAACATGCGGGCCTTTTGCATCTTCGCCACCAGGTCCGCCGGGATCGGCTCGCGCGTCTCGTAATGCTTCGCGAAGAGCTTCAGCGTCTCATGCCGCCAGGCCCACTCCTCAAGCATCTGCGACGGCGCCTCGACGAAGTCCCACTCCGTTGAGATGCCCGCGTTGCGGACCCACGTCTGCCGCCCGGCGAAAAGCGTGTGCAGCAGGTGCCCGAACTCGTGGAAGAACGTGACCACGTCGCCGTGCTCCATCAGCGCCGAGCCTGGCTTGCCGTCCGGTTTCGGAAAATTGCAGACCAGCACCGCCTGCGGCAGACGCTTGCCGGCGACGCCCTGGGCGTAGTCGAACTGCGCCATGTGCTTGTATTTGTTCTCGCGTGGGAAAAGATCGAGGTAGAAGCGCCCGATCCGCTCGCCGTCGCGCACGAGGTCGTACGCGGTGACGTCCGGATGCCACAGCGGAAGCCCCTCGACCTTGACGTACTTCACGTCGAACAAACGCCCCGTCACCGTCAGCAGCCCTTCCATCACATCCGGGAAGTCGAAGTACCGCCGGACCTCCTGGGGGTTGACGTCGTAACGGTCCTCGCGGGCCTTGTTGAGGTAGTAACTGACGTCCCACGCATTGATGCCCGCCGCCGCCGGATCGTGCCGGCGCTTGTATTCGAGGAGCGTGCCGATTTCGCGGTCCGCCGCCGCCCGGGTGATCCCCTGCACGCGGTCGATGTACGCCAGGGCGTTCGCGCCGGACCCGATCATGTTGACCTCGGTGGCGTAGTCGGCCCAGTTGGCGTAACCGAGGAGCTTCGCCTTCTCGTCGCGCCGGGCAATCAGTTTCGTCAGCGGTTCGATGTTGGCCGGATACGCCCGGTTCATGAAAAGGGTCATGAGTTCCTTCCGCAGGGGGTCGCTGTGCGCGTACTTCATGAACGGGACGTACTGCGGATAATCGGTGGAGATGCGGATGCGCCCGCCCGGGGTCTTCTCGGACTCCTTCACCCAGGCGTCGACGAGATCCTTCGGAACGCCGGCGAGGTCCGACGGCGACTCGACCTCCAGGTGGCGCGTGTCCTCCGAAATATTCCGCTTGAACGCCAGCCCCAGATCGACGATTTCCTGATTGAGCTGCTCGACTTTCGCCCGCGCTGCGTCATCCCGATCCACGCCTTCGCGCCGGAAATCGCGTAGCGCCTTGGTGACCATGTATTGTGTGGCCTCGTCCGCGCCCGACACATCGACCGCCGCGTAGGCGTTATACAGGTCGCGGTTCAGCCACAACCCGGTGACGAACTTGCTGACTTCCTTCGAGCCTTCCTCCGCGGCGTGGCGCACCGCCTCGTCCGGGTGGACCTGGGAGAACAGTTCGGAGTGGCTGGCGACGAGGTCCACGTGCATCCACATTTCGTTGAGCGGATCGAGCGTGTTCGCGACGGTGCGTGGTCCGGAGACGGCGAGCGTCTGCGACAGCAGGCTTTGCGCGTACGCAAGATGCTCCCGCGTGAAGTTGGTGAACTGCGCGGCGTTGCGGTCGAGCGGAAT
>BOJX01000103.1 GCA_016860685.1 Planctomycetota bacterium
GCTCTGCCCCAGTTCAGTAGGCCGCTCTCCGGCTCCACGCCGAGCGCGTCGGCGATGCGATTGATGTAGTTGAAGTATGCGACAACCTGCGCAGCGTCGTGGATTGCCGCATCGGACCATCCTACCTGCCGCAAGGCGGCAATGTCCGCCGCGACGCAGGTTGCAGGCTCGCACGTCATCTTTTCCGCATGGTCCAGTAGCGCGACCACGGCCGGCGTGAGGCGACAAACGCGCCAATCGTCAACGGTCTGATGTACAAAGGCGTCCAGATCTGCGGCAGTCGGTTGCGGCTGGGCCGATTGACTCATTACTGTGTTCCAGTGGCTGCCGATCTCCGACCGGAGATCTTTCGCGTGCGTTTGCACTCAGTAGTGACAGCCATTCGTCTTGCTGACCACGACCGCCAGCAATTCGCGCATCGCCCGGGACAAATCCGACGGGCCGAACATCACCGCCTGATACAGGCCGATGCCGGCCTTCAATACTGGCGGATTCAGGCCCTGAACGCGGACGATGTTGAACACGCGCCCCGCCCGGCGTAGCGCGGCGTCGAAGAGCTGCTTGAGCGGGCCCTGAGCCTCTTCGTCCGAGATAGTCTTGATCCAGGCCATTGGACTATCTCCCGTAAGCAGTTTCCGCGATTCCCGATGAAGGCCGAAGGGCTTGTACGCCGTGCTTCGTCGGTTCACTCGTTGGAAGCGATCGCGCGTTTTCGTTGATGTCCACGCGCTCAATCTGCGGCGCCGTCTGCGGAAGATTCTGCCCATCGCGCCAGCGCGCCAATGCCGCCGGTGCGAAGCCGAGTCGATATCCCATGATGCACGCCTGGTGAATCAACGTCAGCCGCACGAGGCCCCGTGCGAGCCATCGCCGCGCGGACGTCCTGACTGCGCAACGGGCGATCGCTACACGGCCGCGGCGGCGAACCCGGCGGACGAACTCAAAGTCTTCCATGAACGGCAAGTCGGCAAAGCCCCCGAGACGGTAGAAGTCGGAAGCGCGCGTGCACAGCGCCTGATCGCCGTACGGCATGCGCAGGAGTCGCGACCGAACGTTCGATCCCCATTCGATGAGGCGGAACACCGGCCGCGAATGGTCGATGCCCAGTCGAAACGCGCCGAGAACCACGCGCGGCGCGGCCAGCATTCGCATAACCTCGGCGGCGTAGCCGATCGGCAGAGTCGTATCCGCATGCAAAAAGAGCAGGAACTGCCCCCGCGCCGCCGCGGCGCCGGCGTTCATCTGCGCTGCGCGACCGGCCGGTGCGTGAATCACGCGCGCCCCGGCCTCCGTCGCGATGCGCCAAGTCTCGTCGGTGCTTCCCCCATCCGCGACAAGCACTTCCACCGACTCGGCTTGCAACGCGCATTCAATCGCCTCTTGAACGGTCCCAGCCTCATTCAGCGTTGGGATGATCACCGACAGGTTCGGGCGGCGGCTGCGCCGCCACGCCGGCAGGTTGGCCGGGAGATCGACATCCTCCCGCGGCGCAAGCTGATGCACCGACAATCCGGCGACTGCTGCTTGCGCGAGGGTTTGCCTCAGCACGCATTCGCTTCCCCAGTCGATTCCGTTGAAAAGCTGCGGGGCCGGTCGCCGCAGGCCGATCAGGTAATAGCCGCCGTCGTGCGCCGGTCCGAGCACGCAATCGTGTGTCTGGAGTGCCTCGAACGCGGAATCGAGAACGGCGGCGTCGAGTGAAGGGCAATCCGTGCCAATCACGATTGCGCTGCCTGCGCCGCGCGCGAAGGCGTCTGCCAGCGCGCGGTGCATTCGCGCGCCGAGGTCGCCGTCGCCCTGTGGCAGAAGCGGCAGAGAGGTCTCGAAGAGCTCTGACATGCGCTGCACCGTTCCTCCGACGAACCGCACCTCGGCCGTTGCACGACGCGCGAACCGAGTTTGCTCCACGGTGAGCAGCGTGTGCATGGTCATTTCGCGTTGCAGTTCAGCCGCCCCTTCAGCGCCCAAGGCCGGAATCAGGCGCGTTTTCGTCTTCCCTGGCTCGGGATATCGGCTAAAAGCGATCAGATGCTCCGGGGCGATGCGGAATGATTGCACATGCGGGGCGCGGAGTCGCTCCCGAAACACCGTTGTAAGGATCTTTGATCCCGCACCGACGATGCCGCGCATCGTCCCGGAAATCTTCGATTCACCGATCCGGCGGCGATAGTCCACGGGCGTTTCGTGTACGCGAAGGCCCGCTTGCAGCGCGCGAATCTGCATCTGAATGGTCCAGCCATAGTTGCGATCGTCCATTCTCAACTCGTGCAGCGCCGAGGCGCGGATCGCGCGGAAGGGCCCGAGGTCGGTGTAACGCTGGCCCCACAGACAGCGGATCAGGAAGCAGGCCAGTGCGTTTCCCCAACGCTGCGCGATGGTCAGTGCGCCGCGCTCGCGATTCCCGAGCGTCCGCGAGCCGATAACAAGGTCGGCCTCGCCGCGCGCGATGGGGACAACCAGCCGCTCCATCTGCTCCGGATGATCGCTGAAGTCGGCGTCGAGAAAGACGAGGATTTCGGCGGCGCTTGACGCAGCAATCCCAGCCAAACACGCCGCGCCGTAGCCTCGGCAAGGCTCCGACACAACCCGGGCCCCGTGTTCGGCCGCGAGTCTCGCTGTCGTATCGCTTGATCCATTATCAACGACGATCACGTCATCGACCCAGCCGGGAATTACCGCAAGGACGTGCGGGAGCGATTGCTCCTCATTGAGGGCCGGGATGATCACCGCGATTCGATGGTCAGCGAACATTCATTGCCCCTCCACGGCGATGGCCGCGGCCGATTGCGGACTGCGACACGTTCGCCATTCCCAGAGAAACCACGCCAGTACCGGCAGGTGCTCAATCCAGACGACCCACGGAAGCTCGTAATGCACGTAGTACAGTGGCAGGAACGCGGCGTATGCGAGGAGCGACGCTCGCGGCGTCGCCGCGAGCAGCGGCAACATCCAGAGGTAGTACCACGGGAACTGCGCGGGAATCAAGAAGAACATGACGGCCAGAACAACGAGCGATCGTCGCGTAAGCTCGTCGAGACTTCCGTTCCATCGACGCATCTGAAGGGCTGTGGTGACGAGCAGAGCAGCTCCAACGATGAAGCGAGTGATCCGTGGACCGTGTACCGCGTCGAGTCCGACATGCGGGAGCAGAGTCTGAATGGTCCATGCTGTTCCTGCAAAAACGGCATCATTGTTGTACCACTGGAGCGCGTATGCCTGAAAACCGTTCGACTCCGCGCGCCCCCCCAGGAGCACGGGCGCCCACAGGAGCACTGAAACGGCAAGAAATGCGATTATCGCGACCAGCGTGGCTCGTACGCGCGCGCCAGCGGCTCGCATGAACATAGGTACCAGCACAAGTGGCCAGATCTTCACGCCGACGGCAAGCGCCATCGTCACGCCGACGAGAAACCCTGTACCGCGAGTCGCCATCAACAGCACCATGACAACCAGCGGCAGCGAGATCACATCCATGTGTCCGCTGCTGATGACCTCGCGCAACAGAACTGGATTCCACCAATACCATGCCGCCCATGCAGCCGGTTTTCCTAACCTTCGCAGCAATGCAAGAACTGCGATCATCGTAAGCACGTCGAACACGATCAGCACGCAGCGCCACGCGAGCATGCTCCACGGCGAGAGTGCGTGTGCCGCGGCGAAGGCGGCCTGCGCGACGGGTCCGTACACAGTCGTCAGATGCGGATGATTGATCTTCGATCGGACGACCTCCGCTTCCATGCCGAGCAGATTTTCCGGCAGCGCGGTCTGCGCCGTCCCACCGTACGCGGGAAACACCTCGGCTGGCGCGAATCCGTACGGATTCACACCGTGTGCCACGACAGCGCCGTCCCAGAGGTAGCGATTGAAGTCATTCTCCAGGAACGGCGGCGCGGGCAAGACCATCGCCCGCATCGCCAGCCCGATGCACCAGACCCATGCCAGGCTTCGGTTGCCGAGTGCGTGAAATCGGACCGGCCATAGCCCCGCAAAATAGACCAGTCCCGCGACGACACCCCAAATGGCGAGCGTCAACCGCCCCTCGGACCCCGGAATTGTGGATCCCAGTCGCGTTGCCAGCATTGCGAGCAGGCCGCTTGTCGCAACCAGGAGCATTCCCGTTGCGATCAGGCGTAACCGGGGCGTCGGCCCGTCGCGGACCTCGCGCCCGGTCATTGGACGGGCGTCTCGGGCGGTGTGCGTCGAGGCATGATTCAGCATTGGGATCTTGGGCCTGCCTGCGATACTCGTTTACCCTCAAAATATCGCATTAGATTCCCCTTCACGAGGTCAGGTCGGTTCCTCAGCGTTGCCAGGCCAGCACCTTGGATAGCAATTTCTTGGCGAACGGCGTCAGGCCGGTTCGTGCGAACGCGTCTCCTGCGCGCCTGAAAACATCGGCTTGCGTTGGATACGGATGGATTGTAGCGGACAACGTCTTGAGTCCGCCGCCAGCCGCCATCAGCGCGGTGATCTCCGAGATCATCTCACCCGCGTGCCGCGCGACCAGCGTCGCGCCGAGAATTCGATCCGTTCCCTTGCGGACGATCACTTTCAGGAATCCCGCCGCGTCGCCGTCGAGCATGGCGCGGTCGATGCCGCTAAGCGGAATCTCGTACTTCGCTGTCACAATCCCGCGCCGCTGTGCCTCGTGCTCGTACAGCCCGACGTGCGCGACTTCAGGGTCGGTGTAGGTGCACCACGGAATCGTCAGGTTGCTGGCTTTGGCCCGACCCCGGAAAAGAGCGTTGCGAATCACGATCCGCGCCATCGCGTCCGCGACGTGCGTGAACTTGTAGGGGAAGCAGACGTCTCCGGCCGCATAGATGCGCGGGTTGGTTGTTTGCAGGCGGTCATTGACCTTTACGCCGCTGCGTTCGTCAAACGCGATACCTGCCGCTTCGAGGCCGATGCCCGCGACATTGGGAGCGCGTCCCACGCCGACGAGAATCTCATCCACCTCGATTTCACGCGCGCCATCGGGCGACTCGACGGTCAATGTCTTTCCGGCGCCGCTTCGCGCCACGCGACTGACCTTTGCGCCCAGGACGAGCCGAACGCCATCGGCGATGAGCGACGCTTGCACGATTTCAGCCGCGTCCCGGTCTTCCCGCCCCAGCATTTGCGGCGCGAGGTCAATCAAATGTACCTGCGCGCCGAAACGCGCGAACGACTGTGACAGCTCGCAGCCGATCGGTCCCGCTCCGAGCAAGGCCAGTCTGCGGGGTAGTTCCGTGAGCGAGAACACCGTCTCGTTGGTAACAAATCCGGATTCGATCAAGCCGGGG
Source organism: Planctomycetota bacterium (assembly GCA_016860685.1). Taxonomy (GTDB): domain Bacteria; phylum Planctomycetota; class Phycisphaerae; order UBA1845; family UBA1845; genus JABWBH01. The sequence continues at coordinate 5,286 of BOJX01000103.1, forward strand.
ATCGGCGGAACCACGGGCCGCGCACCGGTGGCGACGCAGGCGCGCGCGAAGCGCAGCGTCTGGCCCTGTACCTCAACGGTATCCGGTCCCGTGAATCGACCGTCGCCGATGAACACATCGACGCCGAGTTCGCGGAACCGCTCAGCGGAATCATGCGGTGCAATCTTCGCCCGCAAGCGCCGCATGCGCTCCATCACCGCCCCGAAATCGACCTGAACGCCGTCGGGCACCTGCACGCCGAAGTCGCCCGCGCGGCGCACGTCGGCAATCGCGCGGGCTGACCGAATCAGCGCCTTCGACGGGACGCAGCCGAAATTGAGGCAGTCGCCGCCCATGAGCCGGCGCTCAACCAACGCCACGCGAGCACCGAGCCCCGCAGCGCCGGCGGCCGTCACCAGTCCGGCCGTGCCGGCGCCGATGACGACCATGTTGTAGCGACCCGGCGGCGTCGGGTTGCGCCAGTCCGGCGGATGCGTCGCCGCGAGCAGACGCCGATTGAACTCGTCGAGCGGCTCGACGTCCGCAGCCCACGGCTGGTCGATGGTCCGCGCTGTCACCGTACTCAAGGCTTGTTCTCCCGGCTGTTGAGCCGCCAGTTATAGTCGAGCCATTCAATCCGCGGCGGCTTCTTCGCATCGAGCGCGGACTGAAGTTCTTTCGAGTGCGTGCCGACGTAGGCAAGCACCGTTCCGGCGACCTGCTTGAAATCATCGCCGTACCAGTCGTACAGCTTCGTCAGCTTCACAACGTCGCTCTTTGAATCGAAGCGAAACCAGCGGTCATGTGTATGCACGTATTTCGCCTGGTCCGCGAGTTGCGCCTCCAGCTTGGCGCCCGTGTAGGCCTCGGCTCGCAGCGGCGGGCAGCCGACGGCCGCGCACACCAGCGCGAAATGAACCCGCGCCTCGCGGAACTTCGGGCGGATCTGCTCATGCTCGATCTGGTTCAAGCTCCACGTGCCGCCGGCGACCTTCCAACGTTTGTCGGCCCAGCGCTGCGCGTCGGGAATGTCTTTGATGGACTTGACCGGGTAGTGATCGAGAATCAGGCGCAGCGTAAACGCGTTGTACGCATTGATCAGAAGGGCCAGCTTCTGATCGCGTCCGAGCTGATCGAACGGGGCTTTCTCCAGTGACGCGATGTAGGCATCGAGAATCGCGGAATCGGCCTTCAAGCCCTCGTAATCCACCCAGCCACCTTCGGACACGTGTTTCCGCAGCAGGGAATCGAATTGCGAATGATCGAACGCAGCGTCATCCGACTTCTCAGAGTAGGCCTCCTGAAGCGTCGCCGTGGGCGGACCGAACAGCCCGCGAATCGCGTCTTGCCTGAACCAGACAGCCGCAGTGAGGGTTGCCATCAATAATGCGGCGACGGGAACTGCGGCGACGCGCGCCCGCGATGAGGACTGTGTTTTCCCGGCGCCATTGGCCTGAGCAAGCCCCAGGCCCGCCGCGGCCGCGAGTGCTCCCTGCTCGGCAAGCGCACGGCGGGCTAACCGGGTTACATAAACCGTGACCAACACCGTGGCGGCGAGCCCCGCGACCAGAAGGACGGTCTTTCCGACGCCCACGGCATTCCTGCCACCGCCGGCAGCCTGCAATCCTTCCGCGCCGAGATGGCCGATGTAAACGTACATGAACGAGCCCGGGAGCATGCAGAGCCAGCTCGCCAGCACATACGGCCAGAAGCGGATTGAAGTCAGTCCATAGAGATAGTTGCCCAGGCTGAATGGAACGGCGGGCGAGAGCCGCAGCAGCGCGACGATTCTCCATCCGCCTTTTCCGATCGCCTGGTCGATGGCCGCGAAGCTCCGGTTGCGCTCGGCCGCGCGCCGAACTTTCTCGCGCGCGACGTAACGAGCGATCAGGAATGCCAGCGCGGCGGTGAGGGTCGAGGCGATCGACACGACGCCCGTACCCCAGATCAGGCCGAAAAGCGCGCCCGACGCAAGCGTGAGCGCCGAACCGGGCACGAAGAGCAGCCCGGCCAGGATGTAAGCGGCGGCGAATACCACTGGACCGAACACCCCCAGTCGACCCACGCCGCCCTGTAGGGCCTGCACGGCGCGATCGACGGGGAGAACGCGGACGAGGAGAACAAGGCACGCAACCAGCACGATGAGTGAGATCCCGTTTACCCAGTGCGACGTGCTTCGGCTTGACCGCCCCGAATCACCTCCCAGCACGTCCTTCGAATCGCTGACCGCGTCGACCATCATTCCTGAAGTCTCCATGGCTCGCATTCAGAACTCCGTTCCAGTACGCCGGAACTACTCATCACCCGCGCGCAAATCACGCTCAGGGCTTCAGCGAGCGAACCGCACCAATCACCTCGTCCGGATCGGCCCGCTTGCGGTAGTCCCAGTCGGCGAACACGTAGCGGATGACACCGTCCCGGTCGATGACAAACGTCGCCGGCGCGGGGAGTTCCCACGTGCCGCTGACGTTGGATTCAGCGACATTCAGACCGAACTGCTGGTACTTCGCCTTCGTCGCCTCGTCGACAACAAAGTGAACCTTGAACGCCTTCGCGGCCGCGAACGCCCCGTCACTGAAAACGGCGTATTCGCCGCCGGACTTCTCGCGCGTCTGGGCTGCCAGATCGGGCTTCTCGGGCGTGAGCCCGACGAACGTGCCGCCTGCGGACTTGAGCGCGTCCAGCTTGCCGGCCCACGCGGCGAGGGCGCGGTTGCAGATCGGGCACCATCCGCCGCGATAGAACGTGAGAACGATCGGGCCGTTCTGGTAGAGCGATGCGAGTTGAACCGTCTTGCCGTCCACCGCGGTGACCGTGGCGTCGGGCGCTCGTTCACCGACCGCAAGCCCCGGGATCGCGGCATCGGCGGCGGCCGCCTCAACGACGCTGGTTCTCGGATAGAACGCGGACCAGGAATAGTAGAACGTCTGCGCGGTACGCACGCCCTGCGGCGCCTCGATCACGGCGACGCCGGCTTCGCTCCGCGCGAGACGCACCTTGCCCGCCGGCGTGTCGATCGTCCGGCCGTCGCCGATCGCGCTCGTCGGCACGAACCAGGCCCGCGACGCATCTCCGTCGCCGAAGGCGATGCCTACGCCGAGCGTCTTGCGCGGCAGCGCATCGCCGACGTGCGCCACGGGCACCATCAGCCCTTCATCCTTGAAGTACGTCTCGTACGGCGACCTCGAGTAGTCTCGATCGTGCCCGGTCTCCCTGCTGACGATCTTGGCGCCCGGATGGGCCTTCTTGAATGCGGCGAACGTAACCACCTCGACCGGCAGCATCTCCAGCGCCGTCCCGGCGAGCGGGCCGCTGACGGCGCGCATGCCGAGCTGGCTCCAGAGGCCCTTGTCCTTGCGGTCGTACATCAGGACGTTGGAGTTGTAGAGCGCCCCCGACACGCCGAATTCGAGCACGGTCGTTGCGCCGCCGGCGCCGACCTTTCGCGAGAAGACGGTCGCGGAATCGCACAGCGGGCAGTACGTCGCGGCGACCGGCATTCCGCCGACGGTCGTGTTCACGACTTCATGCCAGTCGAGCACGCGCAGCGGCACGCCGAGCACGTCCTCGCCGACGACCACCTCGATCACCCGCGCATCGCCTGGAAGCCAATCCGCCTTGTCGGCTGGTTCGGTCTTGGGGTCAGTCAGCGCCGGGATCGCGTCGCGCGGCAGGAGCGTGTGAATCTCCTCCTTTGGGATGGAGAGACCGGACAGGTTGTATTCCTTCTCGATGTCAACCGAGCCTTTCCGGCTCACCTGCCGGAATTCATCGCTCTCGGACGGGCGGCTGCTCGAGGCCGGTCGCGTTGTCGGTGCCGAAGGCGAGCTTTGAGCGTAGGCGCTCGCGCAGGCGGCGGCGCCCGCGATCAACGAGGGAACAACCAGATTTCGTTTCATTTCGCGTTCTCCATTTCCACGTAGGAATCAATCTCTCGCTCCCGCGAGCGCTCCGCCGCAGGACGACCCGCAACCCGCGGTGCAACCGAAACAGTGCGAACCGGTGTGAACTCGACGCCGCAGTAGGCGCTGCACATCGAAGTCGCGAATGTGCGTCGGGGAACCCGAATTCGTACGTAGCCCGAGCGCGTAATTGAAATCGCAGTCATGCAGCGCGCCGTCCCAGCTCACATGCACCTGGCGCCGGCACATCAGCGACGGCACGGTCGCCGGGTTGAATCGCTCACTCAGCAGCGCTTCGTACGCCGCCGCGCGGCCATCGCGCTTGAGGTCGTGCAGGAAACGTCCGATCGGCATGTTCGTAATCGTGATGAGCCGCGTGAACTCGATGCCGAACCGCGCCCGCAGCTCGCGCCGATAGTCAGACTCCAGCGCAGCTTGGTCCGGCGGCAAGGTCGGGCCGAGCGGGTTGTAGACGAGGTCGAGCGGCAGTTCGTCCACGATTCCGAATCCAACGGCGTTCAGCGCGCGAATCACCTCGACACTGCGCTCGTAGACCCGCAGTCCGCGCTGCCGGTTGACGTTATCCGGCAGGTAGCATGGCAGTGAGGCGACAAGATGAACGCACTGGCCGGCGAGGAATCCCGGCAGGTCGCGATAGCCGTCTTCAAGCATGATGGTCAGATCGGTCCGTACGATGACCTCGAAGCCCTCCGCTCGCGCCGCCGCCACGAATCGGCGGAATTCAGGGTTCATGGCCGGTTCGCCACCGGTAATGTCGATGCTCCGCGCGCCGCTGCGCCGGGCCGCGCCGAGGACGAGCACCATGGTGTCCCAGCTCATCTGCTCCGTGCGTTTCGGCGACGCTTCGACGTGGCAATGGCGGCACGCCAGGTTGCACGTGAGGCCGACGTTGACCTGTATCGTGTCAATCGACAGGGCATGCAGCGGCTCGCCGGTTGCTTCGACAATCCGGCGTTCAAACGCGCTGCCGCCGCCGATGGTGAGGGACACGGTCTGTAGCGCCGTCATTTACAGGCCTCCAAGGTGCATCAACATCCAGAACGCCGCCGCGCCGAGCAGCGCGCCGCACGGAAGCGTCGTGGCCCAGGCCAGCAGGATGGCGCCCACAGTTTTCCAGCGCGTGGCCCCGGTCGCGAAACCCATGCCGAAAAGCGATCCGCAGGACACGTGGGTCGTCGACACAGGCACGCCGAGGTGCGACGCCCCTAGCACGAGCGCTGCGGTGACGAGGTTGCCCGTGAGACCTTGACCGGCGTTCAGATCGGTAATCCGCCGACTCATCGTCTCGGCGACACGCCGCGCGTTCAGCCAGCCGCCCACCGCCATCGCCGCCGCAACCAGTCCAAGAACCCAGTGCGCCCCGCCCGCGAGGCCTCCTGCGAGCAGCAGCGCCGCGATCTTCGGCGTGTCATTCACCGCCCGGGCGAAGCAAACCGCCGCGGCGCTGAAATAGTGGAGCCCATCAACGGCGGTCTGCGCGTCGAGCCCGACGACGCGACCCTGGTAGCGCTGGACACACTGCGCCGCTGGAGCAACAGAAAGCGTCATCGCGGCGGAACCCAACCCGATGGGCAGACTCTCGCCCGCACCCGCCAGCAACGGAGTTTGCTCGGTTCCGACGCACACGCAGGTCTCGCTGGAGACGCCCATGTACTGTCGAATTGCTTTCAGCGCGGGATACACGAGGCTTGCTCCGACGATGGCAAGCACGGGGCTGACGAGCAGCGGCAGAAAGAAGCTGCTCCACAACTTGCCGATGGGTGCTTGCGCCCCGCCGGCCACGAACGAGACGCCCAGCAGCGCCCCGGTGAGCGCGTGCGTGGTCGAGGTCGGCATGCCGACGAACGTCCCGAGCAGGATCGTGACGGCGCCCGCCGCGCCAACGGCGATCAGCAGCGACGGATCACCCGCAAGGGACGGCGGAACCAGCCCGTTGCCGCTGAAGGCCTTCGCGAGTGTGGATGCCAGCAGGAGCGATACCACGCTGCCGACGATCGTCGCGATGGTCGCGAGCTTGAGTGACTGGCCGTAATCCGCTGTTGCGCTGCCGTACAGCGTGGCAACGCCTTTGAAGTTGTCGTTCGCGCCGTTGCTGTACGCCAGCCAGAACACCGCGATGACCAGGATCACGCTCGTCACTGCAACCCACTCCAAAGAGCCTCGACACCGGCGGCTCGCCCCGTAACAACCCACGAGCACGAAATCGACCTCAGCAGCATTTACCGTCGGTTGACGACTGCCGTGTGTCCGCCGCCGCCCCGCACGGGAACAGCCCGTAATGCCGGCTGCGGTCGCCTTGGACAACGAAGTGCGGCGCGTAGCGGGTCTCGCTGAGCATTGCGGCGGTATTTCCACAGACCAGCATCGGCTTGCCGGTCACAAACTCGTGGTGGTCGTCCAGCGCGAACGAGAGCGCCGCATGCGGAATCGTTCCGCGATAAGTCGCGACCTGTCCGTAGTCCTCGCAACGGTCTTCCAGGCTGTCCAGCTTGAATGCTCGAACCGTCAGCGATGAGAACCTTGTCGCGCCGACGCGCTCGCGAATCTCGTCATTGCCGATGGTCAGCGGCCTGCGGGCGAC
>BOJX01000104.1 GCA_016860685.1 Planctomycetota bacterium
GCGATCTGCGCCCCCTTCATCGCCGGGCAGTTCGCCGACCGCGTGTTCAGCACGGAGCGGGTGCTTGCGGTCCTGCTGGCGGTCGGCGGCGCAATTCAGTGGACGCTCGCCTCGCAGACGAGCTTCCTCGCGTGGCTGGGCTTGTCGATCGCTTACAGCATCGTGTACATGCCGACGCTGGCGCTGACCAACTCGCTGGCCCTGTCCCACCTGTCGGATGCGAAGCGGGAGTTCCCCTGGGTGCGGGTCTGGGGGACGATCGGCTGGATCGCGGCGAGCTGGGCGTTCCCGGTGTTCTTCCTTCAGACGGACCTGAAGCTGTCCGCGCAACCGCCGTTTCTGATCTGGTCGGAGCGGGAGGACGTCATCCGGCTCCTCAACAACGCCCTGCGGTTTTCAGGCGGAATGTCGATCGTTTACGCCTTGCTTTGCCTCTTCCTGCCGCACACGCCACCGAAGCGGGACGCGGTCGAGAAGCTGGCGTTCGCCCGCGCGGCCCGCCTTTTCCGACGACCGTCGTTCACTCTGCTGGTGATAGTCAGCCTCGCCATCGCCGCAATCCACAACATTTACTTCATTCAGACGCCGAACTTTCTGCCTTCGGTCGGTCTGAAGACCAGCCACATCGGACCGGCGATGACCGTCGGTCAGTTCGCGGAGCTGCTGATTCTGCCGACGCTGGGCCTGATGCTGACGACGCTCGGGTTCCGTGCGGTGATCGCCCTGGGCTGCCTCGCGTATGCGGCGCGGTTCGCCGTCTTCGGAACGACAACCCTGCCGCTGAGCGTCATCGTGGCGAGCCAGGTCTTGCACGGTTTGTGCTATGCCTGCTTCTTCGCGGCGTCGTACATTTACGTGGACCGGATCGCGCCGGCGGATGTGCGACACTCCGCGCAGACCCTGATCGGTATCCTCATCCTCGGCGGCGGACCGGTCGTCGGCGGCTACTTATCGGGCTTGCTGAGCGAACGTTTCAGCTCTGTCACAGCCGAAGATGTGCTCGTGGTGGACTACCGGGCGTTGTGGTATACGTTGTGCTGGATCGGCCTGACGTGTGCGGCGGTCATCGCCGTGTTCTTCAGGGATGAGTCTTCATCCGACGTTTCGGAGGCTGAACAATGATGAGCGGTGCTTTAATCCGGTTGCTCCTGGGGATCATGATAAGCGGTCCTGAGGCGCAACAGCAGCCGATCGGAAAGACGTTGCGGGTCACGCGATGTACGCTGAACGGCATGCCCCGGATGGCGGTGGTCGTCCTCAGCCCGGACATCACTGTGGCCTACGACGCCCGTGAATGCCGCCTGGCGCTGGCGTGGAAGGGCGAATTTGACCAGCGGACGTGGGCCTCATCGGGCGATCGCTCGGCGATGACCACCTTGCGCGCGGACCGCTGGTACTATCAGGCGTCGGATACGTCCATCTGGCAGGTCGAGCAGAACGGTCAACCGGTGTTTCCCGCGGTGCGTTTCCGGGGATACACCTTCGGCGAAAACAACGTGAAGTTTTATTTCTCGCTGACCCTGCCCGGGGGCGAGGAAGTCAAAGGGACGGAGGTGCTTCAGACGCACTTCGGGCAGAACGACGAACTGATCCTCCAGCGGCGGATCGAGTTCGACGACATGCCGCCAAAGACGCGCATCAGCCTGCCCCTCCGCGGCGAAGTTCCGTGGGACCGCTTCGAGACTCTCGGAACCGCCGGCGTCAACGTGGATCAGGAGACCTACGTGCTGACGTTCAAGAAGGACGGTTACTCGATCTGCGGATTCGCATTCAACTAGCAGCGCGACCGGCTGTCGGCGCCCCCCGCCCGGACCCGCGCGGCGACGCCGTCGCGCGAGCTGAAACGGTATTGTAAACGGGGAGATCACCGAGGATGCATCGGATCGTATGCTCAACGCTTTTGGCGATGGTTCCGGGCCTTCATGCACTGGCGCAGGCGCCTTCATCGGGGGAGCCTGGAGCGCTGGTGCGGCTTTATGACGTGGGGCGGACAATGACGCGGATCTACCCGCCCGTGGACGGCGAGCCGGCGAACGTCTGCCGGATCGTTTCCGCGATCGACCTCGCCTCTACGCGCGGCGAGTTCGCGCCGATGCAGGACCGGTTCGTGACCGAAATGATCGCCACGCTGACGATCGAGGAGTCCGGCGAATACCAGTTCCGACTGACCTGCGATGACGGCGCCCGATTCTTCCTGAACGATCGCGCAGTCCTCGATCTTGACGGGCTGCGATCCGGGGAATCCGCAACGGTCTCGGCGGGGCTGGTGGCCGGTCCGCAGAAAATCCGGATCCTGCATTTCGACAACACCGGGGACGCCCTCCTGAAGCTGGAGTGGAAGCGCCCCGGCGCGGACGGCGACTTTGAGCCGATCCCGGCCGACCGCCTTCGGGTTCCGCCCACCGAGTCGCGGATGACGATGTCCGGACCGCGTCGCGTCGCTTTTCAGCTTCAGCGCGGACGACCCGGCGACGGGCAGCCGCTCGCCGGACTGCACCCCGCCTGCGACCTTTTTCTGATCCGCGGTTCCGCGTTGTACGAACCCCGGGTCAGTGGGCTCGCGTTTCATCCGAGGGGCGACCTGGTCGTCACCGGCTGGGATTTCCGCAACGAAGTTTACGCCCTCAGCGGGTGGGAAAGCGACGATCGCGGCGACATGCGTCTGAGGCCGCTGGCGTTCGGTCTCGAGGATGTGATGGGCTGCGCCGTGGTGGGCGAAGATTTGTTTGTGCTTCAGAGGCAGGAATTGACGCAACTGATCTGCGACCCGGGGTCGCTGGGAACCACGAAGGAATACCGGGCGGTCTGCGCCAACTGGCCGATCAGCGGCAATTATCACGAGTTTGCGACGGGTCCGGTGCTCAAGGACGGCTCGCTTCACATCGCCCTGACGCTTGCCCTGGACGAAGCCGGGCGCACGCTCAGCCCGCAGGCCGCCGGTCGCGGAACGGTGATCAAGGTTCTCGACAACGGCGAGTTCGAATACGTCGCTTCCGGGTTGCGATCGCCCACGGGGCTGGGCGTCGGCCCGGACGGCGAATTGTTCGCCACCGACACGTTCGGAGACGGGGTTCCGGCGGGGAAGCTCGTTCACGTCAAACCGGGACGGTTCTTCGGCGTGAAGACATCGCCGCCCGCTCCTTTTCAGGACAAGACGCCGTCGCCGCCCGCCGTCTACCTCCCTTATGCCGAAGTCGCAATGACGCCGATGCAGCCGTCGCTGATCCCGGCGGGTCCGTACAAGGGGCAGATGCTCATCGGCGACATCTCCTACGGCGGTCTCGCGCGGGCGGCGCTCGAGAAGGTGGGCGACGAGTATCAGGGCTGCGTTTTCCAGTTCTCTCAGGGTTTTGAATCCGGTGTGGCGCGGCTCGCGTGGACGCAGGACGGCGCCTTGTTCCTTGGGGGGTGGAGCATCCCGGGGTGGGGTCAGCCGGGGAAGAATCACGCCGGTTTTCACAAGCTTCGTTTCAACGACAAATCCGCGTTCGAGATGCACACGGTTCGCGCGAAGTCTAACGGTTTGATGGTCGAATTCACCCAGCCGCTTCTCGCAGGTTTTGGCGGCGATCCGCGCTTCTACTTCGCTCAGCAGTGGCGCTACGCCTGGTCGAGCGAAGGCGGCGCGCATAAGACCGACGAGCAGCCGCTGGACGTGAAATCCGCCAGCGTCTCCGCGGACCGCAAGCAGGTGTTCCTCGAGATTCCCGGATTGAAGGCGGATCGCGTGGTGTATCTGCGGCTGCTCGGCGGTTTCCGATCCGAGAGCGGCGCGGACCTCTGGACGGCGGAGACGTGGTACACGATGAACGCCCTGCCGACGGAGGCCGGAACGGTCGCGTCACCCGCGCCGTCGCTCGCCGCGATCAATGCCTTGAGTCCGGAGGAAACGACCGCGGGCTGGAAGCTTCTTTTCGACGGCAAGACCACGGCGGGATGGCGCGGGTTCAAGAAGGACGCGATGCCCGACGGGTGGGCGGTCGAGGACGGCTGCCTGACGCGCGTGGGCAGCGGCGGCGACATCGTTACCGCGGGCGAGTACGACAACTTCGAGCTGAGCCTGGAGTGGAAAGTCGCGCCGGGCGGCAACAGCGGCATCTTTTACCGAGTCGCGGAAGGCGACGGACTTGATGCGGTCTGGCACACCGGTCCCGAGATGCAGGTGCTGGACAACGACCTGCACAACGACGGCCAGAACCCGCTGACCGCCGCCGGCGCGTGTTACGCCTTGTACGCCTGCCCGCGGGATCTGACGCTGCCGGTCGGGCGGTTCAATCAGGCACGAATCATCGTGCAGGGAAACCGTGTCGAACACTGGCTTAACGGCGTCAAAGTCTGCGGATTCGAACTGGGCGGCGAGGCCTGGAACAAGCTCATCGAGGGCAGCAAGTTCAAGACGCTCCCCCGCTTCGGCAAGGAACCGAAAGGCCGCATCGCGCTTCAGGATCACGGCGACAAGGTCTGGTTCCGCAACATCAAGATCCGCCCGCTTCCGGCGACGCCGTGATGTGGCGCCGCACCGTGACGCAGTTTTTTCGCCGAGCGACGACGCGCCTTGCCGAACCGCGACCGTGAGGGAGCGATCGCGCCGAGCGATGAAACGAACCGCGTCCTGACAGGCGGGTTCGGTAGAGGGCGGTCCAGGTTTCACGCGGCGACGCTGCGCCCAGGGTTCAACCACGGCTACGCCGGCGCGTCAACCGAAGCCGCAAGCAGGTCCGCGTACGTCGCCTCAAGGTCCGCGATCCACGCCGCCAGTTCCGGGTTCCCGGGCACAAACGGGTGATCCGCGGCGGCCAGCACCTCGAACCACCGGACCAGGTTTGCCCAGTCCTCAAGGTGAATGTACTCGGGCGCGAGGACGTTGTTCTCGCGGTCCACGTTGTGATAGTTCCCCAGCGCGACGCAGACGCCCGCGGCCTCGTATCCGAACCGGCAGAACGCCGACGCTTCGCACGTGCCCCCGTCCATCAATTTCCGCTGAAACTTGAACGCCTTGTCGCGCTTCGCGATCCGCGCCGCCACCGCCCCCAGCCACGCCGCCACGCCGGAATCGAACACGGAAGCCTTGTCGCCGACGCGCAGGATCGGTCCGTCGCCCTGCCGCGCGTTGGGCAGTTGCGAGCTGGTCTCGACGTTGACGACGACGCAGCGCTTCGGGATCGTCCCGAGGCGGCAGGCGGCGATCGCCCCGATGAAACCGACCTCCTCCGCCCGCGTCAGAAGGAAGTACGCCTCTCCCGGCGAGCGAGAACGAGTCAGACGGTCGAGGCACGCGAGGATCGCCGCCGCCCCCGCCAAGTCGTCGCACCCGCGGGCATAAATGCGCCCGCCGCGGATCTTCGGGTCGGGGAAGTCCCACATCCCGATCGACCCGGGCGCCACCGGCGCCGTCACGTCGATTCCCGCCGTATCCACCCGCTTGCGCCCCGCCTTCACCGCGGTGCGGATCGACGCCACCTTTCCGCGGATCCACCGGTCATTCTGAAAAAAACGCAGCTTCGCCCCGACGAACAACTCCGGCGGAACCCACCCTCGCCAGAACGCCCGAACCCGTCGCGGACCGATCATCCGGTCCGCGACGAAACCGGGGTGATCGAGGTGCGCCGTGATGCAGACCGGGCGGCGCACCGCTTTGCGCCCACGCCTGAAATGAATGAGCACGTTGCCGGCGTCGTCGCGCGTCCAGCGCAGGCCGCGGCGTTCTCGCAGAAACGCCTCGACATAACCCAGGACGTGATGTTCCGCGAAAGGCGCGGTTGGGAGCGTCAGAAGGTCCGTCAACACGCTCTGCGCACGTGAATCCAGCATGAGCGAAGGATATCGCGCCTGACCAAGAGGGGCAACCTGCAACCGAAGGATTCCGCCGGATGATAAGCGCTCAAGCGACCGCGATCTTCAGCAACCAGAACGCGATCAACGCAATGATGCCGATCGTCGCCCCGGCCGCGCCGACGAAGAAGCCGGCCCACGATCGCCCCGGGCGGTCGTTTCGCCGGTGATCCGCACTGTTGTATCCGAGAAGCGCGCCGATAAGGCTCAGCGCGACAGCCGCTCCGAGGCACGCAACCATCCCCGGCAAAAGCAACGACCGCGACCCGTAACGCACGCCACGCATCTCCGGGTCATACCGGGCGACGAGCTGCCACGTCGCCACGCCGAGCGGAAGCAACGCCAGCAGGGCGCAGTTCAACGCCCACGCGGCCTGCACCTCGACCCGCCGCAGATTGAAGCGCGATCCGGCCAACGCGACCCCTCCGCCCCCCAACGTCGTCAATCCGCCACCAGCACGGTCGACAGCGCGGGCACGAGCATGTCGTACACCAGCTCAATGTCCGGATTGTGCATCCGGATGCACCCCAGCGAGACGCTCCGCCCGATCGAGTCCGGCTCGATCGTTCCGTGAAGGCCGTAACGCATCTGCCCCACCGCGTTGCCGGCGACGCCTTTCAACGCGATCCATCGCTCGCCCAGCGGGTTCATCGGGTCGTCCGCCGCGTACACCTTGTTTTCGCGCGGATGATAAAACGTCGGGTTCACGAGCTTCTCCCCGACTTCCCACGTCCCTGTCGGCGTCCCATCCTCCGCCCCCAGCCCCACCGGGAACGACTGCACAAACGTATCCTGAAGGTACACGTCCATCCGGAAGGCGCTTTTCATCACCTTCGCGTGAAACGGACCGTGCAGAACCTTGAGCGTCTGCCCCTGTCGGATCAGGTTGATGTTGGGAATATTGTTGATGCGCGCCAGCAAACCGGCCGTCACCTTGTGCTTCCGGGCGATCTTCTCCAGCGTGTCTCCGCCCGCGACGATGTACTGCCCCGCCAGCGGGTCGTCAGCGTAGACGCGCGGCGAAAACACGGTCGCCTGGCCCAGACGCACCAGCTCCGCCCGAACTTCCACCTGCTTCGCGCTTTCCAGCCCCGAGTTCATCGCCTCGGAGAGCTGCTGCCGCGCGGCGATGAGATTCCCGGATTGAATCTGACTTCGCGCGGACTCGATCAGTTTCAATCCCTGCGCGACCGACGGCGCCGACGGCGTCGCATTGCCGCTCGACGGAGCGGATTGCGCACCTTTCTCCGAGACCTCGGGAAAGGGATTGCCGGTCGTCGCGTGGTCCTCGGGGCGCAGCGACGCCAGCAGCGTCGGGCTGATCGGCTCGGGTTCCGGCGACACCTCCCGCGAGAACGGACCGACCTCGAAGTACCACGCATACCCGCCGCATGCCAGCAGACCGAGCGCAATCAACATGCTCGCGCGACGTCGGTTCTGACTTCGTTTGCGCGCCAAGACGAAAACCTCCGGGATGAAACCTGCCGTATCCGCGCCGCCGGGCTGAGAATACGGCGCTTCCCCGCCGATGCAAGCGCCGCGCATACGAAACGCGGGCGGAATCAGACACCGCCTCATCGCGACCTTCGCAAAACCGCCAGCTCTTCCCCGTCTCTCACGCAACCAGCGCCAGGCATACGTCCTGAATCGTGTGTCCGAAGTCCCGCGCCACGTGAACGACCGCGACGGGCCGGTTCGGGTCGAGAGTGTCGAACCACATCACCCGGTCCCGCAGTTCCGTGACCGCCGCGATCACGTCCTCCGCCGCAGCCGCCCGGCGCAAGGTCTGACCCGACGCCTCATACCGCCACGACACCGTGTCCCCCAGAACCCGCGCATGAACCGCTGGCGACGTGTCCGTGAAGATGACCCGCGTCAAACCCTCAGACTCCACAACGGTGACCGACTCGACCGGTCGATTCCGCCCGAGATGCAGCTCGACGGGGCGATCCTCATTCGGCCCCTCCCAGTGCAGCAACGACCCGTCCGCCGTTCCGGCAAACACGCCGAGCGCCTCCGTAGCGCACAGCGCGGTGATCGCCGATCGCGCGCCCCGAAGCTCGCGCACCGCCCCGGGGCTCGCCTCTTCCGCGACCCCCCACGCCAGTACCGCGCCGCCCACGGCGCAATACAGTTCCCCCCCGCAAACCTGCACAGCCCGCACCGATGACGCCTCCGCGGTCCGATCAGGAATCACCGGCGCGCTGAACGCCTCCGGATCATCCTGCGACCACCGATGCAGGCCCAACTCCGAGTGCGATGCAAGGATGCACCCTCCCGCCAGCGCTGCGCCATTAAAGCCGCCCTTGACGGAAGGAGGAGTCGCTGACACGGTGCGCGTCTGAAGAATCTCTCCTCGCTCCAGGTCCACCAGGTATACGCCCGTCGCCGCTCCGACCAGAAGCATCCGAGGCCCTGTGTCCGCCGTCACGAACCGGACGGACCGGGGAGGACCGGCTTCACCCCGAAGAACGATCCGCCGTAACGGCGCCCCGCCATCCGAGGGCGAAAACAGCAGCACCTCGTCCCCCGCAGCCGCCACCACGAATTCGGTGCGTCGCGCCGTCCGCTGACGGGCGAGCATGCCCTCGTATAACCGCGCCCGCTCTGGTTCGGCGAACCGCCGAATCAGGTCCGCCCTGCGAGCCTCCGGATGATCCGCCGTCATCCGATCCAGCTTCGACAACAACGAAGCATATTGCTCGATCTCCCGCGCATGCTCGGCTCGCCGCGCGTCCCGCAGCGCCGCATCGGCTTCGTGCTGCCGACGACGTTGCTCCGCATGCTCCGCCGCACGACAAGCGCGGTCGTACGCCTCTGAATACACCTCCGGTTCCGGGGAGGCGTCCACGATCAGGCCGCAGAGGAACGCCGTCCGCTCCAGTTCCCGCTGCGCCGTTTCGGTCATCCGCCGTCGCCCCGCGTCGGTTGCCAGTTCCGACATCGGCATCGACGCCGCAACGTCCGACAGCGCGGTCTTCACGGATCCGGCGAACTCCGCCGCAATCGCCTCCCGCCGAACAACACCCCCTGCGTCGGACAGACGCTCGCGCAATGAAGTCAGGTCGCCCGGATCGGACCCGACGCGGATGCGAACCTGCAAACGCACTTCGACCGGGTAGGCGTCCACGCTGACCAGCCGGTCGATCCGAACTGCGACCGTCGTCGGCGATGTCCTCGCGGCAAACACCTCGACCACCGCTCGGACCGGAACTTCCGCCCCTTCCGGAACCAGTTCGCGCTCCCCGCCCTCGCGAAACGCCAGTCCGGTCCAACCCGCGGGCATCCTCGACGTCCGCCGCAAGGCTTCGAGCGCCTCTCTCGCACCGATCCGCAGCGCCACCACGTCCGGAGACGACAGAATCGTGTCGATCGTCATCACCGAAGGCGCGGTCCCGCCGGACCCCTCCCGTCGCGGATCAGGTTGCGGCGCTCGTCGTAGCATCGTTGCAGGCTCAAGCCCCTCCCGGGCGTCATTTCTCCTGCGTCAGTCGCCCGTCACGGTGAACTTCTCAAACCTCGTCAGATCCCCCTTGTCCACCGACGGCTGCGTACGCTCGATTACGGACAACAGGTCCGACCTGCCGATCGGACGCGGCGGCTGACCCCCGATCGCCTCCAGAAACGGCAGGTGCGCCGCCTGCTGGGCGATGTTGCGGATGTCCGCGCCGCTGTATCCCTCCAGAAGGTCGCAGAACTCGCCGAACTCCACGTCCGGCGCCAGCGGTTTCTTCCCCAGGTAAATCTCCAGCAGTTTGAACCGCGCCGGCGCATCCGGCAGCCCGACGTAGACCTTCGCGTCCAGCCGTCCCGGTCTCAGCATCGCCTCGTCGATCAACCACGGCTTGTTCGTCGCACCGACGAACAACAGCGCCCGATCCGACTTGCGGTCGAACCCCTCCAGCTCCTGAAGCACCTGCGGCACGACGCGCTGCATGACCGTCGAGGCGTCGCTCTTGCGCCGCGGAACCAGCGCCTCCACCTCGTCGATGAAAATCACGGACGGCGTCTCGGTCTTCGCCGCGTCGAACAACTTCTTGATGTTCTGCTCCGCCTCGCCCACCCACTTGCTCATGATCTGCGCAGGACTGATGAGGAAGAACGTCGCGTCGATCTCGCGGGCGATCGCCTTGGCGATCATCGTCTTCCCCGTTCCGGGCGGCCCGTAAAGGAGAATCCCTCCCCCGACGGTGATCCCGTATTTCGCCGCCAGTTCCGGATGCGCGAAGGGGTAGATCATCT
This sequence comes from Planctomycetota bacterium, assembly GCA_016860685.1. Lineage (GTDB taxonomy): Bacteria > Planctomycetota > Phycisphaerae > UBA1845 > UBA1845 > JABWBH01. Next base: position 10,075 of record BOJX01000104.1, read on the forward strand.
TCAGGCGGATTTCCGTCTTGACGTCCTCCAGCCCCGCGATGTCGTCGAATCCGATCGTCGGACGCTCGCGGACCACCCAGTCCGAGGCGTCCGTCGCGTTCTCCTCGTCCTTCTCCCCCTGGCGGACGCGAGGAGCGCCCTGCGGATGCGAACGTCGCGCGTCGCATTCCTTCGCCAGGCTGACCAGCTCTCCCGCCAGCGCCTCGTGCTGCCGGCGCGCTTCCGCCGTCTTCGCCGACTCCGCCAGCTCGATCATGCACTCCGCCGCGTCCACCAGGTATGACCGTGCCGTTGCATAATCCCCGCCCTTAAAGGCCGCGATCCCTTTCGACTTCAGCCGCTCAAATGTCGTGATCGTCGCCGACATGCCTCGTTCTCGATCCCCGCTCTCAATCCCCGTTCTCGATCACCCCGCACCGCAATCCGCCGCCCACCTTCAGGTCGACTGACCTTCCGTGCCCCTTCACCCGCACGAGTCTGCTTCACCCGCGCGTGCTCGCCTCTCCCTATCATATCTCATTCGGAGATCCCCCGCAGAACTTCGCAGCGACCGGGTAGACGCTCATAACCCCTTGGACCAGAAAAAAGGGATCAGGCCAGGGAGATCAAGCCACGGGAGTTCAAACCACGGGAGATCAGGCCACGAGAGTCGCAGCCCCGGAAAGGCGCTGATAGCCCCGGAAGGGGAAGGGCGTTGTTAGCCCCGCAAGGGGCGTCAGACAACAGCCCAGCCCGCCAGGGCTGGGACGCCGCCGCCGATGACCCGGAAGCCCCGGATGGACGACAGAAGTTCGGAAGGAAGAGAACGCCGTCAGATCGCCGCACCGCCATCCCGCCCCCGATCCCGACGCCCGTCGCGTCCCGACGACGGAACCTCTAAAGCGCTGAACGCCGCAGTCCGCCGCAGCTCAGGCTCGTTGAGGAGTTACGCGACGATCGGCTGACCGGCTACCGGCGTTCGCCGCCGGGCGTCGGCGCAGGCCTGTCCGAGGATGCTGGCGTAACCGGCACGGGCGACGTGACGCGCGGAGGCTCGGCCTCCCGGGCGCGGGCGGCGTCGATCTGGGCCTGCGTGGGAAGCTTCGCCAGGCCGGGCTTCAGCTTCTCCTCGAAGATTTTTTCGATCGGTTCGTAGAGCTGCTTCAATCGCTCGTCGAGCTTTCCCAGTTGCTCCTGAACCGCCGCGCGTTGCTTCACCACGGCGTCATCCGCCGCGTCCGCACTTGCGGGATCGGGAGCTTGGGCCGCGAATCGCTCCTGTGGGGAACCCCCGGCGGAGCTTTTGTCCTTCGTCCCGGCGCCGGCGGAGGATTTTTCTTTCTCGCCAGAAGAGGATTTTTCTTTCGCGCCGGAAGTGGATTTCTCTTTCGCGCCGGCGGACGGCGACGGATTCGCCCCAGGCGTCGCCCGATCGGTGTCGCCCTTTGCCAATTCAGCCTCAACCTTGGCCAATTCAGCCGCTACCTTCGCGCGTTCCGTCTCCGCCTCGCGGATCACGCTCTTCTGCTCGTCGAGATAGGCGTACGCGGGCTTCTGACATTCCTTCAAATGCG
>BOJX01000105.1 GCA_016860685.1 Planctomycetota bacterium
CCTTGCCCGCATATTCCGCAAAAGTCTTCGGTGTCTCGTAAAGCCGGACCTTGTGCAACGTGGCGGGCAGGGCGCCGGCGAGTTTGTCCCAGATGACACGGGCGATGTTCTCGACCGTCGGGTTCAGCGCCGCGAACTCGGGACAGTCGAGGTTCAGGTGCTTGTGATCGAAGGCGTCGATGACGCGCTCGCGCACCGCCCGATCCAGCCGCGCCAGTTCAACGATCCGACCGTGGGCGTCCGGCTCGCCGCCCACCGTCACTTCGAGAACGTAGTTGTGTCCGTGTCCGCTCGGGTTCGCACATTTTCCGAAAACCGAGAGATTCTCGGATTCCGACAGGCGCGGCGAGTGCAATCGGTGCGACGCCGAAAACTCGAAGGACTGCGTGACGTAGATCATGCCGGATGCTCCCGCGACCCAACGATAGCGCGTGTAAGGAGAGGACGACAGCTCAAGTTCGACCAGCCGCAAAGGCGCCGGAAACCGCCCGGCGGCGGCGCGGGCCAGTTCGATCAGCGGCGGCGCAATCGCCCCGCCGTCCCGCCGCGTCCGCCGCAGAAGTTCAAGAACCTCGCCGCGCAACACCCGATCCACTTCCGTGATGTTGCACACAAACCCAGTGTCCGCGTCGACCGGTCCGTCCAGTACGGCGCGAACCAGGACAAAAGGGTCAAGCCCGTCGCTGACCGGTCGCCCCGCCCAACCGTTACCGCCGTCCGGTGCGACCGACGGCGCCAGATAGGCCCGGATTTCTCGTGAGAGTCGCACGCGGATATGTTAATCCTCCGGTGTGCTCGGGGCGACCCGACGGCGCGCCGGCGTGAACTATCGAGGAAAGGCGCGAACATGAGATGTCCGTTGACGGCGCGGGGGATGAGAACTCTGAGACGCGGAGTGTTCAGCGCGTTGCTGGCGTCGGCGACGCTGCAGCACGCAGCCGGGGTTCGGGCGGCGGTTCAGGATGCGCCGAAGGTCAACGCTCCGCTTCCGGTTTTCGAGGTGGAGTTCGACCCGGGCTTGCAGCCGAACGCGTACACCGGGCGCGTGCTCGTCATCCTGACGCAGGGCGGCCGGCAGGAACCCCGCCAGCGCCTCAACTCCTTCCAGCAGTGGATGTCGCCGTCGCCGGTCCTCGCTCGACCGCTGAAAGACTGGGATCCCGCCAAGGCGGTGGTCTTCGGCGCGGACGCAATGCGGTATCCGCCCGGCTTGGCGGAACTGGAGAACGCAACCTGGCGCGTGCAAGCCGTCGCGCGGCGCAACGTCGATCTGCCCGAGCCCGGCGTTAGTCCCGGTGATCTTTACAGTGACGTCGCCGATATGAATCTTGCAACGTTTTCCGACGGATCGGTGCATCTGCGCCTCACGCACGTCGTTAAGGAAGATCAACCGAAGGAGCATCCGCGAATCCGCACGGTCGAGATGATCAGCCCGCTGTTGTCTAAGTTTCACGGCCGCGAGGTTCGCCAGCGGGCGTGGGTGCGCCTGCCGCAGGACTGGGAGGAAAACCCTGAGCGTCGTTACCCGGTCCTTTACATGATTTCCGGTTTCGGCGGCGGCGAGCCGCGCTTTGAGTCGATGACGATGAGCTTCGGCGGGTCACCGCGAGTCGAGGACGTGTTGCTGGTTGTCCCGGATTCCCGCTGCCTTCGCGGCCACCACGTCTTTGCCGACTCGGAGAACAACGGACCGCGCGGGACGGCGTTCATCGAGGAGCTGATCCCGCTGGTGGAAAAAACGTGTCGCGGCGCTGAGTCGCCGAAGCACCGGTACGTCACGGGCGGATCCTCCGGCGGGTGGGCCAGTCTCTGGTTGCAGGTGACGTATCCGGACGCTTTCGCCGGCTGCTGGTCGGACGTTCCGGACCCGGTGGACTTCCGCGACTTCCAGCGGATCAACCTGTATGAGCCGGGCGCGAACATGTACCGGGACGCAAAGGGCGAGCGCCGACCGCTGATGCGGATGCGCGACCAGGTGCGTATCTGGTACGAAGACTTTGTCCGCGCGGAGGACGTGCTCGGACCGGGCGGGCAGATTCACTCCTTCGAGGCGGTCTTCAGCCGCCGCGGCAAGGACGGAGAACCCGAACCTCTCTTTAACCGGACGACCGGCGCGGTCAACCTCGACGTGGCGAAATCCTGGGAGCGATACGACATCCGCCTCGTGCTCGAGCGGAACTGGCCGGCGCTGGGGCCGAAGCTGGCGGGCAAGCTGCACATCCGCGCCGGTGAGTTCGACAACTTTTATCTTGAAGGGGCGACGCGCCTGCTGAAAGAGTCGCTGACGAAGCTCGGCTCCGACGCGGACGTCGAGATCGTCACGGGCGGAGGACACGGAACCTTGTTCGGTCCGCCCGCCGCGCAGATGCTCGAGACGATCGTGACGGCGTTCGAGAAGGAGCATCCGCAGCGGGCGCGCTCCACGAAGCCGCCGGCCCCGGCGACCGGAGAAGGAAGCGAATCAAGGGAGGCGGAACCCGCTCTTCCCTGAAAAGATCCGGCGGATCGACCTCGCCGCGTGGCGGAAGAAGCGACCTCGTTCAATGAACGATCCGACGACAACCGGGCCAAGCCAGACCGAGACGAACCCGCTTCGGTCGTACTACGTATTCCTCATCGTCTTCGTGCTGCTGGCGGCGCTGACGATCGCGGTGTCGCTGTTTTTCATGCACTCGGCGGTCGTCTCGTTTGACGGCGTCTTTGCGCGCAGCGACGACATCACTCGGGCGCAGGTCATGCTCGAAAATGTGTCGCGCCTGCTGCTGGAGGTCAACGCCGCGGGCAACGACATCTTCGAAACCCGCGACCTTCCACGGGAAACCGCCCGGTTCCGTCAGGCCTCGGCGCAACTGCGCCGCGCGCTGGCGGACGCGCCGACGGCGCATTTCTCCCGGGCCGGTTTCGAGGCGCATTTCGACGCAATGCTTCGGGCGGAGGAACATATTTTCTCACTTTTCGCGGAACTTCTTGATCCGGCAAGGACCACGCACCCCGAGCAGGAGATTCTCGGCGAGGCCGCCACGAGGATGGCCGAGATGGACCGTGCCCAGCTTCACGCAATGTCCGTCCTGCGCGAAACCGCCAACGCGCTGATCCGCGAGCATCAGATCATTCAGGATGAAGGCCGGCGCGTTCTGAATGAACGTTGGTGGCGGGAGCTGATCGTGCTCACGTTCGTGACGGTGTCGCTCGGATCGGGCTGGTTCCTCTGGCGCAAGTTGCAGCAGGTGCATGAGCACTTCGTCCGTGAGCAGCAGCGAGTGCAGGAGGAGCGCAGGAACCGCCTCGCGTCCGTGGGAGAGGTCTGTTTCTCCGTCGCGCACGGCATCAAGAACCCGGTCGCCGCGATCGCCAGCTCCGCGCAGCTCGTCCTCGAATACGGTCACCTGGATGACGCCAGCCGACAGCGCATCGCCGATCTGCTGACGTCGACGCGCTCCCTCAGCGCCCGCGTCACCCAACTCCTCAACTTCTCGCGCGTCGGACCGACGCACCGGGAACGGTTCACGCCGAAGGACATCTTCACCTGGTCGCTGCGCGAGATCGAACCGACCTTGGTGGATCAGGGCATCCGCGTTCTCCGCGAGGAGGACGACACCGCGGCGATCCTCGAAGGCGACCGCAACATCCTGATTCAGGCTGTGCAGGAATTGCTGGGCAACGCAAAGGACGTACTCCCTCAGGGCGGAACGATCACCCTCCGGGTCGTCACGCCCGAGGAGGATCCGAAGTCAGTTGAGTTATGTGTCGTGGATGACGGACCAGGCATGCCCGATGACGTGAAGAAGCGGGCCTTCGAGTTGTTCTTCTCTCGCAAACCGCAGGGCACCGGCGTAGGTCTGGCAACCGTCCGACGCGCGGTCGAACTGCATCAGGGGTCGGTGCGCATCCTGGACGCCCGCCCGCACGGCGCGGATGTGCGCATCCGCCTCCCGCGCGTCTCCGCTTCGGTCGGCGGTGGGCGCGTCGCTCAATGATGCGCCAGGTCGGTGCGACGACATACGTCGCCCTGGCTTAGCCGGGCCGTGCTCCTGCCGAGCCTCGCCCCGAAGGAAGCATCCTTCCTTCACGACCCCCTGGAAGTTTCCAACCCGCGGCTACACCTTCCGCCGCTGGGTCTCGCTTTCGAGGAATTTTCGCTCGCGACCGGAAAGCGCGCCCATCCCCTCGCGGGAGATCTTTGCGAGAATGCGGTCGAATTCGCGGTCCCGCGCCTCCGCCTCCTCACGCTCGCGGACCAGCGCCTTGGCGAGCCGCGCCGCGCGCCGCCGTTTGAAGAACCCCGGACGGACCGCCGTATCCCGGTCGGGCTCGAATGCACGGAATCCGCGCGAAAAATCATACCCGAGGTCGTCCTCCGCCGCGTATTCCTTCGCCATCTGACGCTGCTGGTAGCACGTCAGGTATCCGAAAAACGCCAGCCCCACGAGCATCAGGTTCCCGGTCATCAGTGCCACCACGCCGAACCCCACCGCTCCGACCATCCCCACAAAGGTCGCCGTCAGGGTCGCCGTGCGGTACCCATGCCGCTTCCACAGCCACGCATGCAGCAAACGCCCGCCGTCCATCGGGTAGAAGGGCAGCAACAGGTTGAAGAGCGTCAGCAGGTAGTTGATTCCGAACACCAGCAGCAGCACGCGCGTCAGCGTGTCATACGGACCGATCGGCGCCAGCGGCACAAAGGGGTGAAACGGGTTCAGCGGCAGCGCCGAAAACGACCCCGCGCGGATCGCCAGCACCAGACCCGCCGTCCCGAAGATCGCCACGTTTACAAGCGGTCCCCAGATCGTTGTGATGAAATGCGCCCGGGGCCGGTGCGGCGGTGAGACCGACGCCAGACCGCCCAGCGGCCACAGCAGAATCTGGTCCGCCTCTCCGCCCACGCGCCGCGCCGCGAAGCAATGTCCGAACTCGTGCAGCAGGACGCACAGAAAGAGCGTCAGCGTCACCCCCGTGCCCCACCCGATCACACCCGCCCAGCCCGCGCCGGCCCGCGACGCCGCACTCATGTCCTCCAGGATCTGAAGCACGCCCCAGATGAGGAAGAGCAGGTGCAGTCGAATGTCGATGTCGAACACCCGGCCTACCTTCAAAGACCAGTTGATCGGGTTGTCCATCGCGCTGTGCCAACGTGAAGCCGCCATCGTGTTCCAACTCTCGAACGCGCGCCGGGGCCCGCGCCGGTCTTATCCGCCGCTGTAGTCTCCGCGCATGCGCTCGGTAATCCGCTGAAGCTCCCGCCGCTGCGCCTCCGTCAGCCCGGCGATCCCTTTGTCCCGTACCTGCGCCAGCAGCGCAGCCAGCGCCTCCTGATCGCGCTCCCGCGACGACGCCTGCCAACCTCGGATCGGCGACGACTCCGACACGCCGGATCGGCGAACGCGCACCGCGACCGGCGCTCCGCGCGCAGCCGCCACCCCCGTCCACCACGACGCTCCGCGCCACGCCCACCCGGCGCCGATCAGAAGTCCGACGACGTGGACGGCGTCGCCTCCGGCGTTGAACCCGCCGCGGATCGCATTCAGCAGGTATCCGCCGCCCAGCACGATCGCCAGCAGATACATCGGCACGGGCAGGGCGCCCCACATGAGGTACACGCGCCGGTTCGGCGTCAGCACCGCCGCAGCGCCCATCATCGCCAGCACGCATCCGGACGCCCCGAGGGCGCGAGGCCCCCAGAACCCCAGCGGCGCCAGCGCGACAAACATCACGTTCGCCAGCACGCCGGCCCCAAGGTACAACGCCAGCGTCATCCTGCGTCCCCAGCGCTCCTCCACCGCCCGACCGAAGAAGAACAACCCGAGCATGTTGAAAAAAAGGTGCATGACGCTCGCGTGGAGGAACGTCGCCGTCAGAAGCCGCCAGACCTGCCCGGACAGGACGTCCGGCGCGGACAGCACCCCCCAACGAAACAGCGGGCTTCCTCCGCGCGACGGACCGATGTCCGACATCAACGCATCCAGCAGAAAAACGCAGACGTTCACGAGGATCAGCGCATGCACGACGCTGCGACGCCACCAGTTGCCGAAGCGCGCCCCGGCTCCCGGAGTCCACCCGGCCTCGAAATCCGCCCCTCGCGCGTACTCGCGATCCTGCCAACCCATCCTTCTTCTGTGCTCCAGCGCCCGCTCCCTCAGTCCACAGCCGTCATCCGGGCGAAATACACGCCCAGCGCCGCAAGCGTCTTCGCATCCTCGATCCGACCGTCGCGCATCCACGCCCGCACCGTCGGGATATCGACGATTTCCGTCCGAATGTGCTCTCCCACCTCCAGCGCCTGCCCAACCCAGGTCAGATCCTGCGCAATGAAGGCGTGCATCCGCTCAGACAGGATGCCCGGCGACATGAAGAACTCAGCCAGAGGATCGAGCCTCGACGCCCGGTAACCCGTCTCCTCGACGAGTTCGCGTCCGGCCGTGACGATCGGAACCTCGTCGGGTTCCAGCGTGCCGGCGGGAAGTTCGAGCAGTTCGCGCCCGACTCCGTGCCGCACATTGTGAATCATCACGATCCGCCCGGCGTTGAGGAGCGGAAGGATCACGACCGCGCCGGGGTGGACGACAACCTCCCGTGTAAACCCGCAAACCCCCTCCGCGCCCGCGTACTCCCGACGCTCAACCGAAAAAAGGCGCGTCTTAAGCAAAACTTCTGTCGAAACAGGCCCCGCGGCGAGACGCACGGCTTTTCCCCTCCGCGCGAGATTATATGACCCGCGCCGCGAACCGACAATGAAAAAACCTCGCCGCGCTCGCGGAAGCCGGGCGTCAGCCCGGGCGCGTCTCGCCCGACGGGCGCAACGCCTCGTCACGATCGGTGACAACGATGCGCGTCGTCATCGTCCGACCGTCGCGCACGAACTCGACCTGCGCCTCGGTACCCGCCGGCGTCGCCCCGACCAGCCGAATCAGATGATCAAAATCCTCGACCCTCTCCCCGTTGAAGGTGATGATCCGGTCGTTCGCCCGAAGATCCGCCCGGGCGGCGGGTTGATTCGGCTCCACGTATCCAATCACCGCGCCGGGCGCCGCCGTCTCTCCCGTCGCGGCTCGGCGAAGCCGACTTTCCCGCGCCTCGGGCGCACTTTGCAGACCGATGTATCCGTAGCGGACTTCGCCCCCCTGCTTCAGTCCGTCGATGATCCGCAGACTGTACCGGTCGATCGGGATGGCGAACCCGACCCCCTCATTCGCGCCCGATCTCGACTCGATCGCCGTCACAATCCCGACGACTTCCCCTTCCAGATTGAAAAGGGGGCCGCCGCTGTTCCCGGGGTTGATCGGCGCGGAGGTCTCGATCAGATTGCCGTAGTACACCGCGTTGATCCCGCGACGGTCCGCCAGTTCCGCCGTCATGTCCCGCCCCAGCGCGCTGACCGTCCCGACGGTCACGGACCCGCCCCCCTTGATCGCCGCAAGCCCGAAGGGATTCCCCACCACGATCGCCCACTGTCCGACGCGCACCGAACCAGCGTCCCCGAGCTTTACCGGTTTGAGGTGCTCCGCCTCGATGTCCAGCATCGCCAGGTCGCTGCGCGAATCCGTCCCGATGACGCGGGCGTCAAACTCGCGTCCGTCATGCAGGATGACGCCGACGCCCTCCACCCCGCGCACGACGTGATGATTCGTTACGATCAGTCCGTCGGAGGAGAGAATGAAACCCGTCCCGTGGTTCTCGCGGATCCGCCGTCCGCGCGGCGCTTCGTTCTCGCCGGGGCGGACGATGTAGTCGAACGTCCGGATCGCCGCGACGCTCGGACGCAGCTCGTCCGCCAGGCGGGCAAACGTGTTCTGAATCTGGCGCAGATCGGCGACCTTCAGTCCGTCGGATTGCGCTCTCGCCGGCAGCGCGGCAGTCGCCGCGCAACACACCGTCCACGCCAGCATCCATCCCAGTCCGCTTCCCACCCGCCGGCGCCTCAAATGATTCCCGCACATGCTCCAGCCCTCGCCAACCCCACGGTGACACCGGGTTCCCCACACCGCTCCCTTATTATAAGCGCCTGACGCCTTCGTTCCTCAAGGAGCCTTCGATGAACGCGAACCCTCCAGTTCGGATAACTCCTTCCGCCACGCCGTATTCCCCGGGTTCAGCTCGACCGCCCGGCGCAGCGCCGCGACCGCCGCCGCCCGGTTGTTTCGACGCGCCTCAATCCGCCCTCGAAGACCCCACGCCTCCGCGATGTTCTCATCCTCCGCCAGCGCAAGGGCGATCTCCTCCAGCGCCTCCTCGTCATGCCCCCCCAGCAGAAACAGGCTTCCCGCAAGCTGCACCCGCGTGTAAGGCAGCTTCAGAGGGTACGACAGCGCCGCACGCAGCGCCTCGACGGACTCGTTTATCCGTCGGGCGCGCCGCAGCGTGATGCCCAGGTCGGTTCTCGTCATCACGTCCGTCGGACGCTCGCTGACCGCCTGCTCGTAATACGCAACGGCTTCCTCCGATCGACCCTGGGCGTCGAGCGAGTGCGCCAGCCACTTCCGCGCATTGTACAAGCCTTCTGACCGCTCCTGCCGCTCCTGAAGGAACGTGCGCAGCTTCGCCTCCGCCTCAGCATACCGCCCGCCGAGAATCATCGAGACGCAATCGTTGACGTACTCGATCTCCTCCGCGTAGCGCATCGGGCTTAAGCCTTCTGGGGGATATCGTTCAAGATCGCTTGCCCCTTCCTCGGCCGCGCCCTCGTCAGCATCCGCGGATCCCGCGTATCCCAGCCCTTGAAGCCCGCGACGCTCCTCCGGACCGGCGGCGCGCCGCGCCGAGTCCGGGTCGATCGCGCCTTTCGCCGCCGAAAGAAGCCCCGCCAGCCGCCGCCTCATCTCCGCCGCGCGCTCGGGATGGGCGGCGTGAACGTTGGTCAGCTCCTTCGGATCGGACCGCAGGTCATAAAGCTCCGGCTCCGGGCCGAGAATGTATTTCCACCCTTCGGCTCGCAGCGCCCGCAACGGCGCATACCCGTAATCGAAGCGCGGAGCGAGCGTCTCCGCGTACGCAACGCGATCCGTCCGGTCCGCACCCTCGATCAGCGGTTGCAGCGCCTCCCCCTGCATCCCTTCCGGCGCCTCGATCCCCACCCAGCGCAGAATCGTCGGCGCAACGTCGATCAACCGGACCTGCGCGTCGATCGTCCGCCCCGCGGGCACGATGCCGGGCAGCCGGGCGATCAGCGGGATCCTCAGGGTCGTGTCGTAGACAAAAAGACCGTGATTCTCCTCCCCGTGTTCACCCCGGCCTTCGCCGTGGTCCGCCGTCAGAACGATCAGCGTCCGGTCGAGCAGCCCCAGCGCCTCCAGCTCCCGCCGCACGCGACCGATCTGCTGATCCACGTACGCGATTTCCCCCAGATAGGGATCCGCAAAAGCGCTGCGGAAAGGTTCCGGAGGCTGAAGCGGCTTGTGCGGATCAAAGTAGTGAAGGAACAGGAAAAAACGCCGATCCCGGTTCGCGCGAAGAAACTGAACCGCCCGATCGCTGATGTCCGACGCCGGACGTTCCTGGATCGGCGGCCCCCCGGGCTTCGCCCGACGAGCCTGGGCTTCGCGCGGATCATCGTAGACCTCGAACCCCTGCTTCAGCCCGTACTCGCGGTTGAGCACCATCGCCCCCACCACCGCACCGGTGGCGAACCCCGCTGACTGGAGGATTTCCGCAAGACTGGCGTTGTCCGGGTGCAGGAAGAACTGTCCGTTCACGCGCGCGCCGTGCATAAACGGGTACATCCCCGTCAGCAGACTCGCATGAGAAGGCAGGGTCGTCGGCGCCACCGACGTGCATTGCGTGAAGCGGACTCCCTCCGCCGACAGGGCGTCGATGTTCGGCGTCCGGCTTTCCCCGTGTCCGTAGCACCCGAGGTGATCGGCGCGGGTCGTGTCCAGCGAGATGAGCAAGACATTGAGCGAGTCCGCCCCCGGGGCGGCTTGGCGAACCAGCAGATAAACAATCAGCGCCCCGACGACCAGCGCGTCCGCCACGAAAAAGAGGATCAGCAATCGCCGGCGGTTCCCAGCGCGGCCCGCGTCACGTGGTTCCTGTGTGGACCGGTTTCGGCTCATCCGGCGGATTCTAAGGGCTTATTCGAGGATGTGCAGCCGCCCTCCGCGTCCTTCAGTCCCGTAGGGCGGGCTATGCCCGCCGCCCGATTCACGATCCCCCTTCACCTCCGCTGCACTTTCGTCGCGTCGCCCAGCGGGATCGGACCGAGGCGGTGGAGGAAGACGTCGGTCGAATTGTTGGTATCGTTGTCCACGAGGTTGGTCGCGGTGGAGTCGAAGACCATCATCCGTCCGCGGTGATGCCGCCGAGGTTCGATCGATCGTTTGCGTGCTCGCCGCCGGTCGAGCGGGAGATGTGGATCAACTCACCGGTCAGGCGGTCCTTTCGGAAGAGATGAAGCGTGGCGTCGAATTCCTCGCCTTCGATGAGGTTCGTCGCGGGGGACTGAAAGAGAACGTACCGGCCGTCGCCGCTCAGCTCGCATACGTCAATGGCCGACCCTTGCCGGCCCTGGGTGTCCACGGAAACCCGGACGACCGTCTCCGTGTCCACATGAAAGACGAACGCATCTTCATCGTTGTTGGTGTCGCCTTCCACAAGGTCATCGGCGCGTGACAGAAACAGGACGTGCCGTCCGTCAGCACTCAACCGGGGATATCGTCCGCCGCCGCCTCGGCGCCCTCCAAGCGGGGTGGAAGCACGGATCGTCCGGCGCGTCTGGCGATCGTGAACAAAGATGTCAGGCACACCGTTCTCATCGCGGTTATCAAAATTGGTAGCCTCTGATTGAAAGGTGATGTGACGTCCGTCCCCTGAGATCGCGCCTGGGAAGCTCTGCCCATTGCCGAACTCGCCCGATGAAGAGACGGAAACGCATTGCGCCTCACCTGTGCGAAGATCCCGGACAAACACGTCTCCCCAACGGTGGGTTTGACCGTCTCCGTAGTCTGTTCCCCCGACAAAGACGACGTAACGTCCGTCATCGCTGACGTCACTTTGACTAGCGTTCGTTTCGCCCTGTTCACCAGATTCCAACAGGGAGCGCAAAGGTCGGGCTTCTTGCGACCGTCGTCCGTGGTTCCGCGCGAGGTGCCTTCCCAGACCACGTTCGCAGAGCGATCGTCATCGTCGCCGTCGTCGTAGCCGCCGACTGACAGGCAATTGGACGCGCCGGAAGGAGGTTGAACTCTACCCTCGGGGTCCGACTCTTCGCCTGTGTTCCCACACGCGT
>BOJX01000106.1 GCA_016860685.1 Planctomycetota bacterium
GGCGCTGCTGGCGATGTACAGCGTGGCGGCGTGGTTCAGCCTGTTCTGGATCAACGGCATCCTGTCGTGGCAGTTGACGCCGGGGGCGTGGGTGGCGGAGCGGACGGTCTGGTCGGGTTTTTTCAATCCGGGGTTCTGGCCGTCGCTGCTGTACCGGACGGCGTCGTCGATGACGATTGCCGCGTTGATCGCGTGCATCGTGATCAACGCAATGCCGGGGTTCTCGTCGGACGAGCGGCGGGCGCTGATCCGGCGGGCGTCGAACCTGATGCTGCCGATGCTGTTCATGCCGGCGCTGGCGGTCTGGTATTTCCTGACGATGCCGGCGGACAGTCGGTCGTGGTTGCTGGGGGGGAGTCCGGCGATGAGTCTTTTCCTGGCGGGCGCGGCCGGGTCGTCGATGTTGCTGGGCGGTTACGCGCTGGTCGGTCTGGTGCGGCAGAAGTTGTATATCAACGGCGCGACGGCGACGACGCTGACGGCGCTGGCGTTTTGTGCGACGGCGTGCGGGGAGTTCGTGCGGGAGGGCAGCCGCAAGCCTTACACGGTGCGCGAGGCGCTTTATGCGAATTCGATCACGCCGGAGGAAGTGAAGATCGCTCGCGTCGCCGGCTGGGCGCGACACGATCCGTATCCCCTGCCCGACGAAAGCGCGTACCCGAACCCTCAGCTTGTGCTCGGCGGCAAGGTGTTCCGCCTTCAATGCGGCGTCTGTCACACGCTGGACGGCGCCAACGGATTGACGCACCTGGTCGGGACGTGGTCGCTCGAGCAGCGGCGGATGAACCTCGCGATGCTTCAGCACACAAAACCGTTCATGCCGCCTTTTGCGGGAGATGCGGACGAGCTTGAGGCGCTGGTGCAGTTCCTGGGTTGGCACGGTGCGGGGCGCCCGCGGAACTGGACGAGGTCGAACGACACGGCGGCGCTGAGGTCGATCCGGGCCTGGCTGGATGAAGCGGGGACGGGTCCGGGGACGGCGCCGGCGGCGGAGAGGCAAGGCGGACGTTGAACACGTTTTTCCCGGTGAATCTTCCGGCTCCGACCGCCGTTTATCTGGCGCTGCTGATCCTGACGTGGGCGATGCACTACGTCCTGGTCAGCACCGTCGTAGCCGGAAGCGCGTACCTTGCGCTGAACGAGATCTTCCGGCGAGGTGATCGGGCATCGGCGGATCCGATCGCACGGATCTGCCGGGACTGGATGCCCGCAGCGCTGGGGGTGGCGATCACCGCCGGCGTGGCGCCCCTGCTTCTAGCGCAGGTCATCTACCAGATCGAGTCGTACACGGCGCACCTTCTGTTGTGGCGACGGGCCGCGCTCGTGTTACCGGCGCTGATCGCCGCGTTTTACCTTTTCTACCTTCAGAAGTCGGAGCGATTCAAATCCCTCAATCGGGCGGCGCGGGTGGGCGTCGCCGTCGTCGCGTTCCTTTGTGTCGCGGGCGTCGGGCGGTTCTGGGCACAGGTGCATGTGCTGACGTTGTCTTCCGCGGAATCGCTGTCGCTCGATCTCGACGCTGCGTCGTTCCGGGACCGGACGGCGCTGATTCGCTTTGCGGTCTTCGGGGCCGCGACGGTGCTACCGTGGTCGGCGATCGTGCGGGCGAAGCTCGGTCCTCAACTGCTATCCAACGCGGAGACGGCTGCGAATCCCCGGTGTTTGTTCAGGATCCAGTTTCTGGGGTGGGTGGGAGTCGCCCTGGTTTTCGCGGGAGCGTCCGCGTGGATGCGGAACGAGCCCGAACTCTTTCAGGCGCTGACGTCGCGAGCGTCCGGACCTTACCTGGCGGCGAGCGCGGCGGGAATGCTGATCTTTTCGCTTACCTTGCGGCGCGGACGAACGCGGAGGTCCGAGCGCCTTTACTGCACGATCCAGGCGGTCGCTGTCGTCCTTCTTACGGTGGGTCTTACGGGCCTGCGCGAGAGCGTGCGCGCCGAGTTCGTGCTCAGGTCTGAACTGCTGAGCCGGCATGCGGAACTCGCGCAAAAAGGCGGGTGGGCGGTGTTTGCGGTGTTTGCCGTGGTCAACGCCGTGTGCATCGTCGCGGCAATTTGGATCGCCCGATCGCAGCGCGAGCAACAGGCATAAGCCGCCGCGCCAGGGGCAGGGGGTCAGCCGCGCCGGCACCGAGGGGAACAGCGCCTCCGGTGGCGGGAAGCAGCCGCGGCAGCGGCATAAGAAAACAACCCACGGCGCAAGCCGTGGGGGCGAAGGTCGCGAGCAGACAAAGCCCCGGAAGGGGCATAAGAACCGTGGAGCGTTGATTCGTGGCACATTCATTGACGTTGTTGCTTGTTCACGTCGTGTTCAGCACAAAGCGTCGCGAGCGGTTGATTGACGGCGAGCTCAAACCCCGGTTGCACGCCTACCTGGGCGGCATCGTGCACGAGGAGGGAGCGACGGCGCATATCATCAACGGCTTTGAGGATCACGTTCATATATTGATCGGTCTTCCCGCCGCGCGAGCGCACGCCGACCGGGTTCGCATCGTGAAGACAAATTCATCACGCTGGGTTCACGAGCTGGAGCATCGGTATGCGGGGTTTGCGTGGCAGTCAGGATACGGTGCGTTCAGCGTCAGTCGGTCGAAATTCGACGAAGTCAGCGCGTACATCGCGCGCCAGGCAGAACACGATCAAACGCAGACCTTCGAGGAGGAATACCTTGCAATGTTGATGCGACACGGCATCGAGGCGGTCCCACGGCTTGCGCTGTGGGCTGGGATCTTGCGCCGCTGCCGCGGCTGGGGGGGGGGGCGGGCGGATCGAACCCAGGGGGTTGCGGCGACAGAGGGGTTGCGGCGGCAGGAGGACGTGTGTTCCGGTAGTATGACGACATGTTCCGGTTGGGGCGGGTTCAGATCGAGCATCCTTTTGTGCAGGCTGCGTTGAGCGGATACAGCGACCTGCCGATGCGGCGCCTTGCGCGACAGTGCGGAGCGTCGTACGCGCTCAACGAGGTCGTGCTGGACAAGCTTGTTCTTCAGAAGGGGCGGAAACAGCGCGTCGTCCTGGACGTGCCTCCGGACGATCACCCCGTCGGCGGGCAATTGATGGGGAGCGATCCGGACGTGTTCGCGCCTGCGGCGGCGGCGATGTCGGAAGCCGGGTACGACGTGATCGACATCAACTTCGGCTGTCCGGTCAGCAAGGTGCTCGGTCGCTGCCGAGGCGGATACATGCTGTCGCATCCGGCGGAGGCGATCGAGATTGTGCGCCGCGTCTACGACGCCGTGGGACGGTCGCGCCCGGTCACGGTCAAGATGCGACGCGGGATGGACGACTCGGCGGAGAGCGAGCGGAACTTTTTCATGATCCTCGACGCCGCCTTCGAGATCGGGGTCAGCGGTGTGACGGTCCACGGCCGGACGGTGCGGCAGAAGTACGTCGGACCGAGCCGCTGGGATTTCCTGGCGCGGGTCAAGCGGCACGTCGGGGGCCGGGTCATTCTCGGAAGCGGTGATCTTTTCGACGCCGAGGCGTGCCTGCGGATGATCGAAGAAACCGGCGTGGACGGCGTGACGATCGCCCGGGGATGCATCGGCAATCCGTGGATTTTCGGAGAGTGTCTTGCGTTGCACCGGGGCGACCCGCTGCCCGCCCCCCCGACGGTTGCGGAGCAGGGGCGGATCATCGCCGAGCATTACCGGCAGACACAGGCGCACGTCGGCGCGGGCAAGGCCGGGCAAGTGATGCGGAAATTCGGGATCAAGTACTCGGAGCTGCATCCGGCAGGTCGGCAGGTGCGCGACGCTTTCATCGCGGTGACGACGCCGGAGGAGTTTCAGCAGGTGCTGGAGACGTGGTACGATCCGGCGAGGGACTGGCCGCCGGGCCGGCGCAAGACGGGCTGCGGAGATCTCGTCGCGGCCGGCGCGTGCGAATGACGCGATGCCGCGTCCGATCTTAACGTGGTGCGTCGGGGTTACCCGGCAGAAGCGGGGTCGCGTCGCCGGGGTGGCGAGCTTCGGGGCAGCGTGACCGGGCGAGGCACAGGCGGATCCCAACGGCGCTCGATGCACATCCTTTACCTGCACCAGTATTTCGCCACGCCTCGCGGGAGCACGGGTACGCGGTCGTACGAGTTCGCCCGGCGCTGGGTGAGGGCCGGGCACCAGGTGACGGTCCTCACGAGTCAGGCGCAATTGACGCCGGACGATGTTGCGCTCGTGCCTTCGACGGGGGCAGGCCCGGAGCGCGTTGCTTCCTGCGACGCGCCGGCAGTCCTGAAGTTTGAGATCGACGGCGTGAACGTCATCGCCCTGCGTGTGCCTTATCATCAGAAGATGGGGAGAGCGGCGCGGAGCCTTGCGTTCCTGCGTTTCATGATCTCGGCGACGCGGCGCGCCGTGACGCACCCCGGCGTCGATGTGATTTACGCCAGCAGCACGCCGCTGACGATCGCGGTTCCGGCGCTGGCGGCGCGAAGGTTGCGAGGACGACCTTTTGTGTTCGAGGTGCGGGATCTCTGGCCTGACCTTCCGATCGCGTTCGGCGCGCTGCGATCCGGATTCCTGCGGCGGGCGGCCCGCAGTCTGGAGCGTCGTGCCTACGCGCGAGCCCGGGCGATCGTGGCGCTCTCGCCCGGCGCGGCGGAGGTGATCCGATCGCGGTCGCCGAAAGACCGGCGGATCGAGGTGATTCCGAATTGTGCGGACGTGGACGTTTTCACGCCGGAGGCGGACGGGGGTGAGGTCCGGCGCAAGCACGGGTGGGACGACAAGTTCGTCCTGCTGCACGCCGGGGCGCTGGGTCCTGCTAACGGACTGGACGTGGTCGTGCGGACGGCGGACGGTCTTCGAGCGGACGCTTCGGTGCATTTTGTATTGCTGGGCGAGGGCAGCGAGAGGATGCGGCTGGAGGCGGAAGTTCGGCGACGGGGTTTGACCAACGTTGAGTTCATCAGCGGGGTGGCGAAGGCAGCCGTGCCTGCGTATTTCGCGGCGGCGGATGTGGCGCTGGTCACCGTCGCCCCCCTCCCGATCATGCAGCACAACAGCGCGAACAAATTTTTTGACGCGCTCAGTGCCGGGCGACCCGTGCTGCTGAACTACTCCGGGTGGCAGCGGGAGCTTCTCGAAAGCGCGGGCGCGGGCGCCGGTTGCGACCTCGGGGATGAGGAGGCGTTCGCCGCGCGCATCCGCGCAATGAAGTCGGATCGCGCTCATCTTTCCGAGATGGGACGGCGAGCGCGCCAACTGGCGATCGAGAGGTTTGAGCGGGATCGTCTTGCCGAGCAGGCGCTTCGCGTCGTCGAGGAGGCTGTGCGATGACCGCCGCCTCGCCCGCGATGCCCCCGACCCGGTCTGGCGCGGGTCATGCGTGGGTTCTTGCGTTCGTCGTCAGCGGGGTCTTGTACGCGCTGACGGCGGCGCCGGGCGTGCTCTGGGGAGACTCGGGAGAGATTCAGCTTTACCTCCTGCTGGAGGACTGGCTCGTCGGCGGGAACCTCTGCCGCTCGCATCCGACGTATTACGCCGCCGCGCGGTTCTTCGCGGCGGTTCTTCCTTTTTCGCCGGCCCGCTGCGCGAACCTGGCGGCGGCGTTCTTCGGCGCGGTCACGGCGGCCAACGCGGCGTGGCTGCTTCGGACGTGGTGTCGTCACGACGCGGCGGCGGCGTGCGGCGTGACGGTGCTTGCGCTGTCGCACACGTTCTGGCAGATGAGCACGAACGCGGAAGTGCTGACGACGTACACGGCGCTGCTGACGCTGGAGTGGCTCTGCGTCACAAAGCTCGTGCGGACCTCGAAGGCGAGCTGGGCGACGGCGGCGGCACTGTGCAGCGGGCTGGGGTGGGCGACGCATAACATGTCGATGCTGTCGTTGCCGGCGTATTTCGTGCTGGCGTGGCGGATGCGCCGGGCGATCCGGAGTTGGAGCATCGCCCGTCTTGCGGGGATTGCGGCGGCGTGGGCGGCGGGGTTTGCGCCGCTGGTCGCGGTCGCGGCGGCGAATCTGGAAGCGTTCGACGGGACGGGCGCGCTGATCCGATCGTGGCTGATCGGCGGATACGGTCCGCGCGTGTACAACGTCAGCGGCATCCCTCGGTTGCTGGCGATGTCCGCGGGGTTCCTGGTTCTCAATTTCCCCGGTCCGCTGTTGTTGCTGGCGGGCCCAGGCTTGCGCGCCGCGCACGCACGGATCGGCGCGAGTCTCAGTGCGTTTCTCTCCACGGCGGTCGGGATACTGATGTTGTTTGCGGTCCGCTACAATGTCGCCGACCAGTACACGTTCCTGATCGGTGTGTACGTCGCCGTGGCGCTGGCGATCGGCTGCGGCGTGGACGCGCATCTCGATCGGGCGCGACGGTCGGCGGATCCGGGCGCGATGCGCCGACGAGGGCGGATCTGCGTCGTGCTTGCCTTTGTTTCACCCCTCGTGTACGCGGCGCTGCCGTCAGGGATCCGCGCGCTCGCGCCAGGGTTTCAACCGGTGCGAGCCGTGGCGTACCGCGACCCCCTCCCCTGGGTGCTTCATCCGTGGCGGGTGGGATACGAGGCCCCCCAGCGCTTTGTCGAGGATGCGTTCGCGGTCCTGCCTCACGGCGCAGCGATCATCGCGGACACCCAGGTGTTCGGTCCGATCAATTACACGCAGATCGCCGACGGCCGGCGGCTCGACGTGAGGATCATCCAGCGCCTCGCGCGGCAGCCGTGGCTGACACCGGTCACGGATTCGGACGCGCTGATCCGCGCCCATTTCGAGGCTGGAACGCTGTATGCTGCGTTTCCGGCTGTGCCTTATGTGCCGAAGTGGCTTGCGGATCAGGCGGCGTTCGAGCCGGCCGGTCCGTTGTTCAAGGTGGTTCCGCGGAAACAAGGGTCGTGATGGATTACGATGTCATTGTGCTGGGCGTGGGCGGGATGGGGTCGGCGACCTGCGACCACCTCGCCGGACGCGGAGTGCGCGTGCTCGGACTGGAGCAGTTCGACATCGGGCACGATCGCGGCAGCAGCCACGGCGACACCCGCATCATCCGCAAAGCGTACTTCGAACACCCGGACTACGTGCCTCTCCTGCACAAGGCCTACCGTGGTTGGGACGACCTTGCGCAGGACGCAGGCGAAGCGCTCTTTGATCGTTGCGGACTGCTGCTTGTCGGTCAGCCGCATCGCGCGCTGATCAGCGGGGCGCGCCGCGCCGCGGAGGAACATGAGCTCGTCTTGCAGGAGGTTCCCATCTCCGAAGTCGAGCGCCGCTTTCCCGGGCTGGTTCTGTCGCCCGGGATGACCGTGCTGTGGGAGGGCGATGCCGGATATCTTTGCGTCGAGGCCTGTGTTCGGGCCGCAGCGTCGCGTGCGGCAAGGCGGGGGGCGGCGATCCGTGCCGCAGAGCGCGTGCTGCGCTGGACGGCGACCGCCGAAGGCGTCGAAGTGACC
Source organism: Planctomycetota bacterium (assembly GCA_016860685.1). Taxonomy (GTDB): domain Bacteria; phylum Planctomycetota; class Phycisphaerae; order UBA1845; family UBA1845; genus JABWBH01. The sequence goes on from BOJX01000106.1 coordinate 7,383, forward strand.
TGCGCGGGCGCAACGTACCGGGCCGAGAGGCTGGTGATTTGCGGCGGGCCTTGGGCGGGCGAGTTGCTTGCCGGCCTGCGGCTTCCGCTCTCGGTGCGACGGAAAGTCCAACTCTGGTTTCCGACGCGAGGAGGGCTTTATGCGCGGGAGCACGGGTTCCCTGTTTTTGCGATGCAGAGCGAGGAGGGGTTCTTTTACGGATTCCCCAGCCTCGACGGCGCGACAATCAAGGTCGCGGAACACACCGGGGGAGACGTCGTGGCGCGTCCTGAAGTCGCGGAGCGCGCACTTCAGCCCGGCGACGTGGCGCGCGTCGCGGCGTTCATCGTCGAACACCTTCCCGGCATCGAGCACCGCCCGACGAGGCATGCCGTCTGCTTTTACACGATGACGCCCGATGAACACTTCATCATCGATCGACACCCGGTGCACGCTCAGGTCTGCTTCGCTGCGGGGTTCAGCGGACACGGATTCAAGTTCGCGCCGATCGTCGGGTCGATCCTGGCGGATCTGGCGCTGACCGGAACCACCGCAGAACCCTCAGGGTTTCTGCGCTTGTCGCGGTTTCAAGGCTTCTAACGTTACCGCGCCGGCGGGTCCGTCGGTGTTGCCGCGGGACGGGGGCGTTACAACGCCTGCAAGGCCTCGCCGATCAGGGATTCTGCCGTCGCTCGGGTCGGCGCCTCCGCGATGAACCGGAGGATCGGCTCAGTATTCGAGGCGCGGACATGAACCCACGCATCAGCCCGGTCGATCCGAAGCCCGTCGAGGTCATTGATCCGCTCGCCCTTGAACCTCGCGCGAACGCGCTCCAGCACCGGTCCGGACCCCTCTCCGGGCAACTCAACCTTGTGTTTGACGATTGCGTAAGCCGGCATCCGGCTCACCTGGTCGGACAAGGAGGTTCCGGCGGCCGCCAGCAGATCGAGAACCTGCGCCATCGCCACGAGGCTGTCGCGCGTCCAGCCGACGCGCGGGTCGATTACGCCCCCGTTGCCCTCGCCTCCGAGGATCGCACCGGTTCGACGCATCGCCTCCACAACGTTCGCCTCGCCGACGGCGCTGCGCTCCACGCCGCATCCAGGCGCGGCGGCCGCCACGTCGTCGATCATCCGGGAGGTGGACAGGTTGGCGGCGAAGACGCCGGTTCGTGTCCGGGCGACGTTCCGCGCCGCCAGCGCCAACGTGTACTCCTCGCCGATGTAAACGCCGCGTTCGTCCACCAGCGCGAGGCGATCCGCATCCGGATCCTGAGCGAAACCCACGTGGGCGTCGACGCGAAGCACCGTCTCGCACAATTCGCCGAGGTTCGCCTCGAGCGGTTCGGGAGAGTGAGGGAAAACACCGGTCGGGTCGGCGTGAAGGTGCGTCACGCGGCAGCCGAGCGCGGTCAGCAGTGCTGCGCCCTCCTCGCCGCCCGCGCCGCACACACTGTCAAGAACGACATGAAACGCACGGGATCGGATCCGCGCGACGTCGACACACGCCAACACGTCGGCGACGTGGCTTCGGATCGCTTCTTGCGCCGCTGACGGATCGATCTTCGTCGCGGCGGCGGAAGGAACGTCCTCCGCAGCGCGCACGAAGTCGAGAATTCGGGCGGCGGTTGCGGCATCGGGTGCGGCGCCGTCGGCCGTGATGAACTTGACCCCGTTGTACTCCGGTGGGTTATGACTGGCGGTGAGGATCATCCCGCCCGCGGCGCGGGTGCGACGGACGTGCGCCGCGGCGCAGGGGGTGGAGACGATGCCGAGGCAATGCACTTCGCATCCGCAAGCCGCCAGCGCGCCGACGGTGTTCGCCAGGAACCCCTCACCGCTGGGGCGAGAATCGCGCGCCGCGACAATCCGCGGTGCGCCTCCGGGAGCTGCGCCGCCCGCCTTCAACGCCGCCACGAAACCAGCGGCGGCGCGGCGGACCGTCTGCGCGGTGAAGGTCCGCCCAACGACTCCCCGGATGCCCGACACGCTCATCAGCAGCGACATGAACGTTCCCGTCAGACGACGGCCCGCGACTGCGGAGGATCATCCGGCGCAGCGCCGGCGGGAGACGCCGGATGACCGAGCTGATCCTCCAACTCCTGGATCAGGACGGCGAGGTTCATCTGCCGCTGTCCCGCCGAGGTCGTCCACGCGACCGTCTCATCCCGCTGAAGCATCTGAGAAACCCGCCGCGCCGCAAGGATCACCGTTGAGTGATTCTTCTTGCCCATGAAACGCCCGATTTCCGGATAACTCAGCGTCGTGTGCTTCCGGGCGAGGTACATCGCCACCGAGCGGGCCAGCGCGATCGTATGCGCTTTGCGGGATGTGTGCAGATCGGCCGGGGTCAGTCCGAAGAAAAGCGCCGTTCCGGTCTCGATGTCGGAAAGGCGGATCGCCGGCGCCGTGTGCCGCACCAGCTCCTGAATCCCGCGCCGGGCGAGGGAAAGCGTCAGCGGCTGCGCCGTCAGTTGCGCCAGCGCCACGACCTTCAACAGCGCGCCCTCCAACTCGCGAATGTTCGCGTAGAACGTCTCGGCGATGTGGTTGAGGATCGGGTCAGGCACCTCGACGCCGAGCTTCTGCGCCGTCGCGCGCAGGACGCCGAGACGCACCTGAAGATCCGGAGAGTCGATCCGGACGATCATTCCGCTGACCAGCCGGTTGACAAGGTGCTCGGAGAGGTGACCGATCATCTTCGGATGCGCGTCCGAGGAAAGCACGACCTGCCGCCCGGCGGAGAAGATCGCGTTGAATGTGTGCAGGAACTCCTCCTGCGTCGAGCGCTTGTTGGCGAAAAAGTGCGCGTCGTCGATCGCCAGAACATCCACGTTGCGGTAGCGATGGCGGAAGGCGTCCAACTGCTGGTGCCGCACGGCGTAGATGTACTCGTTGGTGAACGCTTCGCCGGTCACGAAGCGCCACGCCAGCTTCGGGTGCTGCTTCGCCACGCCGTTGCAGACGGCCTGAAGCAGGTGCGTCTTCCCCAACCCGCAGCCGCCGTGGAGAAACAGGGGGTTGTACAATCCCGCCGGACACGCCACGACCGACTCGACGGACGAAAACGCCAGCCGGTTGGACGGCCCGACGACGAATTTCTCAAGCGTGCCGGGAAGCGGGCAGACCTGACCGGCCACGTCCGCCGGACGCGAGGAACGCGCCTCGCGCTCCGGGTGACGGGCGACGTACTCCGCCTGTCGATCGGGCTGGCGTTTCGCCGCGGCGCCGGAAAGGGCCGGATCGACGCTGAACGACAGGCGCATCGGGGCGCCGGCGAGACCGCGGGTGATCTCAGCCAGGTCTTCGGTAAAGTGCCTCTCGATCCAGTCCCCGATGAAGGGGTTGGCGACCCAGACCCGAAGGATGTCTCCGAGGAACTCAAAGCGGGTCACGTTCTTGAACCAGAGGTTGTACCGTGGGGCCCCGATCCTCTCGGCCAACGTCACTCCGAGCGTGTTCACCGCATCCTCAGCGCGTAGAATCACCGTTGCTCCTCCTGTCAGAGTGAAGCCCTCCAGTCCGACGTGAGACCGTAACGACCTAAGAATTCGAGCGGAAGAAACTCGCTC
>BOJX01000107.1 GCA_016860685.1 Planctomycetota bacterium
CCCCGGACGCCGATCGCCCGCCCGGGCGGCGGACTTCCTCGCGACGCCTCGCGGCATTACAATGTGAAAGAATTCACAAACGTCGGGAGGCTACCCGACTTGGAACGTGTTTATTCCCGGACGGAATTCCGGTGGTGACCGCAGGACGCCTTTACATCGAGACGCTCGGCTGCCAGATGAACATGCTCGACAGCGAGCTGGTCGAAGGGCAGCTTCGTCGCCTGGGCTACGAGACGACGCCCGACATACAGGCGGCTGACGTCGTCCTGATCAACACGTGCAGCGTGCGCGATCACGCGGAGCAGAAAGCGCTGTCGCACCTGGGGGCGCTGAAGAAGCGGAAAGCGAAGCACCCGGACACGATCGTCGGCGTCATCGGCTGCATGGCGGAGCGCGACCCGGACGGAATCGTCTCGAAGATGCCGCACGTGGACCTGATCTGCGGCCCGGGGGAGCTGAACAAAGTTCCCGCGATGATCGAGGAGATCCGCGAGCATCGGACGCGGGCGGTGGCGCTGTCGCAGTCGCTGTCGCGCCGCAGCACGCCGCTCCAGCGGGCGCTCGAGTATGACTCGGTCGAGGCGCTCGACCTGTCGCGCGATCCGGCGCCCGGCGCCGTGCTTCAGGCGTACATCCGCGTGCAGCGCGGCTGCGACAAGTTCTGCACCTTCTGCGTCGTGCCGTTTACGCGCGGGGCGGAGCGGAGCCGGCCGGCGTCGTCGATTGTCGAGGAGGCGAAAAAGCTCGCCGATCGCGGGTGCAAGGAGGTGACGCTCGTCGGGCAGACCGTCAACAGCTACGTGCATCAGGAAGACGGCAGGCCGGTGCGCTTTGCGGACCTGCTTGAGCGGGTCAACGACGTGTCCGGGCTGGAGCGCGTGCGCTTTGTGACGAGCTACCCCGGCGACTTCACCGACGACATCCTCGATGCGATGCGCGAACTGCCGAAGGTCTGCGAGTATCTGCACCTGCCGGCGCAGAGCGGGTCGGACGCCGTGCTGAAGCGGATGCGGCGGATGAACACCGTCTCGCAGTACGTCGAGTTGGTCGAGCGGGCGCGGGAGAAAGTGCCGGGGATCACGCTGGCGAGCGACTTCATTGTCGGGTTCTGCGGGGAGACGGAGGACGAGTTCGAAGACACGGTGCGCCTCGTCGAGCGTTGCCGGTTCAAGAACCTCTTCGTCTTCAAGTACAGCCCGCGCCCCGGTACGGTGGCGGATAAGCGGCTCGAAGACGACGTTCCGGAGGCGGTCAAGCGCGAGCGCAACCTGCGCCTGCTGAAGTTTCAGGAGCGCATCTCGTTCGAGGACAATCAGAAGCTCATCGGACGGTCGTTCGAGGTGCTGGTCGAAGGATACAGCAAGGCCGCGATCAAGGCCCAGGAAAGTGAGCAGGACCGCGGGTGCGAAGTGGATCGCGGATGCGAGGCGGATCGAGGCGTCGGGGCGGGCGCTGCGGTCAAGGCCGACACCAGCGGCCACGCGCCTCCCGCGCGACGACCCCGCGAAATCGATCTGATGGCGATCGGCGCATCTTCACACCGCAGCTTCGCAGACGCCGTCGCGGGCGCAGACTGGCGGACCAGGGTTATTCCGGAAACACGGGGCGACGACGAACCTCCTCACTCTCATGTCCGCCCCGCGCGGGACTGGCGGCACGCGCACCAGCTCGTCGGACGCACGCGCACCGACCGGATCGTCGTCTTTCCCGGCGCCGCGAACCTGATCGGCGCCCTCGTCAACGTCCGCGTCCACGCTGCCACGGCGCTGACACTGCACGGAGAAGTCAGCGGATAGGGCAACTCCTGCGTCTCCACCCCGGCTCCGGTCGCCGGAGGTTCGAATCACATGAACTTACGATCGTGCGCGATTCCGCGGCCGGATCGGCGGGTCGTTCTGCGCCTCGGAAGGGGCAGAAAACAGCCCGGCACGTCCTTGTCGGATCCCGCACGTGGAAAACGAAAGCCCCACGAGACGGAAGAAACCCCGCAAAGACGCAGGTCTGTCGCGCCGTCGCACGCGGCGCACCGGAGTTAAGTTGCAGACTCGGGAAGGGAGCTTGTCGTTATCGCCTTCTGTCCCTTTTTTTCATCCCCGCGGCTGAGTCTGCGAACTCCGAGCGTTACCGATCCGAGTCCGCGTTCCGGACTGTCGCTCGCGCCGGCGCTCCCGGATTCCGGAGCGAGGCGGTACGATGCCGGCGGGCTGGAAGGAGGAAGGTCGTCAGATGACGGACAAAGGGTTGGCGGCGGTGCTGGGGGCAGGAACGATGGGGCGGGGGATCGCGCAGGTCTTCGCCCAGGCGGGGTACGCGGTGCGGATTTTCGACGTCGTGCCGTCGGCGCCGGAGGCCGCGGCGGGATTCATCGGAAAGATGCTCGACAAGGCCGCGGAGAAGGGGAAGCTCGCGCCGGCCGACGCGGCGGCGGCGAAGGCGCGGCTGACGCCGGTGCATTCGCTGGACGATCTGGGTCGGCCGGCGATCGTGGTCGAGGCGGCGACGGAGAAGCTGGAGGTCAAGCTGGATGTGCTGCGTGCGGCGGAGCCGGCGCTGGGGGACGACGGCATCCTCGCCTCGAACACCAGCAGCATCAGCATCACGCAGCTTGCGGCGGGAACGCGGCGACCGGAGCGGTTTGTCGGGATGCACTTCTTCAATCCCGTCCCGCTGATGAAGCTGGTCGAAGTGGTACGCGGGATGCGAACGTCGCAGGACACGGTGGATCGGACAGTGGCGCTCGCAAAGGAACTGGGCAAGACGCCGGTGTGCTGCAACGATCACCCGGGTTTCATCTCGAACCGCGTGCTCATGCCGATGATCAACGAAGCGGTGTTCGCGCTTCAGGAGGGCGTGGCCGAACCGAGGGCGATCGACGAGATCATGAAGCTCGGATGCAACCACCCGATGGGGCCGCTGGAGCTGGCGGACCTGATCGGGCTGGACGTATGTCTTCACATTCTTGAGGTGTTGCACCGCGACCTCGGCGAGGACCGGTATCGCCCATGCCCGCTGCTGCGGAAGCTGGTTCAGGGCGGGCGGCTGGGGCGGAAAAGCGGCGAGGGGTTTTTCGCGTATCCGGCGTGAGGGCGCGGCGGAGGTGAGGGGAGCGTGCGATGAGGCGGGGGAGCGAGGCGGTGCAAGGCGGCGCTGGCGTTCGGGCGGTGGTGCGTGGGGCGTTCGGAGCGGCGTGCGCGGTGCTGGCATGCGCGTGTGACGCGACGATCACGACGGCTGAGCCGTGTGCGGCGCGGGCGGCGGCGGGCGAGCGTCCGAACGTGGTCGTCTTCCTGACGGACGATCAGCGGCTGGACTCGGTCCCCGGCGTCGCGCCGGAGTACATGCCGCAGGATCTGATGCCGACGGTGCGCGATGCGATGATCGCGCGGGGCGCGAACTTCACGCAGGCAGTGGTGGAGAATCCTCGCTGCTGCCCGTCCCGGGCGAGTTTTCTCGCCGGTGGGTTTTTCTCGCATAACACGGGCGTGCTGACGAACACCTGGCCGAACGGAGGCGCGCGGCGGTTCGACGACCGGCGGACACTGGCGACGCTGCTGAAGCGCAAGGGGTACACGACGGTCCTGATCGGGAAGTATCTCAACGGATACAACCAGCTCGGCGGGTCGGATGCCGAGGGCAACGTGATTCCGCCGAAACATTATGTGCCCCCGGGTTGGGACGTGTTCATCTGCGTCACGTCGTCGGGAGACTGGCGGGCTTACGAGATCGTCGTGGGTGCCGGGCAGAAGCGTTCGGCGACGCGCGGCGTGCTGCTTCCGTCCGAGGCGGCGGATCTGCCGGCGTATCTGGATGAGGCGACGTCGCGCGGGTTTCCGCCGTCGGTCGCTTCGTACCTGCTGAGTCTGGATCCGGCGAACCTTCCGTACGTGACGGATTTCGAGCGGGCGGTGGCGGTGCGGGCGGCGAAGGATCTGATGCGCGCGGGGGATGCGCCGTTCTTCATCAACGTCTGTCTCGAAGCGCCGCACGGACCGGCGACGCCTCCGGCTCAGGACCGCGACCTGCTTCCGGGGTTCGAGTTCCGGGCCCGCGCCTGGGGCGAGGATAACATGCGTGACAAGCCGCGCGACGTGCGCGAGGCGGCCGAGTTGTTCACGGATTACTACGCCGGTCGGCTGCACCTGACGAACGACGATCGCCTGCCGGACGAATTCTTCGCCGACCAGCTCCGCTGCCTGCCGAGCGCGGATCGGGCGATGGCGGACGTGCTGGGGACGCTGGAAGGACGGGAGGAGTGGCGCGAGCGGACGATGTACGTCTACGCCTCGGACAACGGGCTGCTGTGGGGCGAGCACCGTCTCTTCGACAAGGGCAAGCCTTATGAGGAATGCGTCCGGGTTCCGCTGGTGATCCGCGGACCGGGCATTGCGCCGGCGTCGGTCTCCGCTCCCGTGTACGCCAACATCGACCTGGCGCCGACGATCCTGGAGTGGGCGGGCTACGTGCCGTCGCGGATCGTCAGCGACGGCATGACTCTCACGCCTCTGCTGGCGGACCCGGAGGCGGCGTGGCGCGAGGAAATGTTGCTCCAGGTGTACTATCGGGGGGCGCATGAGGACATCCGCGAACCGGGTTGCGCGGCGGTGCGCGGGGAGCGTTGGAAGTACATCGAGCATGATACGGGGGAGTTGGAGCTTTACGATCTTCTCGCGGATCCCTTCGAGGCGCGCAGTCGGCACGGAGACGACGGACCGGAGTACGCGGATGCGCGGGCGCACGGCGCGGGAATCATCGCCGCGCAGCGCGGACTGACCGCGTTGACGGATCGTCGGCGGGACGGGTCACTCAAGGCCGGTTTCGTGGGCGTGCCTTATGAAATCACCCTGCCGGCAACGGGCGGGACGCCGCCGTATCACTGGTCGCTTGACGCGGAGTCCGAGTTTCCGCCGCCGACGGACTGCGAGGCGGGTCTGCCGCCGGGTCTGGCGTTACAAGACGACGGCCGCCTCGCGGGGGTTCCGCAAAGCGAAGGTTGCTACGAATTCGTGGTCCGCGTGGAGGATGAGTCTGTGTCGCCTCAGCACGGCGGACCGCAGCGGTACGTCCGCAGCTACCGGGTTTACATCGGCGTCGAGTAGCAGGGGCGGTCGTTCGTGGCGAGGGCAACTTGACCGCGGGGGCGCGTGCCTCCGGGGCGCGAGTTTCATCGGGATATGCCGGCATCGCAGAGGCCGATGGTGAATTCCGCAACGAGCGGCCTTGCCGGCGGCCACCCTTCGCGACGGATGCGATCCGGCCGATCCGGCAGACCTTGCCTCACATCCGAAGTCCCTGGCATCCACCCGCGTGGTGGTTCGAGCGTCTTACTCTCGCCCGTGTCCGTAACTCCCGCCCGTGTCCGTAACTCCCGCCCGAGTCCGTAACCCCCTCTCCCACGTCCGCTATGCCCGCTCGTATCCTCGGATTCCGCCGGCGCACGAGACCGCGGACCACGAATCTCCCGCTCATTTGACACCTCCGGACTGCGCCTCTACGATCCTCCACCTGCCGAAACCCGCGACAGCCCCTTGCCGGTTCCGATTCGGCACACGGGGCGTAGCTCAGCCTGGCTAGAGCGCTGCGTTCGGGACGCAGAGGCCGCTGGTTCAAATCCAGTCGCCCCGATTTCTTTCACGAGTTTGACAACGCCTGAAAAGCAGGCTGTCGTGAAATCACGCGGTCATCGGCCCGCGATCAGCCGCCGCCTAATCAAACAGAAACACCTTCCAATGCGGCACGCCGGCGATGTTGATCGTCTCGAACCACTCCTTGATTTCGGTCTCCGTCCCCTCGCATTCGTTGATGAGCAGTTTCGATTCGCGCAGCTTCTTCTGCTGGTCGGCGGGCATGGTGCTGAACATCTTCGGGTTGCCCGAGGGCGCGTCCATGATCGCGAACTTATCGGTGACGAACCGCCCGATGCTGGTGATGCGCTGCTGCCCGTCGAGCACCTCGAACTTCTCCGCCGCCAGCGGCCGCGGGTTCGAGGAGGATAGCGAATCGACCCTTGTGCCTGCGCCGCGAGGTGCCGCCGGAGTAGGCCGGCGGCGCTGGCGGCGGCCACGATCTGCGCCCGGGTGCGCGGTTCAGCGGTGACGAAGCTGTGGGCGAACGTCGCAGCGTCCCAGTCAACCTCAGGCTCGTCCGGCGGGTCGTCGTCGATATCGGCGGCCAGGCGTTCGCCGCGTCGCTGCTTTTCCACGCGCAGCGCCGTGGGATCGAGGTCCGGCGCGACGCGCCAGACGGGGAACGCCCAGCGCAGCGCGATCGGCTCGATCGGCGGCCACAATCGCAGCGCTGCCTCCATCACGACCGCCTTGGGTACTTCATGCGGGCGCAGGATGACGTGGGTATCGGCGGCCCGGCTCTGGCGGCCCGGCTCTGGCGGCCCGGCTCTGGCGGCCCGGCTCTGGCTCCCGGCCCCGGCTCCCACGTCCGTGACCGACTTGGCCGACTGGTTGCCCTTGGTGGTGTGGTGGACCACGACAAACGCGCAATCCAGGTGTTCGGCGTCGGCGTTGATGTGGTTGTAGACCTCCGCCATCGCGCCGCTGAAATGTTCGGGGAAGGCCCCGTTCGGTCGGGGTAAGGCAAAAGCCGGCCCATTATCCGCGGGGCGGCTGTGTCTCCGTGCGGACGCGGTGCCGGTTGCACCGGATATCTTGAATGCGACCCGTGACGGACGTTAAAATGGAGTCATTTCAGGCAGGCCGTTTTGCGGAGGAAAAGCCATGCGCACCCGATTTCTCACAGGTTCACTGGTTCTTGTTCTTGCGGCTTCGGCTGCATGGGCGCAGCCGCTGGGCACGGCGTTCACGTATCAGGGTCGGCTCAAGGACGGCGGCAGTCCGGCCAGCGGGCCGCACGATCTGCGTTTCCGGCTGTACGACGCGGCCGCGGGCGGCAGCCAGGTCGGCCCGACACTGTGTCTGGATGACGTGAGCGTGACGGAGGGGCTGTTCACCGTGGCGCTGGACTTCGGGGCGCAGTTCGCCGGACAGGAGCGCTTCCTGGAGGTCGACGTGCGGGCCGACACGGGGCTGGACTGCGCCAATCCGGCCGGCTTCGTAACGCTCGCTCCGCGTCAGGCGCTGACGGCGGCGCCGAACGCGCTGTTTGCGCTCAACGCCGGCAGCTTGACGCTCCCGTTCAGCGGGAGCGCGAACGTAGGTTCGGGTTCGGTGTTCTCCATCACAAACACTGCCGCCACCGGCACGGCCTGGGGACTGTATGGTCAGAGCAACAGTCCCGACGGCATGGGCGTGCGTGGGTTGACACCCTCCACCAGCGGATTTGCGGTCGGCGTTTGGGGTGAAAGCGCGAGCACCGACGGCGCAGGCGTCGTCGGCCGGGCAACCGCCATCAGTGGCCTCACCGCTGGCGTCTGGGGCGCGAGCGGCAGCCCAAGCGGCATCGGAGTGCGGGCCTTGGCATTCGCTTCCAGTGGACCTGCCTGGGGTGTGTGGGCCGAGAGCACCAGTACCTCTGGCACGGGCGTGTCTGGATTGGCGTCCGCCACCAGCGGCACCACCCGCGGCGTTTGGGGTGAGAGCAGGAGCACTTCCGGCACGGGCGTGCATGGCTTGGCAACCGCCACGAGCGGCACTACCTATGGCGTTTGGGGTGAGAGCCGAAGCCCCTCCGGCAGGGGCGTGTATGGCTTGGCAACCGCCACGAGCGGCGAGTGCGCCGGTGGGTGGTTCCAATCCGACAGTGTCAACGGAATTGGGGTCTTGGGTTCAGCGAATGCAGCCTCCGGTGTCAGCTACGGGGGGCGCTTTTTCAGCAACAGCACGTCTGGGCTCGGCGTTCAGGGCGTAGCCATAGCCAGCAACGGTGTCACCTATGGCGGCTGGTTTCAGAGCGAAAGCACCACCGGAACGGGCGCACGAGGCTGGGCAACCGCCAGCAGCGGCAACACCATTGGCGTCTGGGGTCAGAGCACCAGCAGCTCCGGTACGGGCGTGTTTGGCTGGGCAACCGCCGGCGGCGGCAGCAACTACGGCGGGTGGTTTCAGAGCGACAGCACCAACGGCAAGGGTGTGCTTGGCTGGGCAACCGCCACCAGTGGCACAACCGTTGGCGTCTGGGGTCAGAGCGACAGCCCCGACGGCTGGGGCGTGTTGGGCCGAGCAGGTGCTACCGGTGGTGGAGCCGATGGTGTCTGGGGCGATACCCTGTCTTCTGGTTCCAGTGCGTTTGGCGTAGTTGGGAGTGAACCGAATGGAAGCCCGGGGCACGCGGTCTACGCTGTGGGCTCCCTCGCCGCCACGGGCACCAAGTCGTTCCAGATGGACCACCCGCTCATGCCTGAAACCCACTACCTCAACCACTTCTGCACCGAAGGCCCCGACCCCATGAACGCTTACTCCGGTAACGTCGTCACCGACGCCAGGGGGTACGCCACGGTAACGCTCCCGGACTACTTCGAGAGCATCAACCGCGAGTTCCGGTATCAACTCACCGTCGCCGATGGCGCAGGCGAAGATTTCGTTCAGGTCCGCGTCGTTCGCAAGATCCAGAACAACCAGTTCACGATCCGCACGAGCGCCCCGCACGTGGAAGTCTCCTGGCGCGTGGAAGCCATCCGCAACGACCCCTGGGTGCGGGCGTACGGCTATCGGGTCGAGCAGGAGAAGGAGGGCGAGATCAAGGGCAAGTACCTCAGCCCCGAACTCTACGGCCAGCCGAAGGAGCGGGGCATTCACTACCGGCCGGACATCGAGCATGAATGCGCCCCGCGCGACCTGCCCGTCCCCGCCGGCGAGGCCGCCGCGGTCCGTGAGCGGGCGTCATCGGAGCATCCGTCGCCCGTGAACGTGCCCGAAGAAACGGGAGTGGAGAATTGACCATGAACCGCCCGAGCGTGATTTCGATCTTCGCGCTGCTGGCCTTTGGCACGGTCCGGGCACAGACCTTCGACCTCGGTTGACACACCATGACGGCGGCGGGGTGATGAACAGCACCGAAGGCCAGCCGAACGGCTTCGAGTTGTCGGGCACCATCGGCCAGTCCGACGCCCAGATGCCGCCGGTCATGACTGGCGGATCGTTCGAGCTGATCGGCGGGTTCTGGCCGGTCGTCAACCTCTGCTACTGCTTGGGCGACCTGAACGGCGACAGGTTGAAGGACAGGACAGGGCCGACATCCAGGACTTCGTCGGCTGCATCGTCGTCGGCGGCGACTGCTCGTGCGCCGACGTCGACGGCATCAACGGGGTCACGACCGCCGACGTGAGCGTCTTCGTCGCCGACCTGCTGGCCGGCGCCGGCTGCCCCTGAAGACCGTCACGGCCGCGAGCGTTGCGCGGCGCTGATCCGCCCGCCGGCCTGCGTGCGGCCGGGATACCGCGCCTGGGTGATAATGCACCGTATCTGTTTACCGACTCGAGCGGGCAGAAAACCGCGTTTCTGGCCGAAAAACGAGGGGTATCTCTTTACCGCCTTGACCGGTCGGCGCGGCGCGGCCACGGGCCCCCGTTGCACCTGTTCGAGCAGTTTCATGTGATTGTTCTCCTTCGTCGTTGCATCACCTTTTTCTCTGTGCTTCCGGGTCCGGGGCCGCGGCGGTCCCGCCGAGCCCTCCGTGGCCGGGATGCTTCGGCCGTCAGGCCCCGGGCCCGGATTCACAGTCGTTCCACCAGCCGCAGCGACTCGTAGCGCGTGAACCAGTCGCCGGTCTCGCGGCAGCGCCGCAACTCGCGCTTTTCGACGGCGATGATGTGGACAGGGAGGACGTGGCAGGAGACGGCGGCCACGAGCGCGCGATAGAACGCGACCGGGTGGAGGTAGCCGAACGCCCGCATGGACAACTCGAATGAGTCGATTTCGTCGGCCGTCTTCAGGTCGACGATCCCGCGATCTGCGATTGGGTTGATCCAGTCGACCCGCGCCTGGCAGCGATTCCCGGCGTAGTCGCAGCGCGCCACGCCTTCCGCCACGCCGTCGGACAGCAGCTCCCGCGCGAAGACGTGTCCGCCGACCGACGCCGCCATCTGCTCGACGAGCGCCGCCTGCGCATCCGACAGCACGGGCTTGTTCCGCCTTTCCGCCCACTCGGCAAACGCCTTCGTCTGCGAACCGAACGGCTGGCCGGTCTTGGGGTTGATGGGTCCGCCGACGGCATACTCGCGCTGGTAGCGCCGTCGGCCTTCGAGGATGAGCGTGTGCGCCGCCCGGACAACTAAATCCTTATTCCCAATCGCGCGGCGCGGAGATAGGTAATCTGTAAAAGAGGGCGTCGGATGCCAATGGAGTTCTCAGGTTCCTGTTTGGCAAGGACGCCCAATGAGCCAGAAGATTATCGTCGAATTGTCGCGATCGGAAAAGAGGCGGCGTCGTATTTGGATTCGGCGCGAGGACGACGCCGGCCTGCGAACGAGCATGTCTATCATCCTGCACCTGGCGCGGGGACGACCGGTCAGCGAGACGGCGGACGCGCTGCACGTGGTGCGTTCGACCGTGTACCGCGTGGCCGAACGTTTTCATGTCTGGGGTTTTTCCGGGTTGGGCGATCGACGCGAAGACAACGGCCCGCCGGGCGTCGGCGAAGTCTTTCTGTTGCAGCTTCGCCTGGCGGTGAGTCTTACGCCGGCCGACTACGGGTTTGCTCGTCCCACGTGGACGCAGGAGCTTTTGTGTCAGGCAATGGAACGGATCACAGGCGTTCGGGTTTCGCAAGTCACGATGAGCCGTTGCCTGCAATCGATCGCCGCGCGACGCGGACGACCCCGGCCCACGCTGCG
>BOJX01000108.1 GCA_016860685.1 Planctomycetota bacterium
TTCGCCCGGGCGAGGTTTTCGGGCTGCTGGGCCCGAACGGATCGGGCAAGAGCACGACGATCAAGATGCTGCTGGGCCTCTTGTATCCGTCGAAAGGGCGCATTGCGATCTTCGGCCGGGCCCCCAGCGACGTCGCGATCAAGAACCGGATCGGGTTTCTTCCGGAAGAGTCGTACTTGTACCGCTTCCTGGACGCGCGCGAGACGCTGGATTACTTCGGTCGTCTTTTCCGCCTGCCGCCGCTGGTGCGTCGGAAGCGGACGGACATGCTGCTGGAGATGGTCGGGCTGAAGCACGAGGCGCGCCGTCCGATCGGCGAATACTCGAAGGGCATGGCGCGGCGGATCGGTCTGGCGCAGGCGCTGATCAACGATCCGGAATTTCTGATTCTCGACGAGCCGACCTCCGGGCTGGACCCGCTGGGCACGCGGCAGATCAAGGATCTGATCCGCGAGCTGGGGCGCCACGGAAAGACGATCCTTCTGTCGAGTCACATGCTGGCGGACGTGGAGGACGTCTGCGATCGCGTCACGATCCTCTACGGCGGGCGTCAGCGGGCGGCCGGGCATCTCGCGGAGCTGCTGAGCGTCCGCGACAAGACGCAGATCATCACCGATCAGCTTTCGCGGCAGACGATCGAGAGCATCCGCGACCTTGTGCTGCGCCTCGAGCACAAGGATGTGCTGGATGTGTCCAGCCCGCGGACCAGCCTCGAGGAGTTCTTCATCTCGATCGTCGAGGACGCTCGTCGGGCAAACGTGGCGACGTCCGGAGCGGCGGGCGCGGGCGCGCTGGCGGAGTTCCTCGGCGGCGGCAAGGCGGGCGGGGCGGGTGACGTAATCCGCCGACTCGAGTCTGCCGCGGACGCCGCGATCGATTCCACGGTGGTGGCGCCGACCCCCGCGCGTGCGCCGGACGAGGGGCCCTCCAGGCAGGTTCTGGAGCAGCTTTCGCGCCCCCGGTCCGAACCCACGCCCGCCTCTCGGGAGCCTTCGTCCGACGTTCCCGCCAAGACGGCGGCGCCGGTCGAGGCCGACGCAGACGTGCTGCGGCAATTGATGGGCGAACGAACGTCGCCGAAGCGAGGGTCGTCGTCATGAGCGTCGCATCCGCGGGCGTCTTGAAGGAACGCTCCCGACGGTTTCGCAGTGTGCTAGGCGCCCTCCCCCGCGCATTCCGCGCCGTGATCAACCTCTCTCCGCTGGGGCGGACGAACGTCGGGGCGGTGGCGTTGCACGTCGTGGCCGAGGGCGTGCGGATGAAGATCGCCCTCGTGTTCCTCGGGCTGCTGGCGATGATCGTGCTGGCGCTGCCCTTCTCGATCAAAGGCGACGGCTCGCTGACCGGCGCGGTGCAGAGCTACCTGTCGTTCAGTCTCAGCTTCACCGGGTTCTTTCTGGGCGTGCTGACAATCTTCCTGTCCCGGTCGATTTCGGACGAACTCGTCCACCGGCAGTCGTTCCTCCTGTTCAGCAAACCCCTTTCCCGCTGGCAGTACCTTGTCGGGAAGTGGACGGGGATGACGATCTTCAATTTCGTCTTTCTCACGTTCAGCTTCCTGTGCATTTACGGGATGATGCACGTCATCATCCGCACGAAGCCGCCGGTCGAGGACAGTTACACCTCCGGACTGACGCCAACGAGCAAGGTGGACCTCGAGCGCCTCGCCGAGCGCAAGGCGCTGATCGGCGACGGGACTGAGCCGACGCAAAGCGCCGACCGCCTGCGTCTTTTCACGGACGTGCTGACCGCCCGACACTCGACGATGTTCAAGGTTCCCGACTTCACGGCGGCCGCCGAACAGGAGTTTGAGCAGCGTCTCCGCGAGGGCTTCTACGACGCTGCGACCGAACCGGTGGACCGGGCGAAGGAGATCGAGCGCCTCAAGGGAAAACACGAAGCGCGGTGGCGGATCATTCCCGTGTTCAGTCAGCGCGTGTTCGAGTTCGAGAACATCCTCTGTGACCGGTCGCCGGGAAACTTCATTCAACTCCGCTACCGCGCGGAGCTTTATGACTACCCGCCGGACGAGATCTTCCGCTCGATGTGGGTGGTCGGCGACACGGGCAAGGGCGCCACGCAGTACGTCATGCTTCCGCGCCACATCGTCGGTCGGTTTCACACGATCAAGGTTCCGGCGGATTGCGTCGCTCCGGACGGAACGCTCACCGTCCTGTTCAGCAACGTCAATCCCTACGCCGACCCGACCTGGTTCGAGACGCCGGAGCCGGTGTTCTACAACACGCTGGAGATCACCCGCGACGGCGTGAAGTGTCTCTTCACCGTCGGGTCGTTCGAGGGAAACCTTCTGCGGCTTTTCGTGCTGATGCTGTGCAAGCTGATGTTCCTGGCCGCGGTGGGCGTGCTGATGACCAGCGTGTTCTCCTACCCGGTCGCGTGTCTCGCGGCGTTCGTGTTGTACGCCCTCGCGGGGCTTCGGTCGTTCATGAACGAGTCGCTGGAGCAGTTCGACAAGTATGATGAGCCGGTGACGGCGACGATGAGCGCGTTCTTCAATGCGATCTCCTCGGGCGAAGGCGCGAAGGCGTCGGAGTCGTTTCAGACGCTGGCGGCTGAGTTGATCTCCGGAGGCCTGCGGCTGATCTTCAAGGTCGTACCGGATTTCAGCTACTTCGACGGCGTCGAGACGCTCGTCAACGGGGAGAACGTCTCGCTGGTCTGGGTGCTTCAAGGGGTCGGGGAGCTGGTCGTGCTTCAGACGGCCTGCATTCTGGGGCTGTCGATCCTGCTGTTCTACCGGCGCGAGGTGTCGGAGACGTCTTTTTAGGAACGTGACATGAGTCGCTCCGCCACGCTTGAAGCCGTCATGCCGCAGTATCTGGCGGCGCGCCGGGACGCGCAGCGCCGCGACCGCCGCGTCCTGATGATCACGCTCCTCCTGGCGACGATCTGCGTCGTCGGCGCGGGGTTCATGCTCACGCCGATCAATACGCTGCGCCGGGAGCGGCAACTCGCGCTGGATCCTGAAACCCTCAAGGGCCTGCCGCCGTCGCTGGAGCTGGCCAGCAAGCTCGGACCGGTCCGCGCCCTGGTCATCGACATCGCCTTCATCCGGTATGAGCGCCTCAAGGAGCAGGGGAAGAATTACGAGGCGTACCAGCTCGCCAGCCTTCTGAACCGCCTTCAACCGCGGTTTTCCGGGGTCTGGGCGTACAACGCCTGGAACATGGCGTACAACATCTCGGTGGCCTACTACAGCCCCGAGGCGCGCTGGAAGTGGGTGACCAACGGCATTCGCGAACTTCGCGACGGCGGGATCCGCTACAACCCCCGGGACATCGCGCTGTACAAGGAGCTCGGTTACATATACTGGCACAAGATCGCGGATTTTCTCGATGACGAGCATATGTCGTACAAGCGGGCGCTCGCTGTCGAGATGGAGCGTGTGCTGGGCCCCCCTCCGATCGCCCTGTCCACCCGCGAATACATTGAGAGTTTCCGCCCCCTGGCCGATGCGCCGGAGAATCTCGAAGCCCTCCTGGCGACCGACCCGGAGGTCGGCACGTTGGCGCAGGAGCTTTCGGGGCTGGGACTGACTCCCGACGAGGTTCTGCTGGACTTCGTTGCGCGCCATCTTCGACCGGAGCAGCGCTTCGCCGGTCAGGCCGTGGAGCCGGGGGCGGAGGGCGACGCGGAGCTGAAGGCGAAGCGCCTGGCGCTGCTGAACGATCCCCAGCGGCGTCCCGTCGTGGACCGCCTCCTCGCCGCGGTGCGTGCGGATGTGCTTCGGAACGACATGTCCCTCGATCCGAAGTGGATGTTCAACCTGATGGAGAAGTTCGGCCCGCTGGACTGGCGCGCGGCGTGGGCGCACGCGCTCTACTGGTCCACGCTCGGCGACATGCGCACCGAAGGGAAACTCAACCTCAACCCCAGCGACCAGATGAACACGATCCGGTTCATCTTCTTCGCGCTGAAATACGGCGTGACGCGCGGGCGCATGCTCCTCATCCCCAACTTCGACAAGCCCTTCGAGTCGTACATCGACTTCATGCCCGACACGCGCTACATCCCTTACTTGTTCGACGCCTACCTTGAGTTCGGCAAGAAGGTCTTCGGCGACGACCCGAACTTTCAGGAGGGGACGCCGGGCAAGAACTATCGCACGGGCTTTTTCAACTGGCTGGAGGAATCCGTCGGCAACCTCTACCGCGAAGGCACGGAGGAGAGTCTCGCCCTCGCCCGGAAGTATTACGATCACCTGCGCGTCCACAACACCCACCCCGACGGACGCACGCAGGAGCGGTACATGATGCCGCTGAAGGACTTCGTCTTCGGTCAGATCAAAGAGGAACTGGCGACGTACAAGCAGACCGAGGTCATCATCCGTGGTTTCCTCGACGCCGGGCTGGACAAGATCGCCTCGGGAGACAAGGCCGGAGCCGACGGCGATTTCGCCGCGGCGCGGGAGTGTTACACCTACTACATGTCGGACAAGCTCAACGACATCAACGACCGCCGCCGCCTCCAGAGTTTTGAGCTGACCGTCGCGGAGCAGGTCGTCGGCTACCTCACGGACACCCGGCGTCACCCGCTGATGAAGATGTGGCTCTGGGACCGGATCGACCTGCGCCTGCGGCAGTTCGCGTGGGACGTCGTCCAGCCCTACCTCATCGAGTTGTGTGCGCGGCATGAGCCTCCGCTGGACATCACCCGCGCGTTCCCCGAACCGCCCGGGATGGAGGAGTTTCGCCTCGAGGAGGTCTACCAGCGCTTCAGGGAGAACCCCACGCGAGAACTGGGCGAGAAGAAGTGACCGCCGCCCGCGCCAGTCCGGCGCGCCAGACGCGGACATACTCACGCGCCGTCGCCCCCCAGTTCAGCCTTCGCACCGCCTGAAACGCCGCCTCGGCGCGTGCCCGTCGAAGTCGCGGATCCCGCAGCAGCTCCGCGACGCGCTCCGCCGCCTCCGCGCCGTCGCGTGCCCTGCCGATCAGCGGGCTGAACCACTCTCCGCAGACGTAGTCCCGCTTGAGCGGGTCCACGTAGGCCGCCACGACACAACGCCGGCGCGCCATCGCCTCAAAGATGGACATCCGTCCCGAGACGAACGCCAGCGTGCCGTCGCACAACCGGTCCTGCGCGTCCGCGCGCGGCGCTTCCCAACGCACGTCGAGGTCGAACGTCTCCGCGCGCCGCCGAAGCTCGGCGCGCCGCGACCCATCGGCGTACACCGTCAGCGGCAGATGAATCCCGTGTCGCTCGCGCAGCGCCCGAAGCCCGTCGAGGTAGATGTCCACGCCGGTGTCCGGTTCGAGACGACCGACGAACACCGCCCGCGCCGCTTCGGGTTCAGGCGACGTCGAAAGCTCATCCGCCGTCGGCCTCAAGCCGGGGTCGGGAACCGCGTCGGGCGTTGCGCCGTAGCGACGCTGAATGAACGTCCCGTCGTCCAACATGCCTGCGACACGCCGACGCGCCCGCTCGTGACGGCGCAATTCCTCCGCCGTCACCGGATCCCGCAGGCTCATGCCGTGCCGCGTGAGGAACACCGGTTTCGCCCCGACGCGCCACGCGAGGAGCCGCTCATATCGCTCGAGCATCTCGACGTCGCTGACGTGGATCACGTCGGCGCGGCGCAGGACGGGCGTCGCGCGGCGCAGCGTCCACGCCGCCCGCAACGTCGAACGCCGGCTCGGGTAACGCAGAATCTCAATCCCCTCGTGCGACTCCGTCGCGGGGCGCGTCCCTTCCGGGTCACCGGCGATGACGTGAACGCGATGCTCGAGTTCCAGCAGCGCCCGCGCCAGTTCGAACACGTATTTCTCGACGCCTCCCACGTCGGGCCAGAACCGCTTGACGAAGAACGCGACCCGCAAACGACCGCCGGTCTCCATCAACGACGGGTTCATCTCGTGCTCGCCTCCGAATCCGAGGCCCCGGGCGGAAGCGCCTCACGCGCCTGCCACCGGCGCCAGACCTTCGCCCACTCTCACGGCGCCGGACATCGTCGCCGCGCATAACGCGGAGGCTTCCGCGACCGCCTCCCGGACCACGCGCGCCTCCCCTCGGACGCCCAGCTCCTTCGCCACGGCGAACACGTTGGGATGCACATTCCCGGGTGAACTCTCGACGTCATCGCGATGCGTCACGACCTCGTCCACGTACCGGCGGACGCCCGCCTCGGGCATCGCGTAATCGTGAAACACGATCAGCCCGCCCGGCGCCACGTGCGGCTGCCACGCCTCGAAATCGCGCCGCACGCCCTCGAAGGAATGATCCGCGTCGATCAGCAGAACTCGGATCGGATTCCCGGGGTACGCTTTCGCCTGCTCGACCGTGTCCCCGACCAGCGCGGTGACGCGTCCTTCAAGGTCCGCCTCGCGTACGCGCCTGCGAAATACGGGCCAGGTCGTCCCCCCGTGGCGCGCGACCGCGTCATACGACGTTCCGCCCTCCTTCGTTCCCGCGAACGTGTCCACCGCGTACACGTGGCCTCTGCCGCGCGACGCGCACGCCGTCGCCAGATAGCACGTCGTCAACCCTGTCCACGACCCCAACTCGACGACATCACCGTCGCCCGGCCAGGTGTACGTCAACCGGTAGATCGCAAGAAGCTGATCCGGGGGCATCATGCCGTCCTCGCCCATCCAGTGAAGGCGCGACCAGAGCTTCATCAGTCCGGAAGTCGCCGGACCCGGCAGGAACAGAGCGTCCAGCGGAAGCTTAAACGACCGGCATGCACCGATCCGTCGCAACGCGCCCAGCATCGCCCGCGCCGTGACGCGGCCGATCCACGTCCGGCAACTCAGGTAGTAACATTGTCCGAGCACGCTCATCATTCACCTCGTCGTCCGCCGCCTTACCGAGCCTCGCCCGCCTGTCCTTGACGTGCGAAGCAAGATCCGCGGTCAGGAAGCGTCATTCCAGCACCCGGGGGCACGGATCGCTCGCTTGCAATCCCCGTCATCATCAACACCAGCCCGAGCGTCGCATCGAACCGGGACGCACGATCATCCACGCTGACGTCGCGCCGCAACAATCCGCGCAGAACGTGTTCGCTCCACGACTCCCGAAATCCGAACGCCTGACAGCGAACCTGCTCGAACCCCGCGCACCGCGCCCTCCGGGACAACTCGCCCTTGGTATAAGGAATCTCCAGTCCGTAAGGCCACCACCTCCGGAATTGAAGGTACGCCTTCCAGATCCGGTACGTCGGGCACAGGGCGTGCGGAACGCTGATGACGACGGCTCCACCGGTGCGCAGCACCGCGCGATGCGCCGCCAGCGCCGCCGTCCGCGCCGTCCCACGAAAGTGCTCGACGACGCCGATCGACAGCACCACGTCGTACCGACCGGCATATTCCGACAGGTCGCCAAGAAAGTCTGCACGCGCGAACGTCGCGGGAAGCCCCAGCCGGTTGAACCGCTGTCGCGCCAGGGTTAGCGCTTTGTCACAGTAATCCAGCAGCGTGACGTCTGCTCCCGCCCGTGCCAGCAGCACCGACAGATCACCCAGTCCGCTGCCCAGTTCGATCGTGCGCAATCCGCGCAGCTCACCCAGCGCCACGTTGAGAAAGCGGACGATCTCTTCCCAGCGCCGCCCTCGCGCCTCCCTCGCCAGGCGGGCCTCGTCCTTCTCGACGTCCGGCGCGTGCCTCCAGACCCGGTCCCAGATCGCGGGACCGGTTGTAACCGTCGTCGGCGCAACGAGTTGAGATGGCATCATGTTCGAGCGTCCCAGGGGGTTTATCGGACGCCTCCGCCTCTCGCTTCAATGATCCCTGCGGTGGACGGATCCGACCCCTGCATCACGCATTTCAACGCCGCAAAACCAACCCCTGCGAGATTTGCCGCAAGTGCGGTGCGCCGATTGCAGGTATTCTGAAGTCGTTTGACCCCCGCACAGTTGAAAAGGAGTCGATCGTCATGCCGAATGAACGCAACCCTTTACCTCACGACGAGCGTACCAGCCGGATGCGCACACGCCTGATTCACGGCGTCAGTCACACCGGGCGCTGGGATTATGACCATCACGTCGTTCCGCCGATGACCGCCAGTGCGACCTTCCGGCTCGATTCCGCCGAGCGCGGCGCGCGCGGGTTCGAGGCCTTCGCCCGCGGCGAGGGGCTCGACCCGCACGACGAGCACATCTACATCTACGACCGCCTCGACGAGCCGACCTGCGGGATGCTTCAGGACAACCTCGCCGCGGCCGAGGGTGGCCAGATGGCGCTGTGCTTCGCTTCCGGGATGGCGGCGATCTCCGCCGCGATCGGCGTGCTCACCCGCTCCGGTGATCACGTCGTTGCCCACCGCGTGCTTTACGGTTGCACGTACTCCCTGATCGAGAACTGGCTGCCCCGTTACGGCGTCGCGCATACGCTGGCCGACCTCACCCGAGAGGAAGAACTGCGCCGCGCCGTCCGCGACGAGACGCGCGTCATTTACTTCGAGACCCCGGTGAACCCGGACATGACGATGATCGACGTGGCCGCCGTCCGGCGCATCGCCGACGCCGCCAACGCCGGGCGCGATCCGGCCGACCGGGTCTGGGTTGTCGTCGACAACACCTTCGCCACGCCCTACTGCCAGCGTCCGCTGACCCTCGGCGCAGACGTCGTCTGTCAGTCGCTGACGAAAGGCATCGGCGGCTTCGGAACCGACATCGGCGGTGCGGTCATCGGACCGAAAGAACTGCATCAGCCGTTGCAGCTTTACCGCAAGGACTTCGGCGGCTCGTTATCGCCCAAGGCGGCGTGGCCGACGCTCGTTTACGGTCTGCCGACGCTCGGCACGAGGATGTCCAACTACCAGAAGACGGCCTTGCGCGTCGCGCGGTTCCTTGAGGCGCACCCGAAGGTCGAGCGCGTGCTTTATCCGGGACTGGACTCCTTCCCGCAGCGCGATCTCGCCCGGCGGCAGATGATTGACGTGCATCAGAAGTTCGCGCCCGGGTCGATGATCTACTTCGTCGTGCGCGATCCGGAGGGAGAAGGGCGGTCCGCCGCGCGCCTCATCAACTGGATCGCCGAGCACGCCTACGCGATCACGCTTGCAGTCTCCCTGGGACAGATCAAGACCCTCATCGAAGCGCCTTTCACAATGACACACTCGGCGATGCCCGCGGCGGAGAAACTCGCCCGCGGGCTGGCGCCCGGCGGCATCCGCCTCAGCGTGGGGCTGGAGGACTGGACCGACATCCTCACCGATCTCGACGAAGCGCTCCGCGCCGTCTGAGCGCCGGCGCCGTGCGAGCGCTCAGACGCCCGCAACCGGTTTCAACCCTCGCAGGAGCGATGACGCGGAGCAGAATTCCGCGATTCCTCCAACCCGGACGCGGTCTGAACATCTGAACCGGCGTCAGGACGCGTCGCCGATCAACGCTTCGCCTGAAGCGCGGCGTTGCGTTCGCGCACCTTCACGGCCTGGTCCGCCTTGAACTTCCGGAACGCCTCGCGCAAGCCAGTATCCTTCACGGCGAGCATCTGGATCGCCAGCAGCGCCGCGTTCTTCGCCCCCGCGCCGCCGACCGCCATCGCCGCCACCGGAATCCCCGGAGGCATTTGCACCGTCGAGAGCAGGGCGTCCAGCCCGCCGGGCATCCCGCCCTCCAGCGGAACGCCGATCACCGGCAGGACGGTCTGCGCGGCGATCGTCCCCGCCAGCGCGGCCGACATGCCCGCCGCCGCGATGATCACCTCGAATCCGTCCTTCTCCGCGCTCGAGGAGAACTCGTGAACACGCGCAGGAGACCGGTGCGCGCTCATCACCTCCACGTGCGCTTCGACGCCGAACGACTTGAGCTGCTCCGCGCACGCCGACATCACGCCCCAGTCCGAGTCGCTGCCCATCACAATCGCCACCCGTTTTCCGCTCATAATACAACAAGAGTATTACAGGCCGCGGCGCCGACGTCAAACGCGAGGCTCGCCGCCCGGTGAAAGCATCACATCAGCCGCTTGATATGCTCAAAAGGATTGCGGCAGTCCTCGCAGTGATAGATCATGCGGCAGCGCGTCGGACCGAACGCGCTTTCCAGCCGCACGTTCGTCGAGCCGCACACCGGACACGCTTCCGGTCGCGGCAGCGAGAGGCTCACCGGTCGCTCCGCGCACGACGCGCCCTGCCCCGCTCGCGCCGGAACCGTCACGCCGAAACGCCGCAGCGCTTCGCGCCCCGCCTCGCTGATCCGGTCCGGCGACCACGGCGGATCAAACCGGAACCGCACCTCCACCGACCCGGCGCCGCTCAGCCGCGCGACCGCGTCCCGGACGTTCCGCTCGATCATCGGCAGCGCGTGACATCCGACAAACGTGGGCAGAAGCTCGATAACGACATGCTGAACCTCAGCCGGCGCCGACGTGCCCGAATTCAGCGCCCCCGCCGCCTGCACCTCAACGCGCTCGACCAGCCCCAGATCGACGATGTTGATCGGCATCTCCGGATCATCCACCGTCCGCAGCACGCTCAGCACATCATCGCGGGTCATCATGTCTTGCCGCCCGGGAGGAGCTTTCCCCACGTGATTGTACGTCGCCCTCAGGGTCGCGCTCAATCCGCAGGTTCAGCGGGAGGCTCATCCGCGTTATTCGAGGACGCAAGCGCGTCGAGGCAGGATTGCAGGATCACCGCCGCGGCCACGGTGTCGATGCGGGATCGCTTCCAGTCCCGACTCATGCCGGTCTGATCGAGGGAGTCCTTCGCCGCGTGCGACGACAGGCGCTCGTCCCAGTACCGCACCGG
>BOJX01000109.1 GCA_016860685.1 Planctomycetota bacterium
ACGCCTTGGCGATCGCCTCTTTCAGGCGGCTTTCCGTGTCGAGCAGAAACTGACCGCTGGTGACGACGCGCTCGCCCTCGTCGAGTCCGAAGACGACTTCGACCTGCCCGTCCTCCAGATCGACGCCGAGTTGAAGCTCGCGCGGTTTGAACTTCCCGCCGCCCGCGTCGACGAACGCGACGTTGCGCCGACCGGAGTCGATGTACGCCTCGCGCGGGATGACCAGCGCCTCACGCCCGAGATCGACGTGGAGCGTGACCCCGGCGTACATGCCGGGCTTCAGCTCCAGCGTCGGATTGTCGAACTCGAGGCGGACCTTGATGACGCGGGTCTGTGTTTCCAGATAAGGGTAAACGTAAACGACGTGCCCGACGAATTCCCGGTCCGGAACATAAGGCAGCGACATCCGCGCCTCCTGCCCGACGCGCACCCACGGCAACTGATACTCGTACACGTCGACATACACCCAGACCTTCGAGAGGTCGGCGATCGTGTAAAGACGCGCGTCCGGCGTGATGTAGGCGCCCTCCAGAACCGATTTCTCCGTCACAATCCCGCGCGACGGAGAGAAGATCGTCATCGCCTTGCGGATCTCCTTCGTGTGCTCCAGTTCCGCGATCTGCGCGTCCGAGACGTCGAGGTAGCGCAGTTGCACCCGGGCGGAATCCGCCAGCCGGCGCGCCTCCGCCAGCGCTTCGGGCATCGGACTGTCCGCAAGACGATCCGCCCCGCGCAGCGCCGCGACGTATTCCTCCTGCGCCGAGTAAAGCCGCGGGGCGTACACGTCGAACAACGCGTCGCCGCGCTCGACCGGCGCGCCGGTTTGATCCACGTGCAGCCGCTCGATCCAGCCGTCAAACTTCGTGTTGACGTAGGCGACCGCCTGCTCGTTGTAGTCCACGCGGCCGACGGTGCGTAACGTCGTGCGCAGGGCGCCGCGCCGCACCGGCGCCGTCCGCACGCCCATGTTCTGCACAACCACCGGGTCGATCTGGACCGTCGGCCCCGCCGACACCTCGCCCTCCGGCGCGTACACCGGCACGAGATCCATCCCCATCGGATCCCGACCCGGGCGATCCGACGCGAAATCCGCGAGCATCGGACTGCGCCAGTAAAGCACTTTCCGCTCCAGCCCCGCGTCGGCATCCGTCTCCGCCCCGGCTTTGACCGGGGTGAGCTTCATGTGACAGATCGGGCAGTCGCCAGGCTGCTTTTCGATCACCGTCGGGTGCATGCCGCAGGTATAAAGCTGATCCATGTCGCCTTCCGAACCCGAATTTCGGGCCGGACCGGAAGGTGGTCCGCTGGATCCGTAGCCGGCGTACCAACCGATCGCGACCCCGAGCGCCAGGCACGCAAGCCCGACAAGAACGACCGACAAAGCTCGACCGCGGCGCCGGTGTCGGGTCACGGCTGGGCCTCCAGTTCCGCGACGCTCGCGCCGGCGGCTTCCTCAAGGTCCGCCAGCGCCGTCTCCAACTCGGCGATCGAGCGGTGATACTGAACCGTGAACGCCAGCCACTTCCGCCAGCTTTCGATGACCGCGGGGAAGTCGCCCTTGCCGCCGCCTGAGTAGGCGGCGCGGGAGACTTCGTACGCCTGCCGCGCCTGCGGGATGATGGTGTTCGCAAAAAGCGCGACCAGCTCCTGCTTCGCGGCGACGGCGGACAGCGAGGTCGCAATGCGCGACGCCACGCGATAGCGCTCCGCCGCCAGTTCGTGCTGCGACGCCGCCAGCCGGCTGCGCGCCTCCGCAATCCCTCCCTCGATCCGCCCGCGCCAGATCGGCAGGTTGATCCCCGCGACGATCGCCCACATGTCCATCCCGCGCTCGCTCATGCGGTCCACCTCGGGGATCATGCCGGTTTGCGGGTCCGGCAGGACGCGCATCGCCTCGCGGTCCCGCTGATACATCCACTCAATGCCGAACCTCAAGTCCGGCCACGACGCCAGCTCCGCCGCCCGCACGGCATGACGATCGCGCTCGATCTGACGCTGCAACCGAAGCAGCGCCGGATTGAACCGATCCGCCTGCGCCAGGACGCGCTCACGATCGACGCGCGCCGTGCGCGGCGCGAGGTTGATCAGCGCCGGAAGATCGGTTCCGGTGGGACGGGCCGTGAGGCGGTTCAGGTCGGCGGTCGCCTCGGTCCGCTCGCGGCGAAGATCGATCACCTCACTGTCCAGCGCATAAAGCTCGACCTGCGCCCGCAGGATGTCGTCCTGCGACCGCCTCCCCGCGGCGACTTCCGCATGAGCCACGTCGATCAATCCCCGAAGCAGCTCGCGGTTGGCGAGATTCGTCTCGATCGTGCGGTCGAGGATGTAAGCGCGGGAGTACGCTCGCCGGACTTCCGCCGCGACTTCGCGGCGCATGCGCTCAGCGTCGTGAAGCGCCATCCACGCCTCTTCCAGCGCGATCCGCCCGGCACGGTCCAGCTTCTCGGGAAGCGGAAGCGACATCATCACGCTCAGGATGAAGGGATTCCGCCCGTCGGCGTACTGCGCGGGTTCCGGAAGCGTGCGCGTCAGCAACTCCGGATCGGGAGGGACGGACGCCTGCGGAATTTTCGCCAGCGCGGCGCGCACGGATTCGTCCGCCGCCCGGATTGCCGGGTTGTCGCGCAAGGCGAGGGCGACAAGCGAAGCCAGCGCCGCCGGCTCCTCGGCGGAGCGTCCGACGGCCTCCGGCGCATTCGAATCCGGTTCGGAAGCGATCCTGCCGGTGTTGTCGGGTTCTTCAGCAAACGTGCGCGTTTCTGAATTCCCGGGGGCGTTCAGACGGGCGAGGGCGTCACGAACCCGACGGGATTCCGACGCGTGACCGGAACACCCAGCCAGCAACGCGAGCAGGAGGGTCGCGCCGACGAGCGGCGCCGCTTTGCGCGTTCGTCGGCGCTGTCGTTGCGGCTTGCCGTCGCGTGGCATCAGAAGCGATTCTCGGTCTTTCGGCATCGGTTGCGCGTCAGTCCCCGGTTCCCGGGGCGCCGTCGAGTCGTCCCGGGTCACGCTCGTTGGATGCGCGATGGCGGCGACTTCTTCCCCGAGGTTTGTGTCGCCGGGCGGTTGTGGGAAGATCGTTGCGGGGGTCGTCCGGCGGAAGTAGGGTGGATTCGGGCCGGCGCCCGATCCGGTCCTGAAATACGCGGGGCATCACGTGAACGTCGGATGCGGCATGACAACCGGTATGCGGATGCGGCTGATCTGCGCCGCCACGGCGTTGCTGGCGACGACAGCCGGGTGCGGTAAGCGCGGCGCTGAACCGGCTGCGCCGACCTCGCCACCCCCTCCTCCAGTTCAAGGCGCGCCGGAACCGACGCCGAAACCCGAAGAACACCCCGCCTTCCTCGATCTTCCGGAGCGGGCGGTTCCGGGGCGTGTCTTCATCATTGCGATCGACGGCGCCAGTTGGGACGTTTTTGATCAGGTGCTGGAAACCGGCCTGATGCCCCACCTCGGACGGATCGTCGCCCAGGGGTCGCGCGCCACGCTGGAATCGATGGACCCCACGGCGTCGGCCATCCTCTGGACGACAATCGCGACCGGTCGGAAACCGAAGCACCACGGCGTTCACGGTTTCGTCGTCAAAACTCCTGACGGCAAGACGGTCCCCGTCAGCAGCACGGTGCGGCGCGTGCGGGCGATGTGGAACATCGCCAGCGAAGCTGGCGTCAGTGTGGGGTTCATCAGTTGGTGGGTGACGTGGCCGGCCGAACCGGTGCGGGGGTTCATGTGCTCGGATTACACGTGGCCGCTCAAGAAGGACGAAGCGGGCTTCGCCACCGGCGCCGACGCGGATCTGGATCTGCCGCAGCGCACGTATCCGCCGGACCTGATGAAAGCGTTGGAGCGCTTCATCAAGACCGAGGACCGCCTCGGTCCGGCGGAACTCGCCTCGCTGGAGCTTCAGGCGGTGCGCAACATCAAGAGCTACGCCGTCCGCGACATCCTGCTCAAGGACGTCTCGGTCGGAAACATGTCGGCCTACCTGCTCGAGCGGTACAAGCCTTCGCTCGTGGGCGTGTATTTCGACGGATACGACGCCTTCTGCCACCTGTACTGGCCGGAGTACCGCCGCGTCCTCTCGGCGCGCGCCGAAGGAGGGGAGGCGGCGGTGAGGCAACTGGACCCGACGGTGCAGGCGCTGGGCCGCTCGATCGAGAGCCATCTCGCGAGGATCGACATCTACATCGGCTCGATCCTGCAACGGACCGGACCGAACGACACGGTGCTGGTGATTTCCGATCACGGCTTCGGCGACAACCCCGGTCGGGCGCCGATCCAGCGGACGTACGACGACTGGATTCAGCCGCCGTTCTGGCATCACCGCCAGGGCATCCTTGCGGCGACCGGCGGTCCGATCCGAAAAGGACAAAACGGCGTCCCCGCGACGATCACGGACATCGCCCCGACCGTGCTGGCGTTGCTGGGGCTTCCGGTCGGGAAGGACATGGACGGGCGCGTGTTGACCGAGTTGCTCACGCCGGAGTTCCTCGCGCAGCATCCGGTCCGCACCGTGGACACTTACGACGCCGCACCGCGCGTTTCCGCTCCGGTGGAGAGCGCGTATGACGAGGGGATGAAGAACCGCCTCAAGGCCTTGGGCTACATCGAGGACGCAGACGAGGATGACGAGGAGTGACGCGTGGTCGCTCGCGCGTCTGTTTTCGCAGGAGATAGGCTGTGACCGTGCTGATCAATCTGCTTTACATCTTTTTCGCGCAGTTGATTTCTCTGATCTTCGAGGGGGTCGGCGGAGGGATGGCGTGAATTGTTAAGGCTTCATGAAGCCGGAAGTCCTGATCCGCGGCGTGGGGTATACTGGTCGCAGGCCGGCGGCGCGTGCGTGTCGGCGCGAGGCTGGGCATCGGATTCAACGTCAACATGGACAGTCGATCGGCAGAGCGTCCGGAACCCGGATACCGCAATCGAGTTCATGACGAGGCCGTCCGCGTCCTCGGCGACGTGCAGGTTGACGTGTCGCGTACCCCGGGGCGCCTGATCGTGCTTGAGGGCACGGACGGCGTCGGGCGATCGACGCACATCGCCCTGCTGCGGGAGTGGCTCGAGACGGAAGGCTACGGCGTCCTGCACACGGGGCTGTCGCGCAGCCGCCTCGCGGGGGACGGGCTGCGGAAGGCGAAGCTGGGCACGACGGTGAGCCAGCGAACGTTGGACCTCTTTTACGCCACCGACTTTGCGGATCGCATTGAAAACGACATTCTTCCCGCGCTGCGCGCCGGGTTTGTCGTTCTCACGGACCGCTACTTTTATTCCATCATGGCGCGCTCGATCGTTCGTGGGATCGATCGGGACTGGCTGCGCGACCTCTACCGCTTCGCGCCCGCCCCTCACGGCGTTCTGTATCTGCGCGTGAGCGTGGATCAATTGATCCCCCGGGTGGTGACGCGCGGTCCCTTTGATTACTGGGAGTCGGGGATGGACTTTCAGGAGGAGACGGAGCTTTTTCGCTCATTTCGCCGATACCAGTCGAGGCTGCTTTCGGTGTTCGAGGAGCTGGCGAAGACCTACGGGTTTCAGATGATCGACGCAAACCGCGATATCGCCGATGTGTTCGCCGACCTCAAGGAGGCGGTGCGGTCGCTCCTGCCCAGCCGTCCGGGGGTCGCCTCATGACGGCGACGCTGCCGAGTGCGGGAAAGTGGGTCGAGGGTCTGCACCCGGACACCCCGTGCGTCGTGGCGGCGCGGCGGGTTCTCAAACGGCGCCTTCGGTCGGTCGAGGCGCTTCTTCCGCTGGCGGCCGATCATGCCCACGAAGATCCGGAATACGTTCACCAGCTTCGCGTAGCGACGCGGCGCTCCGCGGCGGCGCTGCGCCTTTTTGAAAGTTATTGTCCGCCTCGTGAGCTGCGCCGCCTTCGTCGCGGACTGCGGCGCATCCGACGTGCGGCGGCGGCGGCGCGCCTGTGCGACGTGCAGAAGACGGCCGTCGAGGATCGGAAAGCGCAAGGCGCTCTCGATGACGCCGTGGCGACGGCGCTGCTGCAAGACATCGATGCCCACCGTCTCCGGGCGCAGGACGCCTTGCGCGACGCGGCGGAGCGCTGGATGCCTCGGGCGCTTCGCGCGAGGCGCCAGGCGCTGCTTTCATCCTTGAGCCCCTATCCTCGAAGGCGCGATGATGACGGTCAGAAAGACGGCGCCAAGGGACGTGTGTTCGTTCTGCGGGAGCTGGCGATCGAACATCTGCCGAAGCTGGTGCGCGACGTGCGCGAGGCGCCGGTCAGCGCCCCGGCCGCCCTGGACCAGCTTCACCGCCTTCGATTGAAGGTGAAACGGCTGCGCTACGCCGTCGAGATCTTCTCGGCCTGCGGCGGAGACCTGCTGCGCGACGAGCTTTACCCGGTTGTTCAGGAGGCGCAGGACCGACTCGGACGGATCAACGACGCGCATGAACTGCTCCTGCGCCTCGAGTCGGTTCCGCAGGGCGCGGGGGGGTCGGCGGCGGCGCTTCATGACTGGCTGGTCCGCGAGCGAGAGGACGGCGCGGCGGAGTTTCACTCGTGGTGGAGCTCACCGGAAGTGCAGGCGGCGTTGGACCGCCTCGAGACGCTCGCCTCGGGATTCAACGTCGCCCCGCGCGCCGGAACGTATCTGCGCCGCCGCCCTCGTCCGGGTCGCGTTGAACCGAAGGACGCGGCGCATCGGCATTGGCGCGTCGCGGCCGTGGACGTCGGCACAAACAGCCTGCGCCTGGTCGTCGCCGAGAGCGATCCAGGCTCGAAGTTCCGCGTCATCGAGGACGTGCGCGAGACGACGCGTCTGGGCGCGGGGCTTTACACGACCGGCCGGCTGAACGAGAGCGTGATGGAGGCGTCGCTTTCGGTGCTGGAGCAGATGCGGACGGTCTGGGACGGGTTGCACGTGGATCGCATCCGCGCCGTGGCGACCTCCGCCGTCCGCGAGGCGCGCAACGGCGCAGAGTTCGTCGAGCGCGTCCGCCGCAGGGTCGGGCTTCAGCTCGAAGTCATTGACGCGGAATATGAGGCCCGCCTGGCGTTCTCCAGCGTGACCAACGCCTTTCCGCTCGAGGACCGGCGCTTCGCGGTCGTCGATCTGGGCGGCGGCAGCGCGGAGCTGATCTTAAGCAACGGCGGCCTCATCGACGGCATCTGCAAGCTCCCGCTCGGCGCGGTGCGCCTGACCGAGATGTACGGACTTCCCGGCGACGGCGGCGCCTACCGGTTCAACGCGATGCGCAAGGCCGTCGAAGATGTTTTGAAGGAGCGCGTCTGCGTGCCGACGCGCGGGCTGGACGTCCTGATCGGGTCCGGCGGGACGTTCACAACGCTGGCGAAGCTGTCGATCCGCCGGGGGATGGAGACGCATCCGGAAGGGCGCTTCAGCTTCGCGCTTCGCGGATATGAACTCGGGCGCGGCGAGGCGGCGTATCTTCTGGACTGGCTGCGCAGCCTCTCTCTCGCGGAACGGCGTCAGGCGCCGGGGATGGGCTACCGGCGGGCGGAGATCATCGTCGCGGGGTTGTGCGTGGTCGAGCGTCTGATGGAGCACCTCGGCGTCGAGCGGTTGTGGATTCATGACGGCGGCATCCGCGACGGCCTGCTGGCGGAGATGATCGACGACCTTACCGGCGCGGTCGAGCGGTCGCCGGATTCGGTCCGCGACGTCCTCACCGGTGTCCGCGCCTACGCGGAGCGCCAGCGCTACGACTTCGCGCATTCCGAGCATGTCACCCACCTGGCGCTGCGCATCTTCGATCAACTGGCGGCGCAATTGCCGGAGGCCGCGGGGAGCTGGGCGGGGCCGCAGGGCCGCGAGATTCTTCAGGCTGCGGGGATCCTTCACGACGTCGGCATCCTGATCGGATACGCCCGGCATCACCGGCACAGCTACGAGATGATCCTGCATGCGGATCTGCCGGGGTTGTCCCGGCGGGAGTCGGCGCTCATCGCCGCCGTCGCGCGGTATCACCGGCGCTGCGGACCGAAGCAGTCGCACAGGAGCTTCCGCCGTCTGCGCCCGGACGACCAGCGCCTCGTCGCGCATCTGGCGGGCATCCTGCGCATCGCCGACGGGCTGGACCGGTCGCACACGCAGACCGTCCGGGACGTCCGTGTCGAGTGCGAGCCGCACGCGGTCATGTTTCACGTCGAGACGTCCGGATCGTGCGAGGAGAACCTGCGGGCGAGCCGGAAGAAGGCGGACGTGTTCGAGGAGTGGTTCCGCGCGCGGGCGCGGATCGTCAAGGCGGAACGGACGCCGCCGGGGACAAAGAGGCAGGCGAAGAATGAGCGCGGCTGAGCGTTATACGGATTACGGACCGCTTCCCGGCAAGCTCTTCATCGTCGAGGGCATCGACGGATCGGGGAAGAGCACGCAGCTCGATCTGCTGCGCAAGTGGATCGTCGCCCGCGGGTACTGCGTGTACTTCAGCGAGTGGAACTCGTCCCCGCTGGTCCGCGCCACGACCAAGATGGGCAAGGACCAGCACCTCCTGTCCCCGATGACCTTCTCGCTGATCCACGCCGCCGACTTCGCCGACCGCCTGGACCGCGCCATCCTTCCGTCGCTGCGCGCCGGCGCCGTCGTCCTCACCGACCGCTACATCTTCACCGCCTTCGCCCGCGACGCCGCCCGCGGCGTGGACCCGGATTTCGTCCGCCGCGTCTACCGCTTCGCCCCGAAACCCGACGCCGCGTTCTACTTCCGCGTCCCGCTGGATGAGGCGCTTCGGCGAATCCTCGCCGGGCGGCCGGAGCTGAAGTATTACGAGGCCGGCATGGACCTCGCCCTCAGCGAAGACCCTTACGAGAGTTTCCGCCTCTTTCAGGGGCGCATCCGCGAGCAGTATGAACTGATGGTCCCCGAGTTCGACCTCACCGTCATCGACGCCACCCTCCCCATCACCGAGCAACAGCGCCAGGTCCGCAAAATCGTCGGCAACATGCTCGACTCCTGCCTGACGCGCCCCTCCACGCCTTACGGCCGCCTCCTCACCGAGCACGGCCTGTCCGGACACTACCTCCGCGAAGTCGGCGCCAGACCGGAGATCTGAACGAACCGCACCCGCCCCGCTTGATGCCATCCCCCCACCCTTGAAGAGAGAATGCTTCCTTATCCGCGGCGGGCGAAGCCCGCCCTACTTTGTCCCTCCGCGCCTCTGTCCCTCCGCCCCTCTGTCCCTCCGCCCCCTACTCCACCGTCACCGTCCGGGTCAGGAACTCCCCTTCGCAGACGGTCGCGCCGTCCGCCGTCTCCAGCTTCGTCACGGCGCAATCGTATTCACCCGGCGCGAGGCCCTTGAGGCGGACCTTGCCGCGGCCTTGGGCGCCGGATATGCTCGCGCTTCGGGATTGAACCTCGGCGCACGTGACGCCTCGATCAACTCTGGAGAGCGATGATGACGACTGCGTCCGCCGACACCGCCGGACCGCATTCCGGCAACACCGTCCGCCTTCACCGCGTCCTGCGCGCTCCGGCTGAGCGGGTCTACCGGGCGTTCCTCGACCCCGACGCGATGGTCAAGTGGCTCCCGCCGCACGGGTTCTCAGGCCGGATACACGAGATGGACGCCCGCGTGGGCGGCGGATATCGGATGTCCTTCACCAATTTCGGCACGGGCAAGTCGCACTCGTTCGGCGCGACGTTCGTGGAGCTTACGCCGCACGAACGACTTCGTTACACGGACCGTTTTGACGATCCGAACCTCCCCGGCGACATGCAGGTGACGATCACGCTTCGGACGGTCGCCTGCGGCACAGAGCTTCAGATCGTGCAGTCCGGGATTCCGCCGATGATCCCCGTGGAGTTCTGCTACCTTGGCTGGCAGGAATCGCTGTCGATGCTGGCGAACCTGGTCGAGCCGCAGATTCCGGACGGTCCCTGACGCCCTGAACGACGGGAGCCGCAGAGGCGCCGTACGAAATGCACCAGACCGGATTTGCGCACCCGGCACGCCGCCGAGCCGGGATCGGAGGCGATGATGGACCCGCTCAGGATTTATGACTACCTCGCTGCGGCGAGAAGGCGCGTGCTCGACGCCGTCGGCACGCTGACGCCGGAGGAGTATCTGCGCCCCTTCCCTTTCGGGTTGACGACGGTCGGGGCAACCGTCACGCACATGATGCTCAGTGAGTGATACTACATCGAGCGGGTCGAGGGTCGGGAAGTGCCGCCGTATGAGCAGTGGCCGATCCAGTATGAGAATCCGCCGAGCCTGACTGTCATCGAGCCGATCTGGCGGGAGCAGGAAGTCCGCGTGCGTTCCGTCCTCGCCGCACAGGCGGACGCCGTCGGGGCTGACGGGTCACGGGGCTGGGATCGCCGGATCGCCTACGAGGGCTTTCCCGATGACACGCGCAGCCGCCGCTTCCTCATCTGCGCAACCGCCGGCGACTGACGCGGCCTGGAAAAACGCGAATATCATCGCTTGATCTGGGGCTACCCACCCCACCTGTTCAGGAATACTCACACCCCACGTCCGCCTCACTCACACGTCACATCCGCCTCACTCACACGTCACATCCGCCGGGGCGTCGCATTCCTTGAGGGTGA
>BOJX01000110.1 GCA_016860685.1 Planctomycetota bacterium
TCTCATCCGTTTGGGCACGAATGCGATAAATCCAAGCCGCGACGGCGAGAAACCGCTCGACACGCGGCGCGACGCGGTGTGTGTAACTTGACGAGGGCGACACTCCAATTCAGGGTGAACCAAGACAATTCTGCCATGAGTTCAAGTAACATAGACAGGAAAGGCCCAATGACATCCATACGTTTTGATCGCGCGCGGTTTGATTGGCTGGATGGTCTTCGCTGGTTGCGTGGGGGACGGTATCGGGGCTGCAGGTTACGTAGAAAGAATACCCGGATACTCACCACGCTTATCGCGTCGTCGTCGGCAATGGCATACCTGAGCATGTGTTTCAGCGCCGCGGCGCAGCAGGACCGCGAGGCGCTGGTTGCCGCCATTCTTGACGGTACGCGCGAGCATCGTGAAAAGCAGGCCGCCTTGAACGCGGTCGGACAACTATCACTGGAGGATCGACGTTGGGCGTACTGTCGCCTGTTAGCGAACGCGGATACGAACTACGCTCATGGTCCCGCGATTGAACTGGTGAAGATGCGCGATGCCGGGTTCGCTTCGACTGTCATCGATAACGCCGTGAACTGGTCGGACGAGAAACTCGATATGGTGCTTGGAACTCCGCCCTTTATCACACGTGATGATGCGTTTGCGGAAGTTCCTTTGGTCATTCTGAAGGTTTTTCTGGAGCGGGGGCGCAGGCTCCCTGATCCGGAAAAGGGCCAATGGGCGACGGCGGTTGATTTCGCCGCCGCTGCGGCTTCGCTGAACCCTGGCGAACAAACGATTGAAACGCTGCGCAGGGCGGTGCGGCAATACCCTCATACATTCGGACCTTGGCTAGGTCTGGTGAGATTAAGGGGCGTTTCGGAGACAGAGAGACGCCTTGCGCGTGACGTTTTTGGTGATTCCCAATCGCCGCTTCTGGCCCGCGCGGCGGCGTGTGTTGTCCTAGGCCACGGCAACGAGGAGAGCCGTCGCTGGTTGTTGGACCAGGCCAGCGCGTGGGTGGACCGGCATAAGGATTGGTCGGAAGTTGATTTTATCATCGGTGCTCGTACAGGCGAACTGGATCGAGCGGTAGGTCAGGAGTTTGTGCGAGTATCGGAGGAATTAGGACTCCTCGTCGTCGCCTCGACGATGGATGATCCGGAGCTGCTGGAGCGTTTTGAGTCGTGGGTCATGGTCCGAAACGAATGGATTTCGGAAATCGCCTGTGTTACCCTCATCAAGCGCCGTCCTGAACGATTCCTGGAACTGGACCTCAAAGAACTCGCTCGTCGTTGGGAAGGGCGCGAGGGAAGGTTCCGATCCCTGTTAGCGGCCATGGTGGTGCTTCATCCGACGTCGAGGGAGCGCGTAGTCCGGTTTATTCCGCCCCAAGACCTTGACGCACAGGTGCAAATCCTTCGTGAGGTTGGGAATACCTGTCTTGGACGCGGTGGGTTAGTTGCGCTCTTGAACTGAGTCCCCATGCGGATTGTCGCTGGACGATCTGGCCCGGGAGCTGGGACAGGGGATCGACTGCTGCGACGAGGAGGCGTGTTGCGACGACGACGGGGACTGCGGGCCGGGGGAGCATTGCGTCGAGGGGGAGTGTTATGAGAACGAGTGCGACGACGAGAACTGTCCGCCCGGTCAGCCGGGCTGTGAGTGCCCGCCGGGGCAGCATTGCGAAGGCGGGGAGTGCGTGACCGGCCCGTGCGACGACGACGGGGACTGCGCACCGGGGCAGGAATGCGTGGACGGCGACTGCACCTGCGACGACGATGATGACTGTCCGAGCGGCGACGCCTGCGCGGACGGCCTCTGCGAGGACTGTCCCGGCGAATGCTGCGACAACGCCGACTGCGACGACGGGAATCCGTGTACGATGGACGTGTGCAGCCGGGGCGAGTGCAACCATTTCCCGAAGAACTGTGACGACCACAACGTCTGCACCGACGACCACTGCAACCCGATCGACGGATCGTGCTATCATACCCCGTCGAGTTATTGCGACGACGACAACCCCTGCACCGAGGACGAGTGCGACCCGGTGACCGGGGAGTGTACGCACACGTGCGACGAGTGCGCTGATTGCCCTTATGGCCTGTGCTTCGGGTGCGAATGCGAGACGACGAATTGTGACGTCAACATCTCCGCCGAGCCCAGCACAGTGTGTTGGGGGAGTCCAGTTGAGCTGACGATAGGCACCTCCTGCGACCCGGCATGTGGTAGCATGGCTTGGACCATCACCGCTGAGCCAGTCAATACCGTCGAATTCATTGATATGCCGTCTGGAAACACTCCTTGCGACAATTCGTCGCATGTGCATACCGTCCAAGCGCGGATTGCCTGCGTCCCTCCTGAGCAGATCACGTTCCGAATCGACGGCGATAGGGGCGGCACTGAATGCAGTGACACGGCAACCATTACTACGATGGAATGTATAACCATTATCGGAGAACGAATCAATCAGGACGATCCGGCGAGCACGACATGGATAGGCTTGGCTGAAGGTGCTCCGATCTTTGGAGGATCGGAGCCTTCGACGGCGGATAACGGACGGCTCATGATCGATCCGGAGCCTGGAGTGATGGATATTAAATGGTGGGTTATTGCAGAGGGTTGCGGCCAATTTGCAGCACCACCGAGTGGACCAGAGGCCACAACATGGAATTTGGGGGATATCCTTCAACCCTGTCCGGGCCTGATAACATTCTATGTGCAAGTTACTTTTGAAGATGGGAAGCAACAATGCGGCGACTTCAAGAGTGAGATCGGAGTAAGAACCGACGATGTGATCGTAGTCGGATGGATCAACGGATGGCAGGTGCCGCTTAATCCCAATGGAGTTAATCAGGAAATATTGAATATTTTCTGGCCTCCAGGCCCGCCGGTACCCAGTTCCATAGATTGCAATGACTTTGTGTTCGATTTAAGTTTATTTGACGCTACCCCGAACGGAATTGATCTTACTCCAGCGGACCGGATCTACATTCTGCATTGGTTGTTCCGCTACGCAGGAAACCCCGATCCCATCGCTGTTCTAGGCCCATTGGAATTCCGGACGGTCGATGACTCCATGATAGACTATGGCAAAGTAGCTCTCTATAAGAATACGAAAACCCATTACAAGCTCTTCAATCACTTTCAAACGCGATATCTAGCCAACGATGACGGATATACGGAACTGGTTAGTCTGCGCGCTGAAACCGACATCGGATCAACCATTAACCCTTGTGGACCTCTGTTTGGGGTGCTTGATATTCTTCCTGGCCAAACGGGATGGAAAGATGGTTTTTCGCAAATTGTTGGAAATGAGCGGGTCTGTTTGATTAATGACGGAAGTCCGGATGCGGCGGCCGTTCGCGCATTCAATACCCTGCACGGCAAGAGTGTTCCGTGGATACCCGCTTTCTGGGAAAATATCGGATCGCAAATTCGCTTTAGTTACACCAGCTTGACGGATCCCGAAGATGTCCTTGTTCAGAACTATCCGACTTATTATGAGTTTCGCAACGGCCGCTTGGTGAGAATCTTCTCGCAAGCATCTATGCCGCAGGCGCATTTTTACATTAATCCGTATCCGTTTGGTCCAGTGCCTTGCTCTTGGATATTGGGTTCGCCACCTGGTGGAAGGTGCGGGGATGCAGGGAATACTCCGCCTCAGGGAGCTCGCAGACCGCCATATATCGTACCATAGGCGTTCTCGCTTATGACACCTGAATGCGTTACCGGGGGAGATGAACGCACGTCGAGATTTGAGAGAAAAGTGATGAATACTCTAACAAAAAATATTGTCCCGGGCATCTTGATACTAGTAATAACGCATCATCTCACTCTAGCGTGTGGGTTTCAAGAGGATGGCGCTGAAGAATTGACTAGAATAATTCTAAACACCCAGCCCGGCATTGAGCGCGTGCAGGCGTTTCAGGAGCTTTCAAAGTTTTCAGCTCCAGAACGAGAGCTCGCCTATCGAAGAATATGTCGGGAAGGGGATGAATCAGCCGCAACGATGGTTTCCGCCATGCTTCTCGAAGCGGGTGGCCCGGACAACGTGGATATCGTATTAGAACGCACACGACGAGCATCCGATGAGTTTCATCGAGTTATCCTTCAGCGAGCCAGGGGTTTGGTCGCGTCTGATGTGGCCGTATCGGTAGCTCGGTGTGTGTTGCAAACGAATCTGAGTCGGCCGCCAACACAATTGGTCTACCCGGATGACGGCGAATTTCAGGCAATCGACATTGCCGCGCTCCTGCTGGGTCGGTGGTCGACGAATCCGCGTGATGTCGAGCTACTCTGCGAGATTGCGCAGGCGTATTCGGGATCATGCGGGACATGGCTTGCCCTTGGAAACCGTGATCTGGGAGAGGCCATGCGTGACCGCGCTCGGGCTACGATCCGCGACGGGGCGGTGGATCAACTGGCGCGTTGCGCCGCCGCGGCTATGTTGGCGAGACATGACGCGGAGGCATCGGCCTATCTTCGTCAACAGGTCACGGTGTTCCTGGGGGAGTTCTCGAACTGGAATCGATGGGAAGCCATGTCTCGTGAACGCGATCGGCCAGAGCCGGACCCGGATTTCGTGAGCAAGATGCAAAGATTCAAGAGAGGCATGAATGTTCTTGGAATGATGCTCCTTGCTAAACCAGAGGATGCTCGCGCGATCTATCGGTCAAGCGTGTCTGCCGTTAATCACGATATTCAAATAATGAGTTGCCTGGCATTTGCCATGCGGTGGCCAGATGAGTTCTTCGAGGTTGAGGATAGCTTGCGCCGAAATTCGGAGTTGCAGTCGGTGCATGATTCCTTGCTCGCTGTTCTTGTCCATAAGCACCCGGAATTGCGTGAGCGTGCGAGGTTGGCAACAACGGAAGACCGGTTGCATCAGGCAATTGAGAGGTTTGCGAACACCGGCGATCCAACTGGAGTCCGGGAAGCCCGCTGGGTGGTTCTTCTTCGATTGGAATGATCGTCCCCACCGCTGCGACGACGACGGGGATTGCGCGCCCGGGCAGGAATGCGTGGACGGCGACTGCACCTGCGACGACGATGATGACTGTCCGAGCGGCGACCAATGCGTGGACGGAGTCTGCGAGGACTGCCCCGGTGAATGCTGCGACAATGACGACTGCGACGACGGGAACCCGTGTACGCAGGACAAATGCCGACGCGGCGAGTGCCATAACCCTTGCAAGCGCGACTGCGCCTTGTGCAATGTGGAGATCGGGGGCGGGGCGGGGTATTGCATTGCGTGCGCCTGCACGTATGCGACGTGCGTGCTGGAGATCGACGCCTCGCCGGACCCGGCCTGTGCGGGGGGATCGTGACGCTGACCGTGGTGTCCGAATGCGGCCCGGAGTGCGGGGCGATGGCGTGGCTGGTTTCCGCGGACCCGGCGGACGCGGTGGCGGAGTGGATCGACGGGGTCGGCGGGCAGACGTCGTGCGCGTCGTACTCCGACCCGACCCCGGATGAAACCCCGCTGCACGTCCGCCTGCGTTGCAATGCCCTCGGGCCGGTGACGTTCCGCGTCGAGGGCGTGTCCCCGCGCGGGACATTGTGCCAGGCCGAGTGTACAATCCAGGTGAACTCGTGCGTGGACCTCGACGTGGATTCCAATAACGACAATGTGATCGACCCCGTCAACGGCCCCGAGGGCACGGACGACCCCATCGAGGACGCACACGAACGACACCAGGATCAGCGGGAGGATAACCATCCCGCGCTGCAACTTGAACATATTGGCAACTCCCTTCGTAAGGATGATGGCACGGCGCCGGGGGGGCCGGATGACGCCGAATTCCTTGATGCGCGACCGGGTATACGCCGGGTCGCGTCGAAATCACGTCTGACGGTTCTGGCTCAGATGAAATCGCGGGGAGCGATCGTTCCATCGGGGGGAGCTCTGGCGGAGTCCGCGGTTGAAGAATAAGTTACCGAAGGCCTGAAGCCTGAAGCGAGGGGAATTTCCTTGATCTTTGGGGCGTTTCGCGGCAGTAGGCCGGACTCCAGGACACGGGCGAACTCCTGATGCTGAGCGCATCCTATCGCCCGGACGACCGGGCGTCAAGCCTGACGCCAAGGAAAACCGACGGGGACGGGCGCTTCGGATGAACCGGGGCAAGAAAGACGCCTCAGCGACGGCGGGAGAGAACGACGCCTGTCGGATGCGGTGAATGTCTGCGTTTCTTCTGCCGCAAGGCGAGCCCCTCTCGCGGTCCATCAAGAGCCTTGAACTCGGGCACAGCGGTTTCTACACTACCGGCCCCCGTTAGACTGACGATTCCCGGTGGGAGTCGGCGGTCCGCTGGCGGCGGACTCAATCAAGGAACACGGTCAAGGAACTGCACCATCATGAAAGGCGTCATCCTCGGAGGCGGCACGGGGTCGCGGTTGTTCCCGCTCACCAAGGTCACGAATAAGCACCTTCTGCCGGTCTACAACCGGCCGATGATCTACTACCCGATCGAATGCCTGGTGAAATCGGGCATCGATGAAATTCTGCTGGTCACCGGCGGCGAGAACGCGGGCGACTACCTGCGCCTGCTCGGAAACGGGAAGGAGCTCGGCGTCAAGAACCTGCACTACACCTACCAGGAAGCCGCCACGGGCATCGCCGGAGCGCTGTCGCTGGCGGAGGATTTCGCCGACGGGGGTCCGATCTGCCTGGTGCTCGGCGACAACATTCTCGAATACGTCATCAAAAAGAGCGTGGACGTGTTCCGCGCCCGCCCCGAGGGCGCCCGTATCCTGCTCGCCCAGGTCCAGAACCCGCAGGCTTACGGCGTCGCGGACATCGACGGCGACCGCGTCGTCAATATCATCGAGAAACCGAAGAATCCGAAGACGAACTGGGCCGTCATCGGCATCTACTTCTACGACAACTCGGTCTTCGAGTACGTGAAGAAGCTCACACCGTCCGCCCGAGGGGAGCTGGAAATCACGGACGTTAATAATCACTTCATCAAGGCGGGTAAGATGGCCTTTGACAAGGTTGAGGGCTGGTGGGCGGACGCGGGGGAAAACATTGATTTCTACCTGCAAAGCTGCATCCGCGTGTCGCAAACGGGGGCGAACCACCCGGTGGATTGACGCAGCGCGCCCGCGGCCCGTCGGAGAGGCGGCGTGGGCAGCGCTGGTTATCCGGACCCGACGTATCGGCGGACCGTCGCGGGAAGCGCCGAAATCGCCGGTTCCGGCGCGGGGCGTCCGAGTAGGGCAACCGCTTGCGTTGAAACGGGTTGCCGCTCGCGCCATAATGTGCGGCTCGCCCTCCCGGATATGCCAGAATGAACCTGCCCACGGTTCCCGGCGGCATCGGTGAGCGCGACGGAACGGAAAGGAGCGGACGATGGATTATAAAACGATTATCGTCATGCCGGCGTACAACGCCGAGCGGACGGTCGAGCGCATCTACAAGGACATCCCGAAAGGGTGCTTCGCGGAATGCATCCTGGTGGACGATTTCAGCCGGGACAAGACCTGCGAGGTCGCCGAGAAACTCGGCATCACCGTCATCAGGCACGACCGCAACAAGG
Organism: Planctomycetota bacterium; assembly: GCA_016860685.1. Taxonomy (GTDB): domain Bacteria; phylum Planctomycetota; class Phycisphaerae; order UBA1845; family UBA1845; genus JABWBH01. Next base: position 7,521 of record BOJX01000110.1, read on the forward strand.
GCTACGGCGGGAATCAGAAGACGTGCTATCGGGCGGCGATGGAGCGCGGGGCGGACTTCGTCATCATGCTTCACCCGGATTATCAGTACGACGCGCGGGTCATCCCCGCGGCGGTGGACATCATGCGCCACGGCATCTGCGACGTGCTGCTGGGCAACCGCATCCGCACGCGGCGCGAGGCGCTCGACGGCGGCATGCCGCTGCCGAAGTACCTCGCCAACCGGGGTCTGACCTTCATCGAAAACGTCGTCATGGGCCAGAACGCCGGCGAACTGCACAGCGGCTTCCGCGCATACACCCGCAAGGTGCTGGAGACGATCCCGTTCGAGCGCAACAGCGACGACTTCGTCTTCGACTCGCAGTTCCTCATGCAGACCGTCCACTTCGGATTCAAGCTCGGCGACATCCCGGTGCCGGTGCGCTACTTCGACGAGATGAGCAGCATCAACTACAAGCGGGCGAGCGAGTACGCCATCCTGACGATGTGGTACCTGTTCCGTTACGTCACGCACCGCGTCGGCGTCTGGAAACACCCGATCTTCAACCCCGGGGGGGAAGATCTCGATCGCCACTGGGCGAGACTGCAAGGAGCGCGTGCGTAAGAGAGTTGGGAATGTCGAACAGCGAATAACGAATTGAATTCGCAGTTGCACGAAGTGAACGCCGAGTCTCCGTATTTCGTTATTCGCAATTCGCTATTGTTTCATCAAGTTGAGGACACCTATGCCGTTCACCTTCACTCCGTGTCACATTCCCGACGTGCTGCTCATTCAGGCGAAGGCCTTCAATGACCCGCGCGGGTTCTTCATGGAGACGTTCAAGCGCTCCGACTTCGAGAAGTGGATTCCCAAGCGTTTCGTGCAGGGCAACTACAGCCACTCGACGCAGCGCGGCGTGATCCGGGGCATGCACTTCCAGATCAACCCGCACGCCCAGGGCAAGCTGATGTGGTGCCAGCGCGGCGAGATTTATGACGTGGCCATCGACATCCGCAAGGGCTCGCCCTGGTACGGCAAGTATGTGGGTGAAGTCCTGTCCGGCGAGAACAAGCGGATGCTCTGGGTTCCGGAGGGATTCGCCCACGGGTTCCAGGTGCTGTCAGACGCGGCGGACGTGCTCTATCAGGTGACCGACGAGTGGGCGCCGGCGACCGAGCGATCGATCATCTGGAACGATCCGGACATCAAGGTCGATTGGCCGATCAAAGGCGAGCCGCTTCTGTCGGACAAGGACGCGAAGGCGCCGAAGCTGAAGGAAGCGACGGATATTAATTTTGTGTATGAGAAATAGTATTGCGAATGTCGAATAGTGAATGACGAACTGAATGGTTGAGGGGAGTCGGCAAGTAATGAATTGATTCGGTGAGCGAGCCACGCGAGGAGAGTGTCTCTGTAATTCGTTATTCGCAATTGCCGATTCGGTGTTGTTTAGAGAGGTAGACCGCAAGCATGATCAAGAACGTCTTCGTCACCGGCGGCGCGGGGTACATCGGCTCGGTTCTGGTCCCGATGCTGATGCAAAAGGGCTACAACGTCACGGTGCTTGATCGCCTGTTCTTCGGGCGCGACACGCTTCCGCCGGACGGACCGAACCTCAAGGTCATCCGCGATGACATCCGCACGTGCAGCGGTTCGCTGCTGAAGGGTCAGGACGCGGTCATCGACCTGGCGGCCATCTCCAACGACCCGGCGGGCGAACTCGATCAGGAAAAGACCTGGCAGATCAACCACCGCGGCCGCGCCCGCATCTGCAAGCTGGCCAAGGAAAACGGCGTCCAGCGCTACATCCTGCCTTCTTCGTGCAGCATCTACGGCTTCCAGGAAGGCGTGCTTGACGAAACGTCGAGCATCAACCCGCTGACCACCTATGCCGAAGCGAACGGCGCCGCCGAGCGCGACAACCTGCCGCTGGCGGACAAGAACTTCACCGTCGTCGTCATCCGCCAGGCGACGGTCTACGGCGCGTCGCCGCGCATGCGCTTCGACCTGGCGATCAACGGCATGGTCAAGGGCTTCCTCGAAAAAGGGAAGATTCCGATCCTCCGCGACGGCACGCAGTGGCGTCCGATGGTTCACGTTGCGGATACGTCGAAGTGCCAGATGATGCTGCTGTCGGCGCCGGCGGAGAAGATCAACGGGCAGATTTTCAACGTCGGCTGCAACGCGCAGAACTACCAGATCAAACCGCTGGCGGAGGAAGTCGCGCGCGGCCTGGGCATGCCGTTCGAGTTCGAGTGGTACGGCGCGCCGGATCATCGCTCATATCGCGTGAGCTTTGACAAGCTCACCAAGGCGATCGACTGGACGCCGGACTTCGACGCCGCCACGGGCGCGCGCCAGATCGCCGACCAGATCAAGAGCGGCCAGCTCAAACCGGCCGACCCGCGCACGATCACCGTGGCCTGGTACAAGCACCTGATCGAAGGCAACCGCATCGCCAGGGAAGTGGCGATGAACGGGGAAGTGCTGTAGGAAGGCAGCAGGGCCCAGAGGTACGGAGGGCCGAACGACCCGATACGCACGACTAGTGTAGTGTTTCACAATTATTGACTCTTAACGAGCGCCTCGTGCGCTCGGGCGATTTGGGGAAGGATGTCTGCGAGGTCGGCCTTCCACACGAGGGGTCTTGGTTCCTGGTTATGGTGGCGGAT
>BOJX01000111.1 GCA_016860685.1 Planctomycetota bacterium
CGTCGCCTCAACGATCCGGTCGTCGTCCACCGCCGCCAGCGTCCGCGTCCTCGCCGGCGCCAGCCCCAGCAGGGGCCGCGGACCCGCCGCCTCGTCCGCCCCGGCGGAGATCAACTTCCGAAACGGCTTCATCTCGGTCGGCGGATTCCCAACCAGCGCCGCAGCCAGCGCCTCGCGCATCGCCTCATGCACCGCGGCAAGCGTCGTTCGATCCGGCATGTCGATTTCCTCTCAGGACGCTCAAGGCCCCTGACGTCTCAAACCGCGTCCAGTTCGCCGTCCGTCAACACGCGCGCCCGTCCCGTCGTCGCCGCAACGGCTCCCCGGTTCACCGCCGACGCCACCGCCGATGCGGAAGGAAGCTGCACCGCCCCCGCCGCGACATCTGCAAGCCACCCCCGCGCCGAGTCATAAAGACGCCGCGCGTCCTCCGCGACCGGCGGACGACGGGCGCGGCAGCGGAACTCCGCCACGTCCAGCGTCACCGACTTCAGCAGCGCCGAAAGCTCCGGAAACGCGCCCGCATCGATCGGCGCCGCATACCGCTGGGCGAGGTAACTGTTCACCTCCCCCTCCGCCGCCAGACGGATCTCGTCCACCACCGCCGCATCCGCTTCCCCGTCCCCGTCGTCGTCCGTCAGTTGAACGTACACCGCAGCGCCCAGCCGGGCCTCGATGTCCGCGTTCGTGATGTACGCCATGTTGGCTGCCCTCCAATATCATCCTTCCTCTGAAGTTCATGATGAACCTGAAGGCTTCTGCAGCACGCAGCCGCGCCCGTGAGGAAGCGGGTTCCGGCTAACCTCCGGAACGCTTGCAACGACGTGTTGCAGAAAGGCGCAGAGGACGCTTGCGCCGGCGAACGTGCTTGCGCATATCCCGCAACACTGCGTTCGCGGCGGCCCGGATTGCCCGCCGCCTCCTCTGCGCCTCCGCGGTCATGCCCCGCCGATCATCAGCTTTCGACGAAGTCCGTCCGCATCGCGTACTGCCAGTATCCGTAAGCGACGCGGTATCGCGCCCGCACGCCGAAGAGGAACTTCTCACGCCGGAAGCCTTCGTCGCTCGCCTCCGTCAGCGCCGTGAACTCGATCGGCTCGCGGTCCTGGAAAATGAACGGCCGGATCACCCCGTCCGTCTTGATCAGGTACCACTTGCTCAGGTCCGTCAGCCACGGAAACGCCACCACCCGCGCCGCCCCCTGAAGCACGTTCGTCGTCTGCTGAACCACCGTCGCGTTCACCGCCTCCAGCGCCGTGAAGTACATCGACGTCGGCACGATGCACGCCAGGCCCGTCGCGCTCATCGACATCGGCTGCCCGCGGTCGTCCTTCAGCCCCAGCATCGCCCCGATCGCCGCTTTCAGCGCCGCCTTGAACTCCTCCACCGTCGGGTCGTCCTTGTTCACCGCCGGCGCCGTCAGCCGGTTGTCCTGCGAGCCTGAGTCCCCCGACACGTGCGCGTCGTTGAAGAAACTCACGCCGTCGTAGCTGTCGAACCCGGACGTCTCCCCGTTGATCAGCAATTGCGCGATCAGGTAGTCCTTGTGCGTCGCCGCACGCTCCGCCAGCTCCGCGATACGAATCCGGATCTGTCCCGTCTGGTCATCCGCGATCTCGTCCCGGTCCACCTCCAGCGTCGCCTCGTACTTCAGGTTCTCCACCGAGTACGACTCCGTCCGCATCCCCCGCGCCAGCCGCCCGTCCCCCCACTCCCGCATCTGCGGAACCGTCCCCAGCCACCGGTAGGTCTCCCGGTCCGCCGAGCTGGCGATCCGCGTCGCCCAGTCCTGAAAGTACGTCTGCACCGACCCCAGCCGGTTCAGAAACTCGCTCCGCAATCCTTTCGTCAGCAACCCCGTGTTAATGATCGACATCGTCTGCTCCTCTCCCGACCGCCCACGATTTCGTTAAAGCCGTCCCGCATGCGCCGGCGCCCGCCGTCTAGTCAACTGTCGCTCCGGTCTGCTCTTCACACGCGAATTCGCGGATGTCCCGAAGTGCCGGCGGCGCCACGCTTTGACATCCCGGTGTTTCAACATTTCAACTTTCGACGTTTCGACTTTCAGCTTTCAAACGTAGTCCACTTCGACCAGAAACGGACCCGGGTTCGCCGTCGCGCCGTTCGTCACCGAAACCGTCAGCACATCCCCGCCGTCCGCGTCCGCGTTGCTGATCATCCCCAGCGACGACGCCGTGTTCGCGTCCGGAAACGGCGCGCCCGTGTTGAACGTCTTGCTCGCCACCGTCTGACCGCCCTTCTGCACCGCCACAACACACGGGTTCGAGTCGTCGATCCCCGCCGCCGCCGTCGCCTGGTTCACCACCCGCGCCCCGACGATCCACGCCTCTTTCCCGAACGCATGCATCGCCCTCGCCGCGATGTCCGACCCCGCCGAAAGATCCTCCACCGCGTGAACGATCGTCTTCACCTGCCGCCGTCCCACGTCCAGCCGCAGGATGATCTCCCCCGACCCCGGCACGTCGCTCACCACGCCGACGTAGGTGTTCCCGTCCGACGTGAACGTCAGCGTGTCGTCCGACGACGCGAACACCGGCCTGCCCACGTGCGCCGCCGTCGCCCCCGACAGCGCGTGCGCGAAGTCCCCGAGGGTGTACACCCGCACCGACTTCGCGCCGTTGCTGCCCGCGCTGTTGTCGCTCTCTTCATACGCAAGACCCGCGAAGGCGTCGCCCGCCGTCAGCGGCCTCGCGTACCCCGACGCGTTCAACCCCACGAGCGACCCCTTGTACACATGCACGGAGGCCGCCACCGCCAGGCTCCGCAGCTCCTGATCCAGATAATGATCCACGTTCCGATTTGCCGTCAGCGCCATCGCCTCATTCCCCCTTTCCGCCTCTCACCCTTCGTCCGACCGCACGACTTCGTATTCTGAATTGCAGGTTCGCTGCTCAATCCCGGATCGCGGACCTCCGGTCCGCTTTCGCCGACCCGGCCGCCGATCCGCGCGCGCACAGCGGAGTTGCACGCTCCGCTTCGAAGGCAAGGAACCCGTAACGCCTCACGCCGCCGCCGCGGCTCACTCACGCACCGCACCCCGGTGCGCTCACCCGCCGCGCACCGCCTCCGCCACATACGCCTCCTCGTCCGTCAGCTTCTGAAGCAGCGCGCTGCCCCGGTACTCGATCCGCGCCCGATGCGCGCGAGACTCCAAACCGCGCGCCCCATCCGAGGCGCTGGGCGGCGACGTCCGCCCCGACGCCACCACCACCGGCGTCGCCCGCAGATACCGGTCGAACAAACCCTCGTCGCGCAGCATCAGCTCCTCCGCCCACTGCCGCTGCGCCTCGACCAGCTTCCCCTCGCGCATCGCCTCGCCGATCCGCCCCGCGACGCGGCGCCGCCGCGCGTCCTCCTCCAGTTCGCTGATCCGCCGGCCCGCCGCCGCCAGCACCTCCGCAACGTCCGCCTCTTCTCCCAGGCCCACGTCGCGTCGCAGAAGCGCCAGCGGCGACAGACCGTCTTCCCCCTCCAACCCCTCCGAGTTCACCACCGGCGACATCCCCACGATCGCCGGCTTGTTCGTCAGCGCCGCCGAGTGAATCCCCACCAGCCGCCGGTCCCGCTTGCGCACCAGCGCCACCGGCGACAGATATCGGTAAGCCTTCGACGCAAGCTGCGCCTTCGCCGACTCCGTCCACTCGATCGCCGCGAAAAGACCCTCACCGGCCCGCGCGATCAGCCGCTTGATCCACCCCGCCGCGGGTGCCTGGCCCGTCGGCGACGCGTACGCCCCGCCCAGCGTCTGATGCTCGTAGTCGATCGGCACGTCCGTCCCGTGCGCCGCGAACGCCTCGATCGCCTCACGCACCCCCTCCGCGTCCACCACGAAGTCCCCCTTCGTGCTCCGCACCGTCCCCCACGGCGCCAGCAAAACTTCCTCAGGCGCGCCCCCGTCCAGCGCCTCCGACGTCAACACCCGACGATCCGTCCCTTTCAGTTCCATCACGTTTGCCGTCTCCTTTTCCAAGACGCCGTTTCAACAACCAAATCTCGCAGGGCGGGCTATGCCCGCCATCGCCGTCCCTCACGCCCCCTCACCCGATGGGCCCATGACCGCCGCATGTGCCCCAGCCACCCGCTCCAACACCGCTTCTTCCTCCTGCGCTTCAGGGATCCCCAGCGTCTCATGCACCCACGCCCGCGGCGCGCGCACCCCCAGCCGGTTGATCGCCACGTCCAGCACGGTCGTCAGTTCTGAAATGTCCCGTGGTCGCCCGGGGCGACGCACGAAATGCGGAACCGGCGCCGCATCCCCGAACCGGAACCGCGTCAGCGGTCCCAGCACGTCGCGCCGGATCGTCTGCGCCTCCTTCCGGATGTCGTCCGCACGCAGATCCTGCCGAACCTGGTCATGCACCGCCGACGCCGCCAGCGTCCCCGCCGCGCCCGTCGTCTCCGTCGTCAGCGTCTGACCCAGCCACGCTTTGCTCATCTCGCGGTTCAGAAAGTCGATTAACCGCTCGAACGGCGGACCGATCGTCCCGCGGTTCGCCTCGATCACCTCCAACTCCACCCCCCGGCTGAAGATCCCCGCCGCGTGGCTCGCCAGCGCCTCCAGCATGTGCAGCAGCTCGCGCTTCTCCTCCGCCGTCGCGCTCGGCTCGTACCGCGCGATCCGCACCGGCATCCCGAACACTTCCGCGAACACCATCCAGTCCTTCAGCGCCAGTTGCTTCGCCAGATACACCAGCGCCGACACCCGCAGCAGACCCCCGCGCTGCGGATGCCCCGACTTGTTCTGCGGCGTATGAACGACGAACTTCCCGCGCGCCGCCTCGATCCCCTCTTGCGGCGCCTCCTCCGTCAGAATTCGCGGTGCGTCGAACGCGTCGAACACGATCCGCGTGAAATCCACCGGCGCCACGTCCGCCAGCCGCAGCCCCGCCGCGCCGGCCTCCCACACCAGCTCGCAGATCGCAATATTCCGCCCCGTCGCCAGCGAAAGATGCTGAAGCGCGTCGTCGAACCCCTCGACCTGCGCCAGCGCCTCCCGGCAGTACGCCGCCGCCGCTTCCGCGAGCTTCACGTGTCCTCGTCGCGGATCCCCCGCGCCGCGCCCGACGTCCGCGACGATCGTCCACTCCAGCCCCGTCAGCGCCAGCCGCCGCGTGTTGGCCACCGAGTAAAGGTGCGCGTCCTTCTCCTCCATCTGCTCGAAGAGGTGCATCGCCGACTCCAGCGACCCCTCGTCCGCCTCCCGCAGAATCCCCGCCAGCTTCGACGGCGTCAGACCCACCGACGGATAATCACGCACCGAATCCTCGCGCCGAGGCAGAATCACCCGCCCCGCCGCAGGCCGCTCTGTGCCCCTATCCTTCAGCGCCACCTCCTGCTCCGCCCCAGACCCCTCCGCACCGCAATCCCGCAGCGCCGCCGCACCCCGCACCGCACCCCGCGCCGCTTTCACCATCTCACGCAGAACGCTCATGCGCCTCTCCGTCCGACGCCCCTCTCGCCCGCCTCACACACCACGCCCCCGACCTCACCAACCTGAATCATGATTCACGTAACTGGCTTGCCCCGAGCCGCGAGCTTCAGCCCGCGCGAATGCTCGTCTCCTGACGCGACGCGGAATCGAGAACCACGCTCCCGAATCCCCGCCCCCAGCGCCTGCACCCGCATAACACGCCCCGCGCGCGCCGCGCCCGCGCACAGTCCGCGCGCCGCACTAGCCCCACATCAAGCGTGAATTCTTCGCGAAATGGACAAGAAAAAGCTCGAAATGCCTGGGTTTGCGGGTAAAGAGAGATTTGCAGAAACGATTTCTCTTTTGCGGCAAGGAGGCCTGTCGAGTGATGAAGAGTAGAGCGAAAAAGCTGGCGCAACGTAAGCGGCGGATGGCGTGGCGGTTGCGGGAGCGGCAGTGGAGCGAGCAGGCCCGGCCGATGTTCAAGGCGCGGAACATCCGCTACGACCTGACGGACAAGGCCCGCGGGCTGGGCGAGGAGGTGGCGGAGTTCGAGCACGCGCCGCAGGCGTGTCGCCGCTCGTACCGCATGATCGTGGTGCGCAAGCGGATCGCGGTGGAGAAGGGGCAGGAGCGGCTGTTTACGGACTACCGGTACGTCTTCACCATCACCAATGATCGAGCGCACGTTTGCAGCACGGTCGTCGAGACGGCGCACGGCCGGTGCGACCAGGAGAACCTCATCGATCAACTCAAACACGGGGTGCGTGCCGGCGCTGGGGGTCCGCGGGGGGCGGCGCGTGGTGTTCAAGCTGCTGTCGTGGAATCCGTGGCAACACGTGCTGCTGCGTGCGGCGGAGGCGTTGTGTCGCCCGCTGCCGACCGCGGAGGCCCGCTGCTGTCCGCTGCGCTGCTGAAGTTCCCAAAGGGATGCCGGGGTCCGGATGCTTCGGTTCGGATCGGTCTTTTTGAAAACACAAACGAGGTGTGCATGCCGCAAACCACAACTTGCCGGCGCTTAAGCGACCGCCCGGCCGCCCCCTCTCGCCGCGTGCCGCAAACGCGGCGGTCGTGACGCAGAAAAAGGCTGATCATTCACGCTTGATTTGGGGGTAGTTAGGCTCCATGGCTATGGCCGTTCGACGCTCGACCGAAAAAAGGGGATGAGTCGAATGCCATTCAGCCAAGCCGCGCATCGCTCCGTTGAAGAACTCACAATCAGCCTTGGTGATGACGGTTTTTTCGGTGAGATTCGCGTCCCGGTGAGACGGGCCCCTTTTCAACGGGCTGATCAGCGCGAAAGTCGGGCTGAGTATGTTTTTCATCACCGAACAAACCCAGCACACCGACGGGCGGCTCGCGCCGATGGTCTGATTTCGCGGGGTGCTCCGGACGACTATAATGAAGCGTCGGCCGCAACCGAGAGGGAGACGGATATGCGGAAAGCGGCGCTCGACATTAGACGTGAACCTTGAACCGTATGCCAAACTCCAAAGTCGCCATTGTCCGAACCTCGCCGGAAACCGTCCTCGACGATTACGCCCGCGTGATGCGGCTCGCGGGTTATCAGTCGGTGCTGGACCCGGCTGTTGATACCGCCTTGAAGGTCAACATTTCCTGGCATTTCTTCTACCCGGCCACCTCGACGACGCCGTGGCAGCTCGAAGGCGTCATTCGCGCGATGCTCGCCGACGGGTACCGACGCGAGCTGATCCACGCCTGCCACAACCGGACGGTGGTCATCGACGCCCGACTCGGGGAACGCGAGAACAAGCAGGTCAACGTCGTCGAGAAGTACGGCCTGCGGAACATCCACCTGTACGATCCGGATCAGGAGTGGATCAACGTGCACGACGCGGTCGGCGATCTGACGAGGGAGTTTCTCTGCCTGAACGAGGTGTACCCGAAGGGCTTTTCGATTCCGCGTCGGTTCATCGGCGAGAACATCCTGCACCTGCCGACGGTCAAAACGCACATCTTCACCACGATGACCGGCGCGATGAAGAACGCCTTCGGGGGGCTGCTCAACGAGCATCGCCACTGGACGCACCCGGTCATCCATGAAACGCTGGTCGATCTGCTGATGATCCAGAAGAAGATCCACCGGGGGCTGTTCGCGGTGATGGACGGCACGTTCGCGGGTGATGGGCCGGGGCCGCGGTGCATGGTGCCGTACGTGAAGAACGTGCTGCTGGCGTCGGCGGATCAGGTGGCGATCGACGCAGCCGCGGCGAAGCTGATGGGCATAGACCCGTTGCGCGACGTGAAGTTCATCCGCCTGGCGCACGAGCGGGGACTGGGGGTTGGTGATCCGAAGCAGATCGAGTTCGTCGGCGACCTCGACGCGGCGTCAGAGAACTGGCACTTCGCCGGACCGTTCAAGAAGATGACCTTCGCGTCGCGGATGCAGCACAAGATTTACTGGGGGGGCTTGAAGAAACCGCTGGAGTGGTCGCTGAAGACGTGGCTCGCGCCGTGGTCGTACATCGCGAGCGTGATCTATCACGACTGGTTCTGGTATCCCGTGCTGGGTCGGGCCCGCGTGCGCCAAGCCGTCACCAGCGCCTGGGGGCGCCTCTTCCACAACTGGGAGAAGGTGACGCCGACCGAGCACGGCTACACCGACCTCGGCCCTGCGCCGACGGAAGGCGTCGTGCGCGGCTTTTTCGGCACGTTGGGGTTGGGGTTGAAGATTCTCTGGACGTGTGTGAAGGAAGCGCCGGAGTTCGCGATGAAGAAGGTGAGACGGCGGGCGGTGTCCGAAGCGGCAAGGCACGGATGACACCAGAACTGTGCGCGGGAGCAAACGAGCCTCCACCCAAGCTGTGCGCAGGCGATCCTCGTATTGAGTATCGCTTTGAAGGCGATGATCCTCCTTTCAACCCTCCGGTTCTTCTCCATCCGAGGTGCCTCGGGCGACGCCTGCGGAGGTCGGCGCTCGCTTTGGATATGAATCCGAGCGAAACCGCAGGCGTTGAGGTTTCGCAACACCCGCTGGAAACACCGGCGTCTCAAACCCCGGAACCGCCGTTCCGATGTTCTCGATAATCCGAGGGATCTCCAGCCTTCAAAAACGGCAAAGTCGAGGTTAGTACCGCCGGCGCAACAAAGCGATTTCATACCATCGCCGAAGGATTCCGTTCCGGAGGGGAGGTCGGGTCGCTGTGGCCTACCCCAGAGCCTCCGCAAACACCTTCTGCGCCGCGGATACGCCCGCGCCGATCGGCGTGTTGTAGCCGTTTTTCTTGAGCGCCAGCTCCAGCGCCGCGATGCCGCCCAGCGTGTCGAAGATGTCCATGTAACCCATGTGGGTGATGCGGACGATTTTGCCTTCGAGGTCGCCTTGGCCGCCGGCCCACTGCTGGCCGAAATCGCCGCGAAGGGTTTTGCGCAGCTTTGCCTCGTCCACGCCCTGCGGAACCCAGATGCCGGTCACCGAGTCCGTCGGATCCTTGGCGTAGGTTTTCAAGCCGAGGGCGGCGACGGCGGCACGGGTGGCGCGGGCGAAGAGCGCCGTCTCCTTCCAGATGTTTTCCAGCCCGCGCTCCTTGATCTTGCGCAGGTTGTGAACTGCGCCGAGGATGAGCGTGTTGGCCGGCGTGTAGGGCACGTCGTTTTTCTCCAGCGACTTGCGGTACGCCTTCAGATCGTTGTACAGCGTCGGCGTCTTGCCGGAGTCGATGCGCTGCCAGGCGCGGTCGTTGACCGCGAGGAACCCCAGCCCCGGCGGCAGCATCAGCGCTTTCTGCGAGCCGGTGATGTACACGTCCACGCCCCACTCATCCATCTTCACCGGGATCGCGCCGACGGCCGTGATGCCGTCCACGATCAAAATCGCGTTATGCGCCCGCGTAACCCTGGCGATCGCCGCCACGTCAGACAGCGCCGTCGTCGAGGTCTCGCTATGCACGATGATGACCGTGTCGAGCTTGGGGTCGGCTTTGAACTGCGCCTCGACATCGGAAGCCTTGACCCCCGTGCCCCACTCGACGGGCATCGCGGTGTGCGGGATGCCGAAGTTGGCGCAGACTTTCGCCCAGCGTTCGGCGAACTTGCCGTTAAGACCGACCAGCGCCTTATGCCCCGGCGGGCAGCAGCCGACGATCGCCGCCTCGGCCGCGGCGGTTCCGCTGCCGGTGATCGTCACGCACGTTCCGCTCGTCTGGAAGACGTATTGCAGCAGCGAGCCTAGCTCCTTGAAGGATTCGCGGAACGCAGCCGTGCGGTGATGGTCGATCGGGCGGGCCATCTCCAGCATCGTGTCCTCGGGGATCATGACCGGACCGGGCGTGAAAAGTCGTATTTTTTTCATGAGCGTTTGCCTTTCCTGAACAAGCATGGAGGCGGATCGCGCTGAATTGGGCGCGATTATACGACCGCCGCGCACTGCCGCCAACGCGGGTTGCGCCCCCACGGACGCTACCCGGACGACCTGCAAGCGGCGCGCCGGACGACAGCGAGGTCGAAGCCCCAGCGGCGTCCGAACTGCTTCTGAAGGATGGCGATGCGGCGGGCGCCCGCGGTGTTCGGAGCGGGAATCCGCACGGGCGGGTCGTAGACGGGTCGGACGGCGTCGGCGTGGTAGACCTCGACTCCGGCCACCCAGAGCGTGACCGGGTCGTCGTGGCGCAGGAGGAGGTCCACCGGACCATCGTCGGCGTCCAGGTCGCAGACCGCGATCCCGATCGACTCGTC
>BOJX01000112.1 GCA_016860685.1 Planctomycetota bacterium
ATGTCGGACCAGTCGCCGGTTCTGAGGCTTGTCGGCCCGCACCGGAATCGCCATGTTTAATCGGAAGGTGGGCAGCGAGGATTTCCCTTTGAGTACGTCGATCCACCTGGTCTTCGCGGTCAGTGCCCGAAGCTTGTTCTGTGACAGCGCGTCGGTCACGCAGGAGAACAAGGCGCCGTCGGACGCCCCCAGTTGCCGTACCGATGTCTGATTCGTTGCTTCGCTCCTTAACATGTCGAAAAGCTGCTTGTTCAGTTCGCTGACTCTGGGCTTTTGCCAGTCGGTCGCGTTGCCCGTTCTGTACCGATGAAAGCCCAGGTACGTCTCAGAAAGATAGAGATTCGCCAGCCGGTAGACGCGATAGCGCACCTCGCGTAACAACGCGCCGAGATCGTCCCATGTTCGGCCGTCATCAGCGGGCCTCAGGATGCGCAGTTTGAGGACTTTGTTGAGACGTGCGGGTCCAGCGGGAACGGAGTCTAATGCTTCTGGCGTACTCAAGGGCTTCTCCGGTACAGATGAGCGACCACGGGCCATGCATGTTAGAGGAGATGACTCCGCGATTCAAGTCCGTCCCGGTCTTGCGCGACTCTGAAAGATCGCCGTGCGGAAGATGAGGACGGCGTACCGCCGCCTGCCGCGGGGTTCCAGGCCTTCCCGCGTTCTGCGCCGGAAGCTCATTCAGCAAGTCCGTGCGACACGCCGGTGCAATCCGGCGTCCCTGGAGGGCGTCAAGGCTGCTGACGCGAGTGCAAAGGGAACCTCATGAAGAAAACCCCCGCCGCGGCTCGATCGCCTCGGCGGGGGTTCTTGTTTGCTCGTCGCCTGTGTCGTCCGCGAGCCAGGCGGCTCGCCTCATGCCTCGCGCCTCACGCCGCGAGGTAGCCGTCCATCAGGGCGTTCTTGAGCTTGTCCAGCGCCTTGTTCTGGATCTGCCGGACGCGCTCCTTCGTCACGCCGATGATGTCGCCGACCTGTTCGAGCGTCTTGGTGCGCCGGCGCGAGGCCTCGGCTTCGCGCGGTTCGTTCAGCGAGAAGCGCTCCTCGATGACCGTGCGCTCGACGTCCGTCAGCCCCGCCGCGTTGGACAGGAGGATGCGCCGGATTTCGTCCACGCAATCCTCCTCAACGTCCTCGCGCTTGCGGATGAGGAAGTCGCTCTGCTCGACCGCCGGGTCGAACTCGGTCGGGAAGACCTGCCGGTAACGGCTCGTGCGCATCGCCACCCGCGAGAAGCTCTTCAAAATCGCCCGGCACGAATACGTGCTGAACTTGAACCCGCGCGAGCAGTCAAACTTCTCGACGCTGCGCAGCAGCGCCATGTTGCCCTCGCTGATCATCTCGTTCGGATCGACGTTCACCAGCCGTGTCCGCTTCGCCATCGCCAGGACGAGCGGCATGTTCAGCCGCACGATCAGGCTGCGCGCGTCCAGCGCCCGATGCGCCCACGCGATCAGGCGCCACGCCTCGGACTTGGTGAGCCGTCCGCCGCGGGCCCGGTTCAGGATCCGGTGGCAGCGGAAGCGGGCGTAGTTCAGCCGGCGGAACGCCACGCCCTCCTGCGCCGTCGTCAGCGTCACCAAATCCCCGTTACGGAACTCACTCTTGACGATCGGCGTCGCCTCAACGAAGCGCGGGACGCTCTCGTCCGGAAACTCGGCCTTGACCCCGAACAACTCCGCCTCAACGCCCTGGCGCTTGAACGACGCGTCAGCGACGTAGCCCGTCGGCGACTCGACCCACTGCCTGAGCAGTTCCCGATCGGACTCCGACAAACGGGCAAGCACATCCGCTCGCGGCATCCCCACGACCGGACTCTTTCGCCGCCCCTGTTCAGGTCTTGCTGTCGTTTGCACCATCATGGCTTTCCGCTCCTTTATCACCATGACATCTCTCCCCCCAAGGATCCCCCACCCCTATATACGTTTGACCGGACGGTTTGTGCGCATGACTTAACCGGTTTTTACGGACGCGCAGCTCAACCGCCCGGACCTGCCTTAGACCCGCAAAACCGCGACCGGGTTACCGGAGAGGGAGAAAAACCAGGGGAAACGCTCAGCCGAGTTAGTATAGGCGAATTCTGCCGGTCCAGGCAAGCCCCTTCTCAAAAAAATCGGTCCGCAGTCTCTTTCCCGAAGCAACCCCGAAGCCCGACGGCAGATTCCGCCTTGCGACGCTCTCCCCCCAAAGACGTTAAAGGTGGGATTTTACCTTATAATTGAAAAGTAAAGCAAGGGTTTCCCTGAGGCTCAGGTGGTCGCAGGAGGAATGCAAGACCTTATGATGGCGCCACAACGAGCCGGGCGCGCCGCGCCGGATTGGAAAAGAGGGTTTGTGGATGCGCGTACGATTTGACTGCCCGAAAGAAGGGTGTGTCGCTCTGATCGAACTGGAACCCCTGCAAAGCGCCGTCGGCGGGATCGAGTGTCCGCGCTGCCGTACCCGTCACCGGGTGACGCTGTCGGAGGACATCCTGAGGAACAATCGCGTCGACGCCTGCGCGTTATGCGGATGCCGGGAGCTTTTCATACGTAAGGACTTTCCGCAGCGCCTCGGGCTGGGGATCGTCGTCGTGGCGGCCGTCATCAGCTTCCTGTCGTACAAGTCGAATCTGCTGCTGAGTTGGGGCGTCCTGGCGGCGGCGGTGGTGATCGACTTGGCGATTTATTTCGTGATCGGGACGGTGACGGTCTGCTACGCCTGCCGAGCCGAGTACCGGGACACGGCGGCCAACGAGTCCCACCGCGGCTTCGACCTGGCGCAATCTGAGAAGTACTGACCCGGTGCCCGGTCATGTGTGACCGAGGTTTGCGGGGCGCCCGCTTGACTCGGTTCCGGCGGACCCGCAGGATGAATGCGTCATGCATTACGCGCTCATCATGGCCGGGGGGGCCGGATCACGCCTGTGGCCCCTCAGCCGCCGCCGTCGCCCGAAGCAGTGGATGCGCTTGTTCGGGGGCAAGACCCTGCTGCGTCAGGCGTTCGAGCGCGCTACGGCGGTGTTCCCGCCGGAGAGCATCCACATCATCACCGGCGAGTCGCTGATCGACCTTACGGCGGAGGAGATCCCGGAAATCCCACGACAGAACCTGATCGGCGAACCGGTCGGGCGCGACACGGTCAACGCCATCGGACTCGGAGCGGCCATCCTCGCGGAACGCGACCCGGACGCCGTCATGACCGTGCTTACCGGCGATCACGTCATCACGCCGATCGAGCGGTTCGCGGCTTCGGTGCAGACGGCGATCAAGGCCGTCGAGGCGCATCCGGAGGCGCTGGTGACCTTCGGCATCCGCCCGACAAGCCCGCACACCGGATACGGGTACGTCGCCCGAGGCGAGCGGGTTGCGGAGAACGTCTACAAGGTCCGCGAGTTCGCCGAGAAGCCGAACATCGCGCTGGCGACGAGATACGTCTCCAGCGGGCAGCACTACTGGAACAGCGGGATGTTCGCGTGGCGGGCGCAGACGATCCTCGACCAGATCCGGCGGCACCTGCCCAACTCGCACGACGCCCTGCGGGAACTCGGGCGCGCCTGGGGCACACCCCAGCGCCGGGAGAAGCTGGGCGTCCTTTACCCCACGCTGATGAAGATCAGCGTGGATTTCGCCATCCTCGAGCGCGCGGAGGACGTCCTCGTCGTCGAGATGGACTGCAACTGGGTGGACGTCGGGGCGTGGACCGCGCTGGAGTCGCTGCTCGACAGTGACGACCTCGGCAACGTCGCCGCCTGCCGCCACGCGATCACCCTCGGCTCGCGTGGAAACATCCTTGTCTCCGAAGACGATCACCTCATCGCCACCATCGGTGTGGACGATCTGGTCATCGTCCACTCCCCCGACGCCACGCTCATCTGCACCAAGCGCGACGCCCAGGGGATTAAGGAGCTGGTCGACAAGCTGCGCCAGGAATTCGACGGACGATTCCTTTGATGTTGACGGGATCGGACGATTGAAAAAAGGAGGACGGTGAGAGAAACAGAGGAGGCGATTGTCCTCTCCTGAGTCCTCATCTGACTGCGGTGATGAGTTTGGCGCCCACCCAGCGCCGCACACGGCGCAGGGTTCGGACCCACGGCGGCAGGCCGCACAGGCCGCCGCCCCTTCCGCTCGGAATGCGCGTCGCGCCACGACGACGGAACATCCGGAACACGGAGTCCCGGAGTCAGAGGAGGACTCAGGAGGCTGGCCTTTGTTGCGACGACCCGCAGCCTTCAATAACCCCGCCGAGTCACTCGATTTCGCCAAGGGCGTGATGGCTGATCACGCTGTATCTCGGACCGCGCGACGAGAGGTCTGACGCCATCAGCACCAGCTCATCGACCCCCTCGATCCCGCCGCGGAACGCCGCGCCCTCGACCGCGCGCCGCACCGCACCGCCGGAGCGGTCCTCCTTCAACCGGCCCAGCGTGATATGCGGTCGAAACGGCTTGCCGTCCGACGGGTATCCCAGTTCCGCCAGCGCCCGGTCCACGTTCTCCGCCAGCCGCGCGAGGTCGCCGGTCTCCTCCTCGGCGCCCGCCCAGATGACGCGCACGCGGCCCGCCGCCGGAAAGCAGCCCAACCCCTCCACGCGAAGGTCCACCGGCTCGACCTCCCGCGCCTGCGCGGTCAACGCCTTCGCCAGCGCCTCGACCTGTCCGACCGGCGCGTCGCCGATGAACCGGACGGTCAGGTGCAACGCGTCCTCCCGCGTCCAGCGCACGTCCGGACACTCCGGCGCGAGCCGGCGCTGCGCGTCCATCAGTTTGCGCCGAACCCCCGGCGAAAGCTCGACCGCCACAAAAAGCCGCAACGCCTGCTGATACGGGATCACTCTCTATCTCGAAAAGAAGCTCGCAATTCAGGTGGATGCAAGGAAAGCATAGCAGCGACAACGGACGGCTGGAATTAAGAAATAAGTTCCAAAAATATATTCTCGCTTTATTTTTTTTACACGCGTAAGAACTTTGAAATTCAACAGACTTGTCAACGAGACGTGAGCTCTCACGGATCACCGAGTGTTTGGTGATCCTATCTTTCGAACCTGTCGTGAAGAACCTTGGAGACCAGTTTGCCTGGCTGGATGCAGTTGGGTTTAGAGGAAGTCTTGGAAAAAAGGGGCACGTCAGTGATTCAAAATGCGGGTACAAGACGGGGTTTCACCTTGACGGAGTTTGTGGTGGTCGGCACGGCAACGATGCTGTTTTTGGGTGTGGTCGGGCGCATGTCGCAGGTCATGCGCGACTCATCCAAGATTGTCACATGTCAAAACAACCTGCGCACCCTGGGCTGGGCGCAGTCCGTGTACACGCAGGAGAATGATTATTACCCGGGAGGGCATTGGCATGGGGAATCCCCTCGGTGGATTTACGTGTGGAACGCGCGCCTGCGCCAAGTTCTGGACGGTAATCTTGACACGTTCCACTGTCCTGATGCGCCTCAAGGTTTTGCATGGGTTCCGAAATATGAAAAGGACTGGCGCCCTTGGCCGCCGAACGAGAGCTGGCCCCGATACGGCTATGACGAGGATGAGGTTCCGCACATTGGCGATCCTTACAACACCAGGCTCTACTTTTCCTACGGATATAACGAAAGCGGGAATCGGGAGATGTTTTCTGGTCAACGAGGATTAGGGATGCATCCGGATCCGGAGGACTACGAGAGGTGGGCGTATCTGGCCGAGGTGCCCGTTGAAGCCGTGGTGAATCCTGCCGACATGATTGCGATCGGCGATTCGAGGGGAGACGGCGATGATGACCACGTCATTTATGGTCGTCCGAAGTTTGTACCGGGCGGAGACTGGCCTCAGAATCGTTGGCCCGGCGAACGTCATCGCCAGGGCGCCAATATTGTTTTTTGCGACGGGCATGTCGAGTGGGATCGGCGCGACAACTGGGTGACGGCGAAGTCCCTGCCCAACCCTGAAGCACGAGGTCGCGGATATACGCTCACCGCCCAACGGCGATGGAACAGCGACAATCAGCCGCATATGCTCGACGACTTGAGTGATTCCGATCACCAGTGAGCCAGCCGCTAACGGAGGCTTGGAATCGCTAATCAAGACGCAACATATGCAGATATTGCTCAAGCCGGGCGTCGAACTCGCGGCGGGTCAGCGTGCGCAGGCGCCCGACGGAGAAGTCCTCGATCGTAAACGACGCCGCGACCATCCCTCGCGCCACCGCCCGGCGCAGCGACGCCGGGCCCACGTCGTCGCACTGCGCGAGGTATCCGAGAATGCCGCCGGCGAAGGTGTCGCCCGCGCCGGTCGGGTCGCACACGCGCGTCGTCGGGAAGGCGGGCAGTGAGGTCGTGCCCTGCTCCGTCACGAGCAGCGCGCCGTTCTCGCCCTTCTTGACCACGGCGAACTTCGGTCCGTAGGCCAGGAGTTTCTGCGCGGCCTCGACGAGATTCACCCGGTCGGTCAGCTCCCGCGCCTCCGCGTCGTTGATGATGACGCCGTCCACCAGCGAGAACACTTCCAGCAGGGCGCTTCGCTGGGTCCGGATCCAGAGGTTCATCGTGTCGCAGACGATCAGCTTCGGCGCGTGAAGCTGCTGAATCAGCGCTTTCTGAAGCCCCGGATGCGTGTTCGCCAGGAAGACGATCCGGCTGTCCAGAAAGGACGCGGGCACGGGCGGCGGCGCTTCGGCGAGGACGTTCAGATGAACGTTGAGCGTCTCGGCCTCGTTCATCGCGCCCTCGAATTTCCCCGACCAGCGGAAGGTCCGGCTGCCCCGGCGCACCTCGAGACCGGCGAGGTCGATCGGCCTCGCTTCCAGGACGCGGCGAAACTCCAGCGGAAAGTCCTCGCCGACGACGCCGACGAGGCGCACCGACGTGAACTGCGAGGCGATCAGGGAGAAGTAAACCGCAGACCCGCCCAGCACGCTTTCGGCGTGTCCGAACGGCGTGATGACCGTGTCGATCCCGATGCTACCCGTTACCAGCAAGGACATGACCGTCGTTGTACCGGACGGACGCCGCGCCGAAAAGCGCGGCGCGCGGGCGGTCCGGACATTCTTGAAGCCCCGCGCCGGCTCGCCTATCCTCCGCCGCATGAGTAAACGCGCTGAAATCCGCGATCTGCCGCGCCACATCGGGGCCGTTGTGACCCTGTCCGGGTGGGTGGTGAAGAACCGCCCCAGCGGGAAACTGGTCTTTTTCGAGTTCCGCGATGGAACCGGCGTCTGCCAGTGCGTCGTGGAGCGCACGGAGAAGACTGAGAATTTTTTCGATACCGCCAAGCATCTGTCGCAGGAAACCGCCCTCGTCGTCACGGGAACAGCGCGGCCTGAAGACCGGGCGGCGGGTGGATTCGAGATGCACGTGACGGACCTCGCGGTGGTCGGCGCCTCGACGGATTATCCGATTACGCCGAAGCCGCACGGGATCGACTTCCTGTTCAAGCGGCGTCACCTCTGGTTCCGCTCGCAGCGGCAGTGGATCATCCTGCGGATCCGGGCGACGATCATCGATCAGATCCGCCGCTTCTTCAATGACAACGGTTTCGTGCTGATCGACACGCCGATCTTCGCGCCCGCCGCCGGCGAAGGCTCGCAGACGCTGTTCAAGGTGGATTACTTCGGCGAACCGGTCTACCTCGCGCAGACGGGGCAGCTTTATCTTGAAGCGGCGTGCATGGCGCACCGCAAGGTGTACTGCTTCGGACCGACGTTCCGCGCGGAGAAAAGCAAGACCCGCCGCCACCTGACCGAGTTCTGGATGGTGGAGCCGGAGATCGCCTACGCCTCCCTGTCGGACGTCCTTGACGTGGCCGAGGATTTCGTCTGCTCGCTGATCGACCGTGTCCTGCGTGATCATCAACGCGACCTGATCGAACTGGGGCGCGACGTCACGCAGCTTGAGCGGATCCGCAAGCCGTTTTACCGCATCCGCTACGATGACGCGGCGGAACTTCTGCGCGGACCGCGCCCGAAGGAGCTGCTCGAACGCGATCTGGCCGTGAAGACCGCGCGCCTCGCCGAGCTGGACCAGCGCGTCGCCGAGCTGGAGGAGCGTCAGAAGCAGGGCGGCGTCAAACAGTGGGAGAAGGACAAGGCCGCCGCCGAAGTCATCGACCTGCGCGAGGAGCGCGGCGAACTTGCCGAGCAGATCGCCAACATTCCGCATCACCTCAAGCTCGCCGCCGAGTTCGCCTGGGGCGGCGACCTGGGCGGGTCGGACGAGACGATCATTTCCCGCCTGCACGACCGGCCGGTGTTCGTCACGCACTATCCGAAACACGTCAAGGCCTTTTACATGCGCGAGGCCCGCGATAACGCGAAGGTGGTCGAGAACTTCGACCTGCTTGCACCGGAGGGGTTCGGCGAGGTGATCGGCGGGTCGGCGCGCGAGGAGGACTACGACCGTCTGCTGCACCGCATTCATGAAGAAGGCCTGCCGCAGGAGGACTACGAGTGGTACCTTGACCTGCGCCGCTACGGCTCGGTTCCCCACGGCGGTTTCGGTCTGGGCGTCGAGCGCACCGTCGCGTGGATCTGCAACCTCAAGCACATCCGCGAGGCGATCCCCTACCCGCGCATGATGGGGCGCTTTTATCCGTAGCGCGTCGTGAGCGGATCGACGCAACCCTCTTCTTCCCCGACGGCGCTTCGCGTCAAGGTGTCCGAGGCGCGCAGCCACTTCCGGTCATGATGTCGGCGCTGCGAGGACCACGACGTGCGGGAGTTGCAATCTGAAGGCTCCTCCAACGAAGCGTTACCTGGGTTCTCGCGTCCGGGGCGACGGCGCGTAAAGCTGGAGAAGGGCGGCGGTGTTGAGAGGAGAGGGACATCGGATGGGTTGCTCATTTGAAAGGAATTCGCAGCGCAAAAAGGGTTATCGCTGCCGGGTGAGGCGTGCGACCCTGTTATAATGGCGGAATCCCGTGCCGGGGCGCGACGCCGCGGCGCGGTCCGGAGTGCCGGTGATGGATCTGGGCGCGATTGCCTGTAGCGAAGAGCAGCGGGAACTCCGCCTGCACAAGCTGATCGACCTCGCGCTGCACTACCGCGGGTGGACGAAGCATCAGCTCGCCGACGCGCTGAACCGTCACGTGACGAAGCTGTATCCCGGCGGCAATCCGAAGCTGGACTTCGTCGTCGGGCTGGCGCAGGTGCTGGACTGGCCGATCGAGACGGTCATCGACTTCATCTGGTTTGATGACTCGTCGCTGAGTTCGGCGGCGGAGGGGGCGACGTTCGAGCAGCTTGACGAAGCGGCGATGGCGGCGTTCCGCAACGCCGACTACCGGGGCATGTTGGGCCTCGCGCAGCGGGCGTTCTCCGCGGCGCGGACGCCGGAGCAGCGGGCGCTGGCGTGCCAGCGGCAGGCCGGGGCGTGGGATCTGCTCGGGCAGTCGCACAAATCGCTGGAGATGCTCCGTCGCGGGCTTCAGCAGGTGCCGATCTCGGACGGTCTGCGTTTGATGCTCGAGTCGAACCTGGCATACGAGCTTCTCGTGCAGGGCGAGATCACCGAGGCGCGAGGGATTGCGCAGCTCGTCCTGGACTGGTTCAACGATCACCCGCCGCAAGGCCGCCGCGACACGGGCACGCAGGGCTTTGCGTACTACGTGCGCGGGCGGATATCGCTGCGCATGCTTCAGTTTCCGCTGGAGGATCCGCGTTCGCATGCGGACGCCGCGTACGCGGACCTCGGGCGAGCGCGGGAGATTTTCAACGCCCTCCACGGCGAGTTCGGCGACGAGCAGACGTTCAGCATCGCGAACACGTGCGCCGGGGGATTGCTCGAGGCCGAGGCGGCGCGCGGCGGCGTCGCGCCGGACGAAGCGGTCGCGCGGATTCTGGCGAAGCTGGACGAGACGGATGACCTTCCGGTCGGTGACCTGCTGGAGAGTTTCGGGTGGTGGTGCATCTTCGGGGCGAACATCGCCTTCCGCCACCTGACGGGGGACGAGCAGCAGCGGGCGATCGCGGTGTTTACGAACAAGGGGCTGGAGATCGCCAACCGGCTGAATAACTGGGTCATCCGCGAGCGGGTGCTGAACATGGAATACCGCGTGTATCAGGCGTTCAAGGAGCAGGCGGGGGAAGAGGCGGATTTCGTCATTGATGAGGAAGA
>BOJX01000113.1 GCA_016860685.1 Planctomycetota bacterium
GGCGGCGTCCAGTGCGCGTCGAGCGCCTCAAGCGTCCGGCCGAGCGCGGCGTTCATCGCCTTCACCTGCGGATCGGCCGCGAGGCGATCCTCAATCCAGGCGCGATCGTCCGGATCCATCTCGCCGAGACGACGATCCAGCAGGAGTTCCTCAACCGGTTTGTCGGGCTTCGGTTTCACTCGCTTATTCCACGTCTTCGTCCGCAGCCGGAGCCTCCACCGTCCGCAGAGCCCGGTACTCGCGACCCAGAAAGGCCACCGCGGCGTGAAGCCGGCTTTTCACGGTTCCCAGCGGCATGTCCAGAATCGCTGCGATCTGGCGATAGCGGAACTGGTGATAATACGCCAGCACCAGCACCTCCCACAGCGGGTGCGGCATCGCGTCCACGATCTTGCGCACCGCCCGCCGCCTCTCATCCGTTTCCAGATCTCCCAGCGGCGACTCGACATCCACCCGAAGCAGATCCTGGTAACACGCCCGGGCTTCGTCGGGATCGTCCCGAAAATCAGACACGAACTCACGCCGCCTTGTGCTCGCGCGTAGAACGTCGCGGGCCTTGTTCGCCGCGATCGTATACAACCACGGTCGAAACAGCCGCTTACCGTCAAACGCCGCCGCGGACTGGCTGATCTGAAGGAACGTTTCCTGCACCACGTCCTCCGTCGAGGCCGCGTTCTTTGTGAACCGGGCGACAAACTGGTACACCGCCGCCGCGTGGCGTCGGACCAGCAGTTCGAACGCCGTCGGATCGCCCCCGACAAACGCCCGCAACAGTTCCTCATCAGACCGGGGTGTCATGCACCCACATTGTAGACATACGAACCTCTCCCCGCTTTGTTCGCGCGGCGACGGGTCTCATTCCGCTGAAACGCGCTAGAACCGAGCCGGAAGGGGTTTGTGGCTGTGATGAGACCGAGCCGCAATTGTGAGAAGCGCTTCTCTTCTGCCTGCTGAGACTTTGAAACTCCTGAAAGTGACGGCGGAATTGTAATTAATAAAGCCTTGATTTTAGATCAGGATGCTGCATAAAACCATCCGAAGAAGGGTGCGATAAGAGTGCGTTCTTCGGTGCGGCTCAGTTAACAAGCACCGCCTTGCGGACGGCGGGCCTGCTGTGACATACCGAACTTACTCAGCTCGAGGACCGGCCGACCGGACCTCGGCGGAGATGCCCTCGAACTTGCGGATATTGTCGACAAAAAGCCGGGCGAGATGCGCGGCTTGGGCGTCGTAAGCCGCCGGGTCGGACCAGGTCCGGCGCGGGTTAAGAACCTCCGGCGGAACGTGGGGGCAGGAGGTCGGCACTTCGATGCCGAACACCGGATCCGCCTCGAAGGCGACGCGCTCCAGCTCTCCGCTCAGGGCCGCGCGGATCATCGCCCGCGTGTGCCGCAGGCTCATGCGTTTTCCGACGCCGTGCGGACCGCCGTTCCACCCGGTGTTTACCAGCCAGCAACGCGCCCCGTGCCGCTGCACCCGCTCCGCCAGCATCGTCGCGTAACGCATCGGAGGCAGCGGAAGGAACGGCGCGCCGAAGCAGGTGCTGAACGTCGCCTGCGGTTCGGTTACGCCCCGCTCCGTCCCCGCGACCTTCGCCGTGTAACCGCTGATGAAGTGATACATCGTCTGCGCCGGCGTCAGGCGCGCGATCGGCGGCAGCACGCCGAAAGCATCACAGGTCAGGAAGACGACGTGCTTCGGATGCGGACCGATGCTGGGGATCACCGCGTTGTCGATGTACGTAAGCGGGTAGGCGGCGCGCGTATTCTCCGTCCGCTCCTGCGAGTCGTAATCCGGCTCGCGCGTCCGCGGGTCGAGCGCCACGTTCTCCAGCACGGCGCCGTAACGGATCGCCGCGTAAATCTGGGGCTCGTGCTCGCGCGAGAGGCGGATGCACTTCGCGTAGCAGCCGCCCTCGATGTTGAAGACGCCGTCGTCGCTCCAGCCGTGTTCGTCGTCGCCGATCAGGCGGCGCTGCGGATCGGCCGAGAGCGTCGTCTTCCCCGTCCCCGACAGGCCGAAGAAGAGCGCCGTGTCGCCCGCCGCCCCGACGTTGGCGGAGCAGTGCATGCTCAGCACGCCTTTGACCGGCAGCAGGTAGTTCATCACCGTGAAGATGCTCTTCTTGATTTCGCCGGCGTACGCCGTCCCCCCGATCAGAACAAGACGGCGGGCGAAGTGAATCACGACGAACGTGGACGAGCGCGTTCCGTCCGTCTGCGGATCCGCGAGGCACGTTGGCGCATTCAAGATCGTGAAGTCAGGCTCAAATCTCTCAAGTTCGGTGCGCTCGGGGCGGATGAAAAGCTGGTTTGCAAAAAGCCCGTGCCACGCCGTTTCCGTCACGACGCGCACGTTCAGGCGGTGGCGCGGGTCCGCTCCCGCATACAAGTCCCGGACGTAGACGCGGCGCGAGGCGTAGTGATCGACCATCCGGCGGTGAAGGCGGTCGAAAGCGGCCTCGGAAAGCGCCCGGTTCGGACCCCACCAGATCGCGTCACGGGTGGTCGGCTCCTCGACCGTGTACTTGTCGCCCGGGGACCGGCCGGTGTGCGCGCCGGTGGAGCAGACCAGCGCCCCGTTAGAAGCCAGCAGGCCCTCCCCGCCCGCCAGCGCCCGCTCATACAATTCCGCCACCGGCAGATTGCTGAGGATTTCGCCCGTCCGCGTCAGGCCGATCCGCGCCAGTCCCGCGGATGCCGCAACGTTTCCATCCTTCGCCACGCTTACCGCTCCCCGACCCGCCTCGCGCCTCTTACGCGGGAAAGAAAGGCCGAAAGCTACCCCGGAGGACGCCCGCCCGCAACCCGCGCCCGAGCGTGTCCTTGTCTGATCGCTCCCGATCCGCTCACCGGGACAGGTGGGCTTCACGGGAGGCGGCGCCGTCCCGAGGCTGCGGACGTCCCTTCGGCGGGCGATCCATCAGAAACAGGATCCGCTCCATCGCGCTCTTGCCCACGAACCGCTGGACGACCTCCTTGGCGCGACGAAGGTCAGTCCGGCGTGAAAGGTGCGTCAGCACGACACGCGCATCGGGGACGGCGTCGAGAATCTTCGGCAGATCGCGGACGTGGATATGCCTCCCGCCGCGGGCCCGATCAACGTGGTCTTCGTCGATAAACGTGCATTCCACCAGCAGCACCTCTGTGTACCGCACGAAAGCGTGCTCCAGCCAGCGCCCCAGGGCCGTGTCGCCCGAGCAGGTCACCAGCGTGATTTCGCGCCACTCATCGATCGTTACGCCCTGTCGCTTCAGCTCCACGAGTTCCGGACCGGTCTTGCCCGAATACGCCGCCTTGAGCTTGTGCCTTCGTTCAATGACGGAGAAGCCCAGCGAGCAGCGATCATGATTGACCGAAAACGGGCGCACCACCAGATCCCGTCTAAGCGGCACGTCCTCCAGCGGCTGAACGCCGACAACTTCTCCGGGCGTCGGGTGTCCTTCGATGTCCACCCAGACCGCCATCAAGCGCTGGATGGGCTGGGCCAGATCCCGGTGGACGATGACGCGGCCGGGGGCGATGCCGACGAAATTGCGCTGCGACAGGTAGTAGGCGATCCCGGCGGCGTGGTCCATGTGACCGTGGGTGAGGCATACGTTGTCGATCGCAATGATCTCGCGCGGGGCGCGACCGGGGTCGAAGCAGACGTTCAGTTCCGGGACGATCAGCACGGTCTCCTCCCCCGCGAGGGAGAAGCCCTCGATGCGCAGATTACCGACCTGATGCGTCACCAGCCGCGACATTCGAGCCAGTGTACTGCCGCATCAGTTCCGTGGGTATCTCAATTTTTGCGGCAACATCGGGACAGACCCGATCGCACTAACGTCGGGGTCGCGTTGAATCCCGGCGGGGACGTGATATATTTTGGCCGTTGGCGTCAGGAAGGTCGGACGAAAGGACTCAATGCGGCGAAACAAGCACGAAGCGTCGGCGTTTGCCGATCTGGGCATCAAGGGACCGTTTCTGGAAGCGCTTCAGCGTCTTGGGTTTGACACGCCCACCGACATCCAGACGGCGATGATACCCCCTGTTCTGGAGGGACGGGACGTCGTGGGACAGGCCCGTACCGGAACCGGAAAAACGTTGGCGTTCGCCCTGCCCACGCTTCAGCGTCTGACGCCCGGCATTCCGTTTCAGGTCTTGTGCCTCGTGCCGACCCGGGAGCTTGCGGTTCAGGTGGTGGATGAGGTCCGCCGCCTGGCGCATTTCACGAAACTCAAATCGGAAGGGGTTTACGGCGGAAGCAAGATCCGGGCGCAAAGCAGCCGCCTGAGGGAAGGTCCGGAGTTCGTGGTCGGCACGCCCGGGCGGACGATGGATTTCATGGGTCGTGGCGACCTGACGCTGACGAAGCTGACCACGGTCATCCTGGACGAAGTGGACCGGATGCTGGACATCGGATTCCGGGACGACATCCGGAAGATCCTCCGGTCGATTCACACGCGACATCAGACGATCTTCACGTCGGCGACGATCGACGAGCCGATCCGCCGGCTGATCCAGCAGTTCACGAGCCTGCCGCTTGAGATCAACGTCTCGCAGGACGAGCTGACGGTGGACAAAGTGGATCAATGCTACGTGACGGTTCCGCGTCATGACAAGCTGCGGCTGCTGAAGATGCTGCTGGAGCGAGAGGGCGTCGAGCGGACGATCATCTTCACGAACACGAAGCGCGAGGCGAGCCGGGTGACCGCACGGCTGACGAAGTCGGGAATCAGCGCGGCGGAGATTCACAGCGACCTGGTCCAGCGGAAGCGCGAGCAGGTGATGGAAGGGTTTCGTAGTGGATCGATCCGCCTGCTGGTGGCGACGGACCTTGCGGCGCGGGGGATTGACGTCGAAGGCGTCTCCCACGTCATCAATTACGACATTCCGGATTATGCGGAGACGTATGTTCACCGGATCGGGCGGACCGCGAGGATGGGGCGCGCCGGAAAAGCCGTGACGCTGGTTACGCCGGAAGAGGGCAAGCAACTCACCGAGATCGAGAAATTCATCAACAAAATGATCCCGGATCACAGCGTGGAAGGCTTTGTGCCCAGCGCGCCGCGGGATGGCATGACCGGGGGGCGCGGTGCGTCTTCGCAAGCGCCGGAACGTGGCGGCGGCCGGTCCGAACCCGTCGGAGCGAACGCGGCGACACCCGCGGCGCCTGAGCCGGCGGCGCCCCAGCAGACGCTCGGAGCAAGGTTTACGCCGATGCGGCGGCGGCGCCGTCTGTAAGACGGGCTACGCGCGGGTCTCGGGTGCGGGAGGCAGAAACGTGCCTGAGTTGAGGGGGGCGCCGCAGCGACGCCGCGATCGGATCGCGGCGTGGATGTCCGCGATCGTCGCGTTGGCGACCTACCTGGCGCTGGTCCGCCCGTTCCTGCCGCAGATCAACGACGACGCATTCATCACGTTCCGTTACGCGAAGTTCCTCGCGATGGGGCGCGGTCCGTATTTCAACGTCGGCGAGCATGTCGAAGGCTACACCAACCCCTTGATGGTCCCGCTGATGGCGCTGGTCTGGCGCATCGCCGGGGATGACGCCGTGCTGCCGGCGGCGAAAGGACTCGGTGTTTTGAGCGGGTGTGTGGCGGTGCTGGCGGCGGGCGTGCTGGCGCGGCGGATGCTTGCGGAACTTCCCGAGAGCGTCTTCAGCCGGACGAGTTGCGTGCTTTTCGGATCTGCGGCGTCCCTGCTGACGGCGATCAACGGCGCGTTCCTGCTCAACAGCACGACGGGGCTTGAAACGACGTTGTTCGCGGCGCTGGTGACGGCCGGGCTGGCAGCGATGGCGGGAGAGGCCGTCGGACGGGGACGGCGGTGGACGGGAGTGTTCTTTGCACTGGCGGCGCTGACCCGTCCTGAAGGCGTGGCGGTGTTCGTCGTGGCGGCGGGGGCGGAGTTTCTCGCCGGGGGCCGGCATGATGCGGCGCGGCGCCGGGCGTTGAAGCGCGACGGGCTGATCGTCGCAGGCGTGGTTGCGGCGCACCTGGCGCTGCGCGTCATCCTTTATGACGGGGAGCTTCTGCCGAACACGTATTACGCGAAGTCCGGGGGCATGCCTGAAAGGACGGCAGGGGGGTACCTTCTGGGGTTCGCGAGGAATCACCTCGGCGCCCGAGACGCCTTGTCCGCGGTATTTCGGTTTCTCCTTCCGGCCGCCGCCCCGCTGTTGATGTGGATTGTCGTTCGCCTGCGCCGGGAGGCAACCGTCGAGGGGGATGAGAGGACTGCGGCGAAAGCGCCGGCGCGCCCGGTACGTGTTGTGATGATCGCCGCGCCTGCCGCGTGCGTGACGGTGTTCGCCGTTGCAGCCGTGTTCTTCACCGGACCGGACTGGATGCCGGGTTACCGGCTTCTCGCCCCTTATGTTCCGGCGGCTTCGGTGGCGGGCGTGGCGTCGGCGGCGGGGATTTGTGCGAGTTTTGCGGTGCGGCGTGCGTCGGCGTGGGGGCTGGGGGCGCTGGCGGCATGCACCGCGTGGTTGTGGACGGCGCAAGGGGAGGCGGTGTCGCGCGACCTGGGTGAGATCCGGGTTCGTGCGGAGGGATACCGGAAAGGGCACGTTGAACTGGCGGCGTGGCTCTCAGGCTCGGCGCGTTCGGGGGATGTCGTGGCGCTGATGGACATCGGTCTCGTGAGTTTCCTGAATCCCGACCTGCGCATTCTTGATATTACGGGTCTTACGGATCGGACGATTGCGCGCGCTCCCGGTCCTTTTTTGTGCAAGAGGTTTGACCCGGGGTACGTCTTTGACCAGCACCCGCGGTTTCTGATCCTGACGCTTCAAGCGCCGTTGCGAGGGCAAGGCGATGACGATTTTCGGAACCTCAAGCCTTTTACACCGATCGAGGAGCGTTTGATCGAGGATCCGGCGTTCCTTGCGTGTTACGTTCGTCCTCGCGAGCCAGAGGAGGATGCGGATCTGCTGGAACGGCTGGCGTGCGTCACGGGCGCGTCACGGGTGTTTCGTCACGACTATCCGGGGCTGTCTTACTTTCTTGCGGCATTCGAGCGGGTCGCGGATCCCGCAGGGCTTGATGGGGGGGGGTGACGCGCGGGCACAGGAGGGGAGCGGCGTTGCAGGCCGTGCCGTGGGGGGCGATCGGTTGCTCCGGTCGGGCGGCATGTATATTATTTCAACGGGTCCAGGACATGCTTGCGGCTTGGCGCCGGCGTTGTGCGAGGCGCGCCAGGGCGGAGCTTTCGGAAAGGTCTGGGTCGATGAGCGTCACGCTGGTGATGTTCGACAAGTCGGGGGCGCGGCGGGACTTTCCGCTGAAGACGGGTCCGAACACGATCGGGCGCAAGACCGACTGCGATATCCGCATTCCTTCCTCGGAGGTCTCTCGACTTCACGCTGAAGTGATCGCAGACGAGGACGGGTGCACGATCCGCGACCTCGGCGCCGCAAACGGAACGTTCCTCAATTACCAGCGCGTCACCGAAGAGGACTGCGAGCCCGGCGACTTCATCACGATCGGACCGGTGACGTTCACGGTGCAGGTTAACGGCGAGCCGGACGACGAAGGACTGAAGGACATCCGGGAGCAATTGATGGCGCGAAGCCGGGCCGCCGCGGGCGCCGGACCGTCGATCCGAACCTCCGAGCACGTTTTGTCGAGTGACGACGAGATGGATCCGATCGCCGCACTGGAGGCGTTGGCGTCGAGCGCCGATCAGACTTCGATCGAACCGGACGAAGACGAGAAGCTCTGAACCGCGCCTCGCGGGTTCTCGTTTTCCGAGCGGGGCGCGGAGAGAGGATTTCGCAGTTCATGACCCGCCCGACCGGTCCACCGGAATCCGCGCCGGATCTTCCTCAGAGGCATCGTGCTCGAACAACGCGTGCGGCAGCGCTGCTTGGAATCGGGCTGTTGGGGTTTGCGCTGCTGCTGCTTTACACGACGGATCATCGTCGGCAGCGCACGGCGGTGGACTCGGCGGAGCGTCTTGTCGATTACCTCGTTTCATACGTTCCGGAAGGCGGAACACCTCCGGAGATCACGGCGTCGGTGCTGGCCGGCATCAATGAACCACGGGGTTGGCGGCTCCTTCCGGTCGTCGCCGAGGCGGGCTCCGGTTCCGGTTCAGACCTGATTCTTGCCTGCACGGTTCCGGTCGCGTGCTTCCTGCACCGTGACGGTCGGGCGGTTGTATCCTGGCAGGACGATCGCGCGGTCGTCACCTGGATGACGGAAGACGCCCTTGCCGCCGCCTTGGCGCGATCTGGTCGGAAGGTGATCGAGACGACGCCCTGACCCGGTATTGCACGGCGCCGAGGCGTGTGCCCGGTGACGGCAGCCTCGCAAACGTCGGAGTTGCGATCGCGGGGGATCTGCCGGGGCGTTAAGGTTCCCGGACGGCGGAATTCACCGACATCCTTTCGGGGCGGCCCGCATCCGCGGACGTGTCGGTGGCGGGACCGGGTTCCGCGAAGCGGGACGCAGGCGCCCTGACAGGACGGCGTCATCCAGTTCGTCATTAAGGGAAGATGGGCATGCCGGTTCGAACGCTGGAGAATGCGCAGACGGCGCTGGTTGAAGCGGTTCGCGCGCGCGATCCGTCAGCGTTTTCAGAGTGGGTGCAGCGGAACAGCCGGTGGGTCCGCGGCGTGGTGTACGCGGTGCTGGGGGACAAGGATCGCGTCGATGACGTGGTTCAGCAGGTGTGGATGGCGGTCTGGCAGCGGATTGACACGCTGAACGACCCTCAGCGGTGGAAGACGTGGTTGTATTCGATCGCGCGCCACGCGGCGTTGGACGCGGGTCGAGATACGACGCGGCGTCGGCGAGGTCAGGTCAGCGCGGGGGTGGATGAACCGCTGGACCCGCGCGAGATCGACCCGGCGCGAAACCTGGAGCGCCACGAGCGACAGGAGCGCGTCTTGCAGGCGATCGAGTCGCTGCCGCCGCTTTACCGGGAGCCTTTTGTGCTGCGGCATCTGGAGGGCTGGTCGTACCGGCAGATCGCGGATGTGATGGATATGCCGGTGGATTCGGTGGAGACGAGGCTGGTGCGGGCGATGAGGATGATGCGTCAGGCCCTTGCGAGTCAGGGGGATGATTCAACATGAGACCCTTGGACGAACATGACGAATTGCGGATCGTCCGGGAGATTCACGGCGAGTTGGGGGATGAGGAGTCCCTGTTGCTGAACCGGGATCTGCTGAAAGATCCTGAACTTCGGCGCGTTCATGAGGCGTATGCGGAGATCAGCCGTCTCGCCGGAGAGTCGCTGAGCGAGTTGCTGTCGAAACCCGCAAGGCTGACGGGCGAAGCAGGGGCGGGCGGGATTGACCCGTGTTCCGTGGCGGAACTCGCGTCGGACCGCGGGGATGTGCTGCGCCGAGGCGTGCGGGTGTCGTGGTGGCGGCGGGTGGAGCAGTGGTTTGTGCCCCTGTCCGCGGCGGCGGCGCTTCTGATGGCGGTGACGATGCCCGCCCCCCCCGGCGGGACGTCGAACACCGTGACCGGGGGCGTGGACGGGCGCGACGGGATTTTCCGCTCGCCGAGCGCGGGAATGACATTAAATCAGCCGGTGAGCACGGCGCCGGGGCATATTCAGCGGCGCGACACACAGCGGGACGTCATCGGCGTGATCGGCAAGGACGGGCGGTATTACATTCTCGAGCTGAATCGCACGAGGGCGGTGGAAGGACAGGGCGTCGGTCGTGAGCGAGCAGGTCGTCAGGACGGTGTTTGAGAGGGTGTCGAGACGCCCGGTGTTAAGGAATCTGCGGGGCGGGCGGCGAGTTAGTGAAAAGGAGTCGAACCATGATGCTGGCTTGGCAGGGATTCGGGTGGTTCATCAGCGCGGTCGCCGGCGCGGCGTCGGCGTCGGCGTTGGTTGAGGAATACAAGGGCGGCGCGTGCGTCGTGACGTGTGCGCCGGTGCAGGCGACGGCGAGTTCCCCGCGTCAGATCGTGCAGGTCTGCGCGACGGGAGGCGAAGTCGCGTGCGCCAAAC
>BOJX01000114.1 GCA_016860685.1 Planctomycetota bacterium
CCGTAACGCGCACCCGCGACGGCGAGTTCGCCAGGAAGCGGGCGACGCCCCAGGGCGCAAAGCCAGAGAGGACGATGTTTCGCAGCGGATGCCGTCATCTCAGAGTGCTCATTCAATCTACCCGGCAATTGTTCCTGACGGGCAGCGGGCGCGTCAGCGTCGCGGCGATGCTTGCCGCGGTGCTCCCTCTCGCGTGAGAACCACCCCTTTTCAATACGGGCGGATAAGTCGCAAGCAGGGGGTTTCTCAATTATTGACCTTTTCCGAATTGTAATCGGTGGGCGCGGGCGGATAAACTGTCTCGGGGGCAAGCCGGTTTGTATGAGGGGTGCCCGCGCGGTTTGACCGGACGATGTCGTCCGGAGCAACGGCGCCGCCGGTATGACTCCGAGGAGGAGGGAATCATGAAGCGGATTCTTTATTCGATGTGGATCGCGGGGCTTTGTCTCCCGGCGTTGGCTCAGCAGACCGCGCCGTTCGGAGAGGCGGGAGTGTTCAATGTTCCGCCGAAGGACGGAGAGGTCTACCCGGCTGGGTTCATCGCCAGCCGCACGGATCTTAACAACCTGCTCGGCGGCGCGGGCACGACGGATCATTTCGAGGCGTTCAACATCTCCGACGGCGGAGCGGTCAGCAGCGGGAACACGGTTCTTGACGAGACCACCGTGTATGAAGGGCAAGGTCCGGGACTCGTCAATGACGGGGCAAGCTACCTGACGACGAGCAGCCTGCAGTGGAACGGCCACAATTACTTCAACCTTCCCACCCGGACGATCCTGAGCAACTCCGGGGATCGGCAGATCGTCATCCGGTACGACACCTTCACCACCGCGATGGGCGTGGACGTGCTGGCGTTCAACGGATTCGGCGACAGCGCGGTCGTGGAAGTTTTCGATTCCGCCGGAGCGAACATCGGCACGATGACGGTGACGATTCCCGGCGACGCGTCGCCCCTGTTCATCGGGTTTGAGCACGCCGCGGGCATCGGCAGCGTCCGCCTGACGCACGCCAACTGGCCGTGGAGCCCGATCCTCAATGATCACACCTACGGCGTGGCCTGCCCGAGCGACGGCTGTGCGGGCGGGGAGTTGCTGAAGGTCAAGACCCGCGCCAAGGGATGCGGGTGCTTCGCCAAGGCGGTCCTCAAGAACGGAACCCCGGGCAACTCTTACGGTTTCGCGATGCCCGGCGGAACCTGCATCCAGTCCGTCGCGAACTCTCGCGGCAAGGCGAAAGCGAAGGAGTGCCCGAGCGCGTCGGGGACGGTCCGCGTTCCGGCCTGCGGGCTTGAAGCGGGCGCGGTCTGCCCGTAATCGCCTGACGCTTTCAGCAGGGTGAGAAAATGCAACCGGCGACGCGGCGCGTGAAAACGCACCCCGTCGCCGGTTCTTTTTCCGTCTCTTTCCGAGTTGCGCCGGTCAGGAAACGGGCGAGAAGAGGCAACCGGCAATACCCCGCCAAGCCTCACCCGTCGTCAGGAAGCGTCCGGTCTGCGGAAGAGGGGATCGGTCGTGACGCTGCCTCTGAATCTCCGGGATGATCGGAAGGGAGGGCGCGCAACGACGGCGGCGTCAGACTTCGACGGACAGCGTCCCAGGCTCGGGTTCGGAATCGCTCGCGACGAGATCGCCGCCGCGGTCCGTCGCCACCCGGTCGCACAGAAGCTGCCAGGTCTCCCGTTCCAGCCGGAGGATCTTGAGGGCGTCGTCCAGTGCCTGCACGTCGTGGTGCGCCGAACCGTCCACCAGCTTGTGATAGACGAACATGTACAGCGCGCCGACGCGCTCGCACAACGTCGGGTTCACCTCGGGGCGCAATCCGGCGTGCATCTCCAGCACGATCTTCTGCGCCCGCGTCAAGGCGTTGTAAACCGCCTCGAAGTCCTTCTTCAGCAGCGCCTCCCGTCCCTGCATCGTGAAGCGGATCGCTCCGTCATAGAGCATGAGCTGAAGCTGCTCGGGAGACGCCGTGAGCACAGCCTCGCGCAGATAAGGATTTGCGACCGTCGCGGTGGACATTTCCCGAAGTATCGGTCGCCGTCCGGCGCGGGTGAACTTGCGCGGCCAGCGGGCGGTCGTTATCGGGCAGCCGGCGAATTCTGCGCAGCGCCCGCGGTTCGGAGGCGACCCGAAACGGGTTTCGCCCCGGAACACCATCCCTCCCGCTCGAAAGGAGCACAACCTGCCGACGGACCGGGGTTACAGATTCTCGACGAAAAGCGCCTTTTTGCGCATGACGCGCATGTTCATCCGGATATGCTCCGCCACGGTGTCCGGCGCGGCGATCCCGACGATCCGGATGCGCGGGTTCGTCGAGTCGGTGGACATGACCTCGACGGTTCCCAGTCCGAACATCCGGTCGACGACCGTCCGGTGCATCCGCACGTCATCCACCCGGAGCAGCTCGGTCTGGTCGATCGTCTGCGACAGGATCCCCTTCTCGATGAAGAGGCGCTGCGTGGTGAGACGGTAGCGCTGCCCGATGATCCGGATCGCAATGCGCCCGAAGACCACCACTGCGCTACCCAGCCACAACACCGTCAGCAACGTCCCGACCCAGGTGGACTCCGGTGAGGCGAACGCCTTCAGCAGCAGCCAGCTCACGGCCAACATGCCCAGCACCCACAGCGCCACGCCCGGAAGGAAATACTTCCAGTGGGTCCGTCCGGTCCAGATCGGGGTCTCCTTCGGCAATTCTCCGGCGGGTTCCGGACCGCCGCGCAACGCCGCGGCGGGATCGGCCGCGGGGCGGTAATCTTCAGGCGGCGGACCCTGCGGGCCTTGCGTCATCGAACTTGACATGTGCTGTGACTCCCAAAGTAGCGGCTCCGTCGGGACGTCCCCGGCCACCGGCTGGTTCCGGGGATAATCACGCCCGTCCGCGCGAAACCGCCGTGTCGTGTATTCGGGCTTCCGTGGAGGGATATTGATCGAATCTTGACGCCGTTTCAAGGACGCCGTAAGTCACCCGAGGCGGGCGTCGGAAGGGGCGGCGGGACCGCTTGACCGGTGAAGGTCGGCTACTACACTGCTGCCCGATTCCGGCGGAAACGCGGTGTGTGCGGATGCGGAGTCAGCGGAATCACCGACCCGGATTCGGCGACCCGTCGGTCCTGGTGCGGCGGATACTGGGAGGCATGAAGATGGCGTTACTCGACAAGGAAACGAACAGCGCGGTGCATCTCGATGCGGATTCCTCGCCGGCTTGGTCGTCGATCGCTTTCGCCGCGGACGCCGGCGAAGCGGAACGGTACGTCCGGCTTCTTTCGCAGTCGGGCATCGAGGCCCAGATTGCTGTGGAGTGGACGGAAGGCGCCACGCGAACCACGCAGCCAAGTTCATTGGTCGAGATCCTCGTTCCCCGGGAGTTCGAGATGCAGGCGTCCGAACTCCTGGCCGGGCGCGTTTCGGAGCTGGCCGGCGATCTTGAACCGATCGCCGCCGGCGAAGAAGAAGAAGACTTTGACTTCGAAGAGGAAGAGGACGACGATTTCGACGACGACGAGGACGACGATTTCGAAGACGAGGACTTCGACGACTTCGACGACGACGAGGACGAGGAAGAACTCGGCGACGACGACGAAGACCTCTAACCCCGGTCCGCTGCCGCGAGGCGTTGTCCGGCCCCCCGTGACGCGCGAGGCGAGGTCCATCAAACGGCGGTGACGCGGGAACCCGGACGTGCGTCCGACAAGGGGCGAGAGCGTCGCGCCCTCTTCAAGGCTCGCCGGCGGCGAGCCGATCCGCGGCGGGCCACGCGCCCTTCGGATTCAACTCCACGTCCGTGAACACGTAGCTGCCGAGCAAACGCTCCTTGCGATCGTCCGCGTAGGCGAAGCAACCGAGGGGCACCAGCCACGCCTGGTCGATATGCACCACCAGCAGGCGGTCCGGGTACGCGCCGTCCTCCCCCGAATACGGAAGCCTCCGCTCGAACGTCAGCGTCGACCGACCGCCGATCTTCCCGACGCCGGTGAACTTCAGGGAATACTCCGACGACGTCAGGGCCGCGTCGCAGTACTTGACGATCAGGTCCAGCGTGTTCCGGAATCCGAATTGATTGAGCGTGCGCCGCGAATCCTTCCGCGCCTCTTCTCCCTCGATCGGAAGCGTTACTTCGTCCACGAGAAGCCCGATGACGCCCGCCGGTTTGAACCGACCCAGTTCCCGGCCCTCCTCGTCGCGCAGCTCACCGGCGACGTAAACCGCCTCCTCGGCCCCGCCGGGGTTTCGCAGCCACTTCATGTGGACGCTGAAAGGCTCCTCGCGGAAGACGACTTCAATCTCCTGCTCCGCGCCGAGAACTCCGCGGATCCGCTCCTGCTTCAGGAAAATGCATCGGTAGGCGCGGACGTTCTTCGCGCATGACTCACGGCAGTAGCGTAGAAACCCGAGCGGATCGTCCGCCGCAAGGTTCATCAGCGACAGCGTTTCCGGCGAGACCGTCTCCGACGCGCCGCTGTCGGACGGCGCCGTGACCAGATTCAGCGAGCGCGGCGCCTGACGACATTGAATAACCCCGCCAAGGCACAGGATCGGCAGCGCCTGGCCGACGCGCAGCAGAAGACGGGCAAGGACGGGACGACGTCTGATGATGCTCAAGTGCGGAACACTCCCGGAGCGCCTGACCGCCGCCTCGTGCGCTGGAACGTCCACCGCACGCCGCTGACCCGTAATCGGGAGGACTCCCTCCCTTTTCAACATCGGTCGCGTCCCTGGCAACGCTCGAACGAATCCGCGCCACCGGCTGCCGCGAAACCGCCGTTCTCCGTTAACGACGTCTCTCAAGCTGGCGGATGCTAGCCGAAGGCGACGGATCTCGCCAGTTCGGCCCCCAACGGTTCCGCTCAACCAGTTTACGATCCGCCGCCCGTTGCGTTGCAGGCGGCCGCTGCGGAGTCGAAAACGCGGCGTCAAACCTTGACGGATTCGTGGATACTCACGACAGCGCGGCGTGGGAAAGACGCTGTTAACAGAATCATTTCAATCCTGAAAGCAATACTTGTTTATCACCGTCGGAACAGGTCAAGTGTTTGCAGGCAATCGAGACTCGAAAAGAGGTGACGAAGGCGCCCAGTCCGGCTGAGACGCTGCGGAGGCGAAAGGTCTTCGGATCGCCGGCGCCTGCGGAGCAGCGGCGGTTCCGGAAGGCTCAGCGGATGTTCAAGGCGATCAACCTCGATTACGGGCGCGGGACTGAGGGGCGGGGGTCGTCCGGGTCGTTGAGGCGGCGGCGGGCTTCGGCGAGCCAGGTCCGCAGTTGGGCTTCGCGAGCGGCGTCGGGCATGCGATCGGCCCACGCCGACAGGAGGTTCCACGCCGCCGTCCAGTTCGCCAGGTCACGAGCCTGGATGATCCCCAGCAGGAGCGCCACGCCCGACGCTTCGGAGGAGTCGCGATAGGTGGCGAGGAAGCGCTCGAAGGCCGCGGCGGCCTGCGCCATCCGTCCCTGAGCGTAGTAGCCTCGCGCGATCAGAAGCTGCTCCCGCTCCGACAGACATTGCTGCGGGTCGATCGACACGAGCATCTGATGCGCGTCACAAGCGCCCGTCACGTCGCCCGACGCCAGTTTCTCCCGGATGCGTTCGCGAACTTCGGCGATGCGGTCCAGCGCCGCTGAGGTCTCGGGGGATCGCGCCTGGGCGACGGCCTTGGGGATGATCCGACCGTCCAGCCCCCGCTGCGGAGCGGAGAACTCCGCGACCGCCTTGCGCCAGATGAACCGCCGGTGCGCGCGGTCCCACAACGACAGCAGATCGTAATGATCCCGGGCCACGGCCCGCGCCGCCAGCAGCGCCAACCCGGCGACGAATCCGAAAAGATACCCCGCCAGGTGCGCCTCATGCGCAACTCTCGTATCCGGGTCCAGCCACTGCGCGACGACGTTGTCCCAGAGGATGATCTTGACCAGAATCAGGATCATCGCCGGGATGCGGAACACACCGATCAGGACCACCAGCGACAGGATGAGCACGTGACTGCGCGGAAACAGCACGAGGTAGGCCGTGGTCACCGCGGCGATCGCGCCGGAGGCGC
The DNA here is from genome assembly GCA_016860685.1 of Planctomycetota bacterium. GTDB lineage: Bacteria > Planctomycetota > Phycisphaerae > UBA1845 > UBA1845 > JABWBH01. The sequence continues at coordinate 6,036 of BOJX01000114.1, forward strand.
CGATCAAGACGGTCCCCTGGTCGTCGAGCCAGGCGTATCCCAGCGCGGCGAACACTCCGCCGGCCAGATAAAACAGGACATACGGTCCGTGTCCGAGTTTCCCGTTGACGCTGTTGCCGAAGACCCAGAGGAACACCAGATTGCCCAGCAGGTGCGTCAGGTTGGCGTGGGCGAATTGATAGGTGAGAAACTGATAGGTCGCCGGGGCGAGCGTCTGAAGCGCCATGGCGCGCTCGACGCGGTCGGACCACCCTCCCAGCGGCAGGGCATGCACGGCGAACACGAGGGCGTTCAGCGCGATCAGGGCGATGTTGGCCCACGGTTTGCGCTTGACGGGCGACTCGGTTCGGATCGGTATCAGCGGCATGAATGCGACGCCCGGTCACCAGCGCGGGCGACGGGTCCGCCGCGCCTGTGTTGTGCGGAGGTTCAGCGATCGGCAGCGAATCCGCCAGGGTTCGCAGCGTTCTGCGGCGAGGCCGCCGCCGGCGCCATCATGCCGGTCAGGCGCACGAACTCCATCCGAAGCTCGTAGAGCACCTGATCCAGAAGGTTCTTTTCCTCCGGGGAGAGGTTGCCCTGGGTCTTACGGCCCAGGTACTCGACCAGGTCGATGAAATAGCGCGCGGCGGCGAAGTCGGGCGGCATCGCCTGTCCCCCGGGACCGACCATCCCGCCCAGCGACGCCATCACCTGCATGACCAGCAGGTTGAGCAGGTCGGCGAAACGCGGTTCGTGTGCCCCGCCGCCGGATTGCGAGGTCTTGCGCTCCGCCTCGGCAAGGCGTTCCTTCTCCCGCTGAGCCTCGGCCTTCCAGTCGGAATCAATGATGAGTTTCTGGTCGGGTTGATCGGGCACCTGGTTCTCCCTGGTAATGAATGCACTGACGCAGCCGCCAGTCCCGGCATGAAACCGGGAGCGGACTCCAGCGTTTCAGGCATTCTACGGACAAGGGCGCAGGGGTAAACCTGCGATGAGCCGGCTCGAAGGTTTTGCAACAGTTGAGGGTATCAGGACGTGAGGTTCGAAAGATGCGGAGGAGCCGACTTCAAGGCGGTTCCGTGATTAATTCATGTTTAATGGGCGTAATTTTGGTCTTATGGGACGTGCAGGTGAATAATCGTGATCTGGGAAACTTTTCATCGGGAAAGCGCTTGACTTCGGGGGGGGGGATCCGTGTAACTTCACCAACGGGCGGTGAGGAGGGGGAAGCAATTCACACCACCGCAGCCGTGCGGGCAAGGGAGTACGGGGAGACGGCCCGCTCGGCCTTTTCGGGAAGAGGTTGGCAAGCGATGTCCTTTCGTTCGGTTCGTTCAGAACCGGTTTCGGTGGTCCGGTGTTTTTGGGGTTCTTTTTTTTCTTTTGAGGAGGATTTCGGCATGAGAACTCTTCTGTCTGCTGTTTTGGCTCTTTCTCTGTGCGTCGGCGCGTTCGCCGACACGCCGTCGCCGGCGCAGATCGGTCCGGCGCAGGGCGGCAAGGTGCTCGGGAAGATCAACATCCCGACCGAGCAGCTCAATCCGGGCGAGGAGATCTACAATCGCCTCGACATCACCGATCGTCAGGCCTACGTCAACGGCAACGGTGACGCGTGGTCGGGTGTGGGCGTCTTCGGCAGGCTCTATGACCTCCAGTGCGTGGACGACGTGACGTTCGAGTCAGATTGCTGCCTCGGCGACATGATCCGCGACTACGTCGGCTTCCTGGGCAACCCGGCGCCGGCGGGCGGCTCGTTCGTGGCCATTTACGCCGACAACGGCAGCTGCGCTCCGAACGAGGCTTCGGAGAGCGAAGCCGACGGTCAGGCGACCAGCTCGACGACCTTCGCGGACACCATCTTCGGTCTGATCGGGTATCGTAACACGGTCAACGGCGACGGCTCGGTCTGCGCGCCGGCGGGCAACGTGTTCATCGAGATCCAGCCGCACGATGAGACGAGCGGCGGTGACTGGTACTACGTGCTGCGTGACGGCACGCAGGTGAACTGCGATATTCACATGCGCGACCGCCTCGACCGCGGCGGAAACGGCGGTTACGGCACGACGACGTGGATCTCCAGCGGCAACATCGGCTTCGGCGTTGGCACGATCGCCCAGGCGATCTCGGTCAAGTGCGGTCCGCCGACCCCGCGCTGCATCTATCAGGTCAGCAAGGTCAAGAACAAGGCGAACCTGTGCGGCAAGGTGTGCGACGCCTGCCCGTACGTCCGCGGCGACCTGGTCTGCACGACCGAATGCCGCAGCGCGAACGATTGCGCCAGCCGTCTGCGTGGTTTCAACGCCTGCCCGAACGGCGCGGCCTGCAAGGTCAGCGCTGATCTGGTCGGCTGCGACGCTCCGCCGCGCAACTGCAAGCGTTGCCGGTAGTCTGACGTAGCTTGTGAAGTTTTCGTCGCCGGGGGGGCGTCCACGCGGCGCCCTCCCGTGCGGCGGGTTTTCGAGTCCGCTTCGAGTTACGAGTTTGAAGAAACCGATACCAATCTGAACAGCACCGAGAGGGTCGTGCGGATCCCCGTGCGGAACTGAGCGATCCGAGAAGCGAAGATGATCCGGCCGTCGCCTGAATCAGGCGTCGGTCGGTTCGTTTTTTTTACGACGCCCGAAAGGCGTTGTTGGCGCCCTAACGAGGCGACCGTTCCCTTGTTCCCCCCTCGTCCGTCCACGCGCTTGCCGGTTGTCCATCATGCGTCGTCGCCTTACCGGGCGCGGCCGGGTGGAACCGCGGCAAGAGGCACCCTCTTTGAGCCTGGTTGTCGCCGCGCGGCAGGTCGGCGCGGGCGGAAGCCGATCGCCTGACGCCGCTGCAAGGAGCGTGCGTCCCTCCGCGACCCCGTACCGTTCGCGCGGGCTGAAGCCGCGCGGCTCGGGTAACCCTCTTTTCGGTTCTACTTAGAGGATCGCCGCCAGGGCGGCGGCGAGGAGGATCAGGCCGGCAAGGGTCGCGGACAGCTTCCATCCGTGCCGGAAAGCGTACAACCTCAGCAGGTGGCGCACGTAGTTGACCTGCTCGCGGAGCGAGAACTTGCTTTCGCCGTGGCGGCGCAGATCGAAGCGGAAGGGAATCTCCGCGACCCGGGGACTGCCGCACTTGACAATGAGTTCCAGGGCGATCTTGTACCCGATGGGAGAAAGCTTAGCGGCGCGAGCGTAGGTCTTGCGAGGAAGGGCGAAGAAACCGGACATCGGATCCGAAACGCGGGTCAGACCGCGGGCCAGGAGACAGGCCGTGCGGCTCGCCAGCCGGCGGATCCACGACCAGTTTTCCGCGATGCCGCCGCCCTCGGTGTAACGGGACGCAAGGACGAATTGCGCACCGCCCTCCTCGATCGCCGCCGCCAGGATCGGGACAAGCTCGGGCGGGTGCTGAAGGTCCGCATCCATCACGACGAGCACATCATGCCGGGCGGCGTCCAGCCCCTCGATCACCGCCGTCGAGAGGCCGCGTCGGCCGACGCGCGTGATGCAACGCACCTCGAACTCGCGGCGGAGGCGCTCGACCAGTTCCGCCGTGCCGTCGCGGGAGTCGTCGTCCACGAGGATCAGCTCCGCCTCCCAGCCCGAGCCGCGGATCGCGGAGAAGAGTCGGCGAGTCAATTCCTCGAGGTTTGCGGCCTCGCGGTAGGTCGGGACGATGATGGACATTTTTCGATGAAGTCGTGACATCGGCGGCACGATCAGGGAAGCACGTCCGACAGCTTCGACAGGGGCGAGT
>BOJX01000115.1 GCA_016860685.1 Planctomycetota bacterium
ATGAGTTCGGAGAGGGTGCGGTGGGGGTTGATGCGGCGCAGGGCTTTGAGGCGTTCGCGGGCGTCCTGATCGAGGCTTTCGATGAGCGCCGGGTTCTCGTCCTCCGGGCGGCGCGGCGCGGCGGGGGCGGTCTGCTCCGCGGCGGGCGCGGCGTTGTCGATCGTCGGCGTCGAACCGGTAATCAGGGGCGAGGTGGGCAGGGCGTCCTCCCCGTTGCGCGTCGCCTCAATTTCCGCGCGGGCGGCGGCGGCGGCGCAGCGCAGGGCCGCGAGCTGATCGTCGTCCTGCTCAAGGGCTTCGTCCTCCCGGGCAGCGTCTCCGGACTCGGCAACCGGCGCGTCGAATTCGGCGAGAGGGTCCGCCACGGCGGAGTCTTCCGCGAGGTCGCCGGCGGAGTCTTCCGCGTCGAGGTTGTCCGTCGAGACCCGGTTCGCAACGGCGGGGGCGTCTTCCGGGACAACAAAGTTGCGCCAGAATTCGGCGATCGCCAGCCCGCACAGGAGGCTGGCCTCCGCGTCGTCGGCGGCGGTCGCGGGGGCCGCCGTCTTCGCGGGGGATGAGAGGGTCTGCTCGCGCTCGGCGAGGAATGCGGCGCGTTCGGCCTGAAGTTCGTCGCGAAGCGCGTCGAGTTCGGCGCGTGACGTTTCGAGCTGCTCGTCGAGGGCGCGCTGGCGGGTTTCGAGTTCCTCGCGGAGGGCGCGGAGTTGCTGCTCGGCTTCGGTGCGGGTCTGGTCGGCTTGCGCGCCGGCGCCATCAAGGGCGGACTGGCGGGCGTCGAGTTCGGCTTTGTAGGCTTCAAGACGCTGTCGCTGGGCGTCGAGCTGGCGCTGATGCTCGGCGAGCTCGCGCTGCTGCTGATCGACGAGGGCGGCGCGTTCGCGGAGTTCTCCGGACGAGGCGCCGAGGGCGGAGCGCTGGGCTTCGAGTTCCTCCCGGGTGGCGTAGATCTGCTCGCGGAGGGCGTCGAGTTCAAGGCGGTGCTTCTCGCTTTCGGATTGGACGTGTTTCTGACGGTCCTCGAATTCTTGGCGGGCGCGATCCAAGGCGGCCCACTGCTGCTGGAGTCGAGCCTCGGTCTCTTCAGCGGTGCGGCGAGCGCTGTTGAAGGAGGCTTCCAGTTCCTCGAGTTGGCGCTTCCGGCTGGCAAGTTCGGCGTCGGCGTCGGCGATCTGGCGTTCACGGTTTTCCAGGGCCTGCTTGCGATCGTCGAGTTCGCGTGCGCGGGCGCCGGCTTCCTTGAGCGCCTTCTGCAGCTCGCGCTGCGTTTTCTGGATCGAGGAGGCGTCAGAGGCGAGGGACTCCTCCCTGGCGCTGGACTGCGCCTTGAGGCGGTCGATCTGGTCGGCGAGTTCGTCGAGTTCCTGCCGGCGCTGGTCTAGTTGTGCGGCGCGTTGTTCGAGCTGGGCCCGCTCGTGGCTGAGGCGCTCCTGAGCGGCGCGGACATCGCGGTCCTTTGCGGCGAGTTCGTCGAGCCGTGCTCGGGCGTGGGTCTCGCGTTCTCGCAGCTCGGCTTCGGCGCGGGCGGCGTCCTCCTGCCGTGCGGCGAGGCGGGCCTCCCGATCGTCGAGGAGGCGCGTCTGCTCGTCGAGTTCGGCGTGACGTGCGGCGAGGGCGGCGCGGTCGGAGCGGAGGGTCTGCTCGAAAGCGGCGCGGGTCTGCTCAAAGGCGTCGCGGTCGGCCTTGAGGGCGCGGGTCTTCGTCTCCGCGGCGCGTTCGACATCGGCAAGTCGTCGCTGGGCGGCGTCGATCTGTCCCTGCACGTCGAGCAGGTCGGCTTCGCGGCGTTCGAGGTGGGCGAGGCGCTCGGCGAGATCGGCGCGCTGGGCTTCCACGTTTGCGGCGTCCTGACGGGCGGTCTGCTCGAACTGCTGACGGGCGCGGACCAGTTCGCGTTCGCGGGCCTCGAGTTCGCGGGCGGTGGCGGCGGACTTCTGCTCGCGCTCGACGAGGGCGGCGGTTTGAGCTTCGATCGCGGCGGCGCGATCGGCGAGGCGGGCTTCGGCGGCGTCGAGTTCGGCGGCGCGCGGGTTCAGTTCGGCGAGGCGGGCGGCGAGGGAGTTCTCCTGCGCGGCGAGGTCGTCGGCGCGGGAGGCGCATTCGGCTTCCCGGGCGGCGAGTTGTGCAGACTGCTCCTGAAGGCGAGCCTCGCGGGCGAGCAGATCCTTCTCGGCAGACCCGAGATTGTCGACGAACTCCTGCTGCTTACGGACCTGAGTTTCAAACGCGCGGCGTTCCTCTTCGAGCCTGCGCTGCTCCGTCTTGAGCGCGGCGTCACGTTCCTTGAGTTCGGCGCGGACTTTTTCGATTTCGGCGAAGCCGTTTCGGAGGCGATCCTGATCAGCCTGCGAGCCTTCCTTCAGTTCGGTGAGTTCGCGGAGACGTTCGGCGAGCGCTTCCTCCTTTACCGCGGACTCGCTCTCGAATCGGGCGCGGGCGGATTCAAGTTCCTTGAGCGCGGCGTCGAGGGACTCCTGCCGGGCGTCGAGTCGTTTTTCGCGGGCGTCGAGGGCGCGGAGTCGTTTTTCAACGTCGCGAGCGCGTGCCTCCGCGTCGCGGGCCTGCTCTGCGGCGGCGGTCACGGCGGCGCGGGTCTGCTCCTCGAGGGCGCGGCGGGCGGTTTCCAGTTCGGCGGCGTCGGCTTGCAGTTCACGGCGTCGGGCGTCAAGCAGTTCGCGCTCGCGCGTGGCGGCGAGTTGATCGCGTTCCAGGGCTGCGGCGCGTGCGGTCAGTTCCTTCTCCCGACCGTGGAAAGCGACGTCACGTTCCTCGGTTTCGAGGGCGCGCTGCTGGATGGCGGTCTCGCGGGCGTCGAGTTCTCCGGACCGGGCGTCGAGGGCGGCGAGGCGCTCCTTCAGCGCGGACTCGCGGGAGGTCAGGGAATTCTGCTGCTCCCGGAAGAGGCGCTGCTCGTGCGCAAGGCGATCGGCGTCCCGCTGAAGCGTCTCGCGGTCAAGGTCGAGGCGCTCGCGCGACTGCGTGATCTGGTCGCGGATTTTCTCCAGCTCGGCGATCTGGTTCTTCAGATCGTTCTGCCGGCGTTCGCAGTCCTTGCGGCCGCGCTCGACGTCGTGGCGGAGTTGCTCGAGGCCTTCCTTCTGAACGACAAGGGTGTTGACGGCGTCGGCGACGCGGCGGGCTTCTTCGTCAAGCTCCTTTTCACGGGCGTCGAGTTCGGACTGCCGCCGATCGAGGGCCGTGCGAGCGGAGTGTTGCTGACGGAAGGATTGTTCGGCGGAGGCCTCCCAGGTTTCGACGCGGCTGAAGAAATCGGCGAGTGCGGACTGGAAGGGCGCGACGGCGTGGTCCACGGATTCAAGCAGTTCGGCGAGGGGTTGAGTGGTCGGCATGCGCGTCTGAACTCCTTCCCGCCCGGTGGATTCCGCGCGGCGTTGCGTACCCGGGGCATCGGCAAAAACGGGGTCGGCGGTAAGCGTTCGCGGCGGGCGAGTCCGATAGGAGACCGGCGCGTGCGGTGATTCAGCGAGGGAATCAGGGGCAATGCCGGGCGGCGGGGGCGTTATTGGGCGAGACGCGCCGGAGAGGCGCCTGCGCCTAACGGTGGCGGAGTGCTTCGCCGACGATCTTATAGTGGAAGTACCGGAGTCGGGCGCCGCGCGTCGGGCGCGGGCGAGGGACGAAGCGACGATCTCATGCAAGAACGGACTGACCGATCCGAACCGCAGACAAGGCGCGAAGCGGAAGGGCTGCACGCCGCCGGACAGGCGCTTCTCGCCGCGGTGGAGGCGGTGCGCACGGGGTTGCGCGAGCAGATTGAGGCGCTTCAGGCGAGAGTCGCCGACGCGGAGCTGCGCGCGGACGCGCTGTCGATCGACCAGCAGAAGGCGGCGAAGGATCGCGAGGCGTGGGAGGCGCAGCAACAACGGGCGCGGCAGGATCTGGAGCGGATTCAGGCGGAACTCAACGAAAAGGCGGCGGCGCTTTCGGAACGCGAGTCCGCGCTGGCGGCGACGTTCGCGGACGCCCAGCGGCAGTCGGGGGAGGCGCAGTCGAAGCAGTCCGAGCTAAAGACGTTGCTGGCGGCGCTGACGAAGCGTGAGGAGGCGCTGAAGGCGCAGGAGACGAAGCTGGCGGAGGAGCGGGCGACGTTCGAGGCGCTTCAATCGGCGCTGGCGCGGTCTACGTCCGAGATCGAGAATCAGCGGGCGCGGGAGGCGGCGGAGCTGGCGCGGGAGCGCGAGGCGGTCGAGGCGGAGCGGGCGCGGGTGGAAGCGGTCGAGGCGGAGCTTTCGGCGCGGGAGTCGGAGGCGTCGGAGGCGCTGGCGCGAGCGGACGCGCAACATCGGGAGGTTGAGGCGCTGCGGGCGCAAGTCGCGCAGCAGGAGGCGTACGTTCGGCAGGTGGCGGGCCAGTTGGAGCAGCAGCGGCGCATGCTGGACGAGCGGGAGCAGCAGATCACCGTGCAGTGGAAACAGTGCGAACTGCGAGCTGCGGAAATGTCAGCGGCGCAGGAGACGATTCAGGCGCTTCAGACACAGCTTCAGCATGATCTGTCGGAAGTCGCAGCGCAGCGGGAGGAGTTGATGCGCCGGTTGGGTGCGACGGGAGGCGCGGGGTTCACGCCGCCTCCGCCGCGGGTCATGCCCCCGGTTCCGATACCGTCCACGTCCGCCCCGGCCGCGCCGGCGGAGAAACCGGGACAGGCGGACCAGTTCAAGAAGCTGCGTCGTGACGCGAAGCGGAAGGCGATCGGGGCGTAGCGACGCCGCGGGATCGGCGAGGAAGGTCAGCGCGATGAGTCTGAGACTTTTTGACCGGCTGAAGAAAGGGGGCAACGGGGGTCGTCCGTCCGGGGCTCGGACGCGCGCGGCGGTAAGCGAGCCGCCCCACCTGATGACGACGTACGAGCCTGCCCCGCGCGAGTTCCCGGACGACGACCCGCTGCGTGAGATGCTGCGGCAGCAGCGGCACGCGGCGGCGCTGCGTCAGGCGGACCGGTGGAAGACGCATCCGTCGGCGCCCCCGCTGCTTCAAGAGGCGGAAAAGCGCCTCGAGGAAAGCCTGGCGCTGGTTCCGGCGGGCGAGATCACCCTGGCGCGGCGGATCGACACGGACGGCGACGATGGCGAGGAGGCGCTATCGGTCGCGCCGTTTCTGCTGGACGTCTACTGCGTGACCAACGCGCAGTTTCAGCACTTCGTAGACGCCGGGGGGTACGACGAGCTGTCGCTGTGGCCGGAGGACATCTGGCCGCACATCATCGAGATGAAGGACCGGACGGGGACGACGGCGCCGCGTTACTGGCGGGAGGGCCGTCATGACCGACGGTTGTCGGATCATCCGGTGGTGGGGGTGTGCTGGTACGAGGCGATGGCGTACGCGGCGTGGGCGGGGAAGCGTCTGCCGACGGAAGCGGAGTGGCAGATGGCGGCGAGCTGGCACGTGAAGAGCGACGCGGACGTCCTGCGGCGCTTTCCGTGGGGCGACGCGATGAACACGCAGCGATGCAACGTCTGGTTGACGGGGTTGGGGACGACGGTTCCGGTGAACGCGTACCCGGAAGGGGCGGCGCCGAACGGCGTGCGGCAACTGGTGGGCAACGTCTGGGAGTGGACGTCGTCGCGGTTCGAGATTCTCGATCCGGAAGGTCAGCCGATCGTCGGGGAGATGCCGATGTACGCGGTGCGCGGAGCGGCGTTCGACGCGTATTTCGAGGCGCAGGCGACGAGCCAGTTCCGCACGGGGCAGATCGCGCTGGGTCGGACTCACAATCTGGGTTTCCGTCTTGCGATGAACCTGGAGGACGCCCCGTGGATGCATGCGTAGAGGGGCGGCGGGCGCGTCATCGAGAGCTGTCGAATTTGATTGAAAGAGCGCATTCATGCTGACGACGACGATGATGACGACGGCGTCGACGCCGTGCCTGATCTGCGAGGCGGAGAACAAGCCGGACGCGCTGGTCTGCTCGCGGTGCTACGCACCGATGGCGCTGATACATGAGGCCGCGGCGCAGGACCGCGACCCGTGCATTGTCAGCGTCATCGGCGAGAGCAACACGGGCAAGACGGTGTACCTCGGGACGCTGCTGGATATGCTCAGCAAGCGCGCCGGGGATTTCGAGGCGGTCCCGAAGGGCGCGTACTCGGTCAACCTTCAGCACAACGTGGTCAGCCACCTCGGAACGCGACAATTTCCTCCGAAGACCCCGACGGAAGTCGATCAGTGGCACTGGGCGTACTACCAGGTGGCGCATCACCGCTACGGCGACATGATCTACGATCTGGTCATGCCCGACATGGCCGGCGAGGCGCTGGCGGCGGAGGTGTCGTCGCCGAAGACGTACACGGTGATCCGCAGCCTGCTGGAGAAGAGCGCGGGGTCGCTGCTGCTGGTGGACGCGGGGGTGGCGGCGGCGGGGTCTCCGCAGCCGGACTTTTTCGCGTTGAAGCTGCTCTCATATCTGGACGGCATCTTCGCGAAGAAGCGCGGGGAGAAGATCGACACGCCGGTGGCGATCGTGCTGTGCAAGGGGGATTACTGCCCCGAATGCTTCGACGATCCGCGGATCTTCGCGAAGACGAACCTGAACCGGACGTGGAACCTCTGCGAGAGCCGGTTCGAGAAGTATGACTTTTTCGCGGCGAGCGTCGTAGGGTCGCTGGGATATGCGCACGACGCGGAGGGCAACGTTATCCCGTACCCGCTGCACTGCTCGCCGCGGGGCATCCTGGAGCCGTTTGAGTGGGTTCTGGCGCACCTGTCATAATGAACGATCCGCGTCTTGTGAGCGGGTCGGCGTCTGTGGCGCGCGCATCATCCCCCGCGAAGGCGGAGATCGTCGCGCACCCGGCGATCTTCACGTCGATCCGGACGCCCACGGGCGAGGGCTACCGGATCGTGGCGTCCTCGCGGTCGCTGCGGGTCGAGGAGAAGCAGATCATCACGCGGTTTTCTCCCTCGCATGAGGCGCTTTGCAGCCCCGCGCCGGACGCGATCGGGTTGGCGGCGTACCCGCTTGCGACGGGGCGGATGTGCGTGGCGTACACGCGGACCGCGGGCGCGGAGCACACCGGGCGCCGGGGACAGCGCGTGTACACGTACAACCTGGTGCTCGAGCGCGAGGATTACGAACGTTTCGGGTACAACCCTTTTGCGGTGCTGCGCGCGGCGATGGACCGCGACCTGACCGAGCCGCAACTCAAACCGAAGGATCCGCTGCCTCCCGCAGCGCTGACCTGCGACGGCATGTGCGTCGGAGAAGACGGGGCGTTTCCGGGAGGCGCGGCGGGGATCGCGGTCCGGCGTCACGTGGCGCACCTGCTCATGCAGCGCAAGGCCGTCGTACTTCAGGTGGGGGGGCTGCCCACCGAGGAGGCGGAGTTGCTCTGGATGGCGCTGCCGGGGCCGTTGCGTTTGACGATGTCGATGTCGGCGGGACTGCGGTATTCCAACACCCGCGCGCATCATCTCGTCGTGGTGTCGGGGGATGACGTGCGGTCGCGGGAATTGTGCGAGGGGCAGGAGACGACGTTCATTGACGCGGCGCGAAACGTCGAAACCGCGCCGGTGCGCAGCGAGTGGCTGGACTTCGTCGAGCGGCTGTGGCGCCGGGACCGGATCGGCGAACTTTCAAGGCGCACGTCGCTGGCGTTTTCGAATCCGGTCCTGCGAAGCCTCGATCAGGTCGGGAAGTGGTACCTTGCGGCGGATGAGGTGGAGCAGGCGGACGTTCCGCGGTTGCTGGCGATGTCGGCGGAATTCGTGGACCTGGCGCCGGCGGGGGGGGTCGAGCGTGACATTCATGCGCGGCTGACGCAAAACCTGCAACAGCGGCTGATGACGACGCTGGGCGCGGGGTCGCCGGAGGAGATCGAGCGGCACTGGTCGTCGCTGTCGGGGTTGTGGAAGCGGTCGCGATCGTGCGAGGCGTTCACCTGGCCGGTGGCGCGGACATGCATTCTGCGGCTGGCGGATCTGTCGCCGCTTTCGGCGGCGCGGCTGGCGTTGTCGATCGCGAAGGCGCCGGACCACGGAGGGCGCCCGGCGGATCATGACCTGGTGCTGGTCGGCGTGCTGCGACGGTTCGATGCGTGGACCCGCATTCAGGAAGGCGATCCGAACCCTGACATCGAGACGGTGGTCGGGATGTGGCGCCATCAACGTTCCGATCTTGCGCCGATCCTCTCCGTGGCGCCTCCCGCCGCTGAAGCGTCGCCGCCTCCGATGACCGCCGACGCGATCCTGATCTGTCCTGCCAGCAGTGGCGTGTAAGCCGGGTGCGGCTTAGGGTAGAGTTCTCGCGCGGCGCGGCGTTTAATCGTCTTTCTCGACTCCGCGGCGCGCTGTGAAACGAGCGTTCGCGCGGGCTGAAGCCCGCGGCTCGGTCAGGCGCTTATCTGAACATGAGGCTTGCTTACAGCACGAATGCGTACCTGCGTTTTTCGATCGAGGAGGCGGTGCGGCGGGTGGCGGCGCTGGGGTATGCGGGGGTGGAGTTGATGGCAGACGCACCGCACGCGTGGCCCGCGGCGACCTCGGCGACGCGGGCGGAAGCGATCCGGCGTTGCGTCGCGGAGACCGGGCTTTCGATCTCGAACGTCAATGCGTTCATGATGCAGGCGGTGGGCGACGCGCGGCACGTGTACTGGCATCCCTCGTGGATCGAGCGTGACGCGGCGCTGCGGCGGGTGCGGATCGAGCACACGATCGCGGCGCTGCGCCTGGCGGCGCGGTTCGGAGCGCCGTCGATCTCGACGGAACCGGGCGGCCCGCTGGAATCCGGCATGACGCGCGAGGAGGCGACGGACCTTTTCGTGGCCGGTCTGCATGAGGCGCTTCGGGTTGCGGAGGACGTCGGGGTGTCCTTGCTCGTCGAGCCGGAGCCGCAGCTTCTGATCGAGAACGTCGCGCAGACGCTCGATCTTTGCGAGCGGGTCACGTCTCCGGCGTTCGGAATCAACTTCGACATCGGGCACATGTACTGCGTGGGAGAGGATCTGCCCGGCGCGGTCGCCCGGCTGGCGCCCTTTGTGCGTCACTATCACGTCGAGGACATCGCCGCGACGCGGGTGCATGCGCATCTGGTTCCGGGTCGCGGGGCGATCGACTTCGCGCCGGTGTTCGAGGCGATCCGGCGGACCGGATACGACGGCTGGGTCACGGTCGAGCTTTATCCTTACGTAGACGACCCGGACGCGGCCGGGACCGAGGCGCGGCGGGTCTTGTCGCCGCTGCTGGGGGGGCGGGAATGAGTCCGCGGGTGCGGGCGTATTTCGAGCTGGTGCGCGTGCCGAATCTTTTCACGGCGCCGCCGGACGTGATCGCGGGCGCGGCGATCAGCGGGGCATTCTCCGGGATTGAGTCGATCGACGGGGCGCTGCCGCTGGGGCTGGTGTGCGCGGCGTCGATGTCGTTGTATGCCGGGGGCGTCGCGCTCAATGACGTGATCGACGCGCCGCAGGACGCTCGCGAACGACCCGAGCGGCCGATCCCCTCGGGCCGGATCGCGCGCCGAGCGGCGGCGCACGTGGCGGTCGAGCATTTTGCGGCCGGGCTGCTGCTGGCGGCGTGCGTCGGGTTGCTGTCGCCGGGCGCGGGCGTTCGTCCGGGATGCGTCGCGGCGGTGCTGGCGATCACGATCGTCGCGTACAACGTGTTCAAGCGCAGCGTGCTCGGTCCCGCATTGATGGGGCTGTGCCGGGGGATCAACCTTCT
>BOJX01000116.1 GCA_016860685.1 Planctomycetota bacterium
AAACCCCTTCCAGGTGAACTTCCCCCCGCGCGCGGGAAGTGACTCGAATTCGTCGTGGTCTATCACGCCCGCGGGGGTTCCTCCGTAAACAATCTCCTTGGCGACTTCAAACGAACTGAGGTGATATTGAAGCGTGCCCGGGATCGGGAGAATCTCACGCTTAAGGTCGTCGATCGCCACGCCCGCCTTCTGCAGCGCCTCTTTTGCCGCCGTGTCGAGGATCGGGTCGCCCGAAGGACCGAACGCGAAGCGCTTCCCCCTCAATTCGGATATCGAGCGGATCCCCGAATCCGCGTCCGCGACGATCACGCCTTTGCGCGTCGCCGCTTCCGCCCGCGCGATCTCGAGGAACTCCGGTGTTTTATCCCGGATCCGCTCGACGTCCGCGCCGGACACCAGCGCGAACTGAATCCGCCCGGATTGAAGGTGAAACGCAATCTGGTCCGCCGTCAGCGGCTCGACCTGAACCGGACGCTTCAACTCCGAGGAAAGGTGCTTCGACAAATCCTCCCACGGCGGAGTCTTGAACGTCTCCACCCACGTCCGCGGGTCGAAAACCCCCTGCGTGTCCGCGACCATCCCGATCCGCAGCGGCGGCTGGTCCGGTTGAAACGGGTTGCGGAACCCGAAGGGGTTCCAGAGCGTAAACTCACGCGACCCGGACGGCTGACATCCGGCAAGCCCCGCCACGCACGCCGCCACGTACACCGCCAGCGCCCCCCCGCGCGTTCGCCTCGACCGGATCATCCTCAACCGATCGTCATGACGCATTGTTGATCCCTCCCGCGCCCGGACGAGAGGAGTCGCCGCCCCGTTTCAGGGGACCGCAGCGCCCCTCGCCGAACGCCCATCATACGTAGGAGTCGGCTGACCCGCCACAAAGTCTTGACCTGAGTCTCCATCAGGCTCCGCTTGCGGGGTGTTGGAATCGCATGAACTTACATGGCGCGATCCTGCGGGGAGAGAGCGACGGGAGGTGTTGTGCCCCGGACGATCCTCCGGCGGTCTTAACCCCGAAGGATCATCCGGAAGTCTTCGCCCCGGAAAGGGCGCTGGAAAACAGCCCAGCCCGCCAGGGCTGAGAAGCCCGCGCGGAGGAACCCGGAGTCCCGGAGGGACGACAGAAGCTCGAAAGGATGGGCGGCCGTTGCGCTGCCGATCTGCCGCCCCTCCTGGACCCCCGACGCACGTCGCGCCACAACGACAGAACACCCAAAGCACCGAGCGCCGCTGTCCGCTGGACATTCAGGACGCTTTCTTTGTACACCTTCCCGCGACGGCGTTAAAAAAACCGCATGTACGAACCGCGGCCCGGCAGGAAAGGCGTCTCGCCTCCACCGGCAGGTGGCTCGATCGCAACGCGTGACGCCGGTCGGTTGGGCGCGACCGCCGCCTTCACTACACTTCTGAGTGTGATGCTTCTCCCCTGCGCCAGTGAACCGCCGCCGCGACGCATCCTCGTCACGCTCCCCACCTGGGTCGGCGACTTCGTCATGTCCACGCCGTTTCTGCGCGCCGTCCGGACGCATTTCCCGCAAGCATACGTCGCCTGGCTGGCCGAGGCGAATCTTCAGGACATTATCGCCGGAATGCCCTGGGTGAACGAGACGTTCCTGCTGCCGTCGAAGCAGGCCCGCGCCCCGTGGTCGCCGGCGTTCTGGAGGTTCCTGCGCAGACTGCGGGTCGCGCGCTTTGACTGGGCGGTTCTCCTTCCGAACTCGTTCCGCTCCGCCCTTGTCGCGCGCCTCGCTGGAGCACGGCGGAGGATCGGCTACGCCCGCGACGGCCGCCGCTTCCTCCTGACCGACGCCCTGCCCCCGAAGAACCGCACCGGACGCCGTTTCGCCCCGCTACCGCTGGTCGAGTATTACGCCGACCTCGCCGAGGCGATCGGCTGTCCCCGCCCCGACGACCGTCTCGAGTTGTTCCCCACCGCCGAGGATGAAAGCGGTCTGCTCAAGAAGCTTCAGCACGCCGGTGTTCTGCTGACTTCGCCGGTCGTCGTCCTCAGTCCCGGGGCCCGCTACGGCGCCGCCAAGTGCTGGCTGCCCGAGCGCTTCGCCGCCGTCGCCGACCGCCTCGTCCGGGCGCGCGGCGCGACGGCGCTGGTGACCTGCGGTCCCGGCGAGGAGCCGATCGCCCGCGCCATCCGCGACCACATGACGACCCCCGCCGTCGTCTTCGAGAATCCGCGCCTCTCTCTCGGCGAGACGAAAGCCCTGATCGCCCGGGCGAACCTGCTGATCTGCAACGACGCCGGATTGCGCCACTTCGCCCGGGCGTTCAACGTCCCCGTCGTCACCGTCTTCGGTCCGACGCACCCGGAGTGGACCCGCACGAGCTACGCCCGGGAGCGCATCGTGCGCATCGACGTGGACTGCGGCCCTTGTCAGCAGCGCGTCTGCCCCCTCGGTCACCTCAAGTGCATGACCGGCGTCACCGTCGACGCCGTCGCCGAAGCCGCCGAGGCACTACTGGACTCCAGTGCTCAAATCCCCTTGTGCGTCGCGTCCCCGGGATGACGCCACCGCGCCGCCGACCTTCGCCGCTTACCCCGCCGGTGCGGGAGCATCGCCCGACGCGCCCGGTTCCGGCGCCGGACCCGGCGGCAGCGAACGCCGCCGCGCCCGAACCGCCTCGCGCAGCAGATACTCGATCTGCGCGTTGACGCTCCGCAGATCGTCGCGCGCCCAGCGGTTCAACTCCTCCATCAGATCCGGAGGGAGGCGCAGCAGAAACGGTTTGCGCTCGGCCATCGTCCGCGCTATCCCGAGTAAAGCGTGCCCGCGTTCACCACCGGATGCGCCGATTCATGCCCGCAGAGCACGACGAGCAGGTTGCTGACCATCGCCGCCTTGCGCTCCCCGTCCAGCTCGACCGTCTTCTTCTCCTCCAGCTTCTCCAGCGCCAGCTCCACCATCCCCACCGCCCCCTCGACGATGCGCGTCCGCGCCGCGACGATCGCCTCCGCCTGTTGCCGCTGAAGCATCGCACCGGCGATTTCCGGCGCATACGCCAGGTGGCTGATCCGCGCCTCCTGGATCGTCACGCCCGCCGGCGCCACCCGCGCCTGAACCTCGCGCTGAAGCGCTTCCGAAACTTCGTCGAGACTCCCACGCAACGACAGCGTGTCCCCCTCAAACGTGTCATACGGGTAAGACATCGCCAGGTGGCGCAGCGCCGCCTCACTCTGCGTCGTGACGTAGCTGTCGTAATGATCTACGTCGAAGACGGCCTTCGCCGTATCCAGCACTCGCCACACCACCACCAGCGCGATCTCGATCGGGTTGCCGCGCGAGTCGTTGACCTTCAGCTTCTCCCCGTTGAAGTTCCGCGCCCGGACCGAGACCTTCTCCTTCGTCAGAAACGGGTTCGCCCAGTGAAACCCGCTCGTCCGCACCGTCCCGCGGTACTTCCCGAAAAGGATCAGCACCGCCGCCATGTTCGGCTGAAGCGTGAAGAATCCCAGCAGGAATGCGGTCCAGACAAGGTCCGCCAGCACCCATCCCGCGACCTCCCACCCGTTCACGGCGCGCTCCCGGGCAGCCTGCGAAATCCACGCATACCCCCAGTATCCCAGCGCGCCGCCGACCAGCACCAGGAACCCCAGCATCGCCCAGCCGTTCAGCGATCTTCCCTCAGTTTCTCTCGATTCCATCGAATTTCCTCCCCAGGTCTATTTCAATATTATATCATAAAAATATCTTTCAGCAATCGTTTTCTGGTTTTGTGTGTGTAATATCTCGTAATTCAGCGTGGCAGGTGACGGTTGCGGATCGCACAAGATATTCAAATTAAAAAAGTTACGTCAATTACACGGCAGTGGGATCCGGGACGGGAAAACAGCGCCAAAAGTGGAGTTCGATCCGGCCGAGCGTTGACGCTTCGGTCGGTTACTCGCCCGCGGGGCGCCCACCCTTGCGGGGGTCGGACGCACCGATCCAGCGATCCTCGGACCGGACGATGAATTGCACATGTGAAACGCGGCGGTCGTCGGAGAGGAGGTGTCCCTTCGAGGTCAGCAGTTCGGCGAGCGACCCCGGTGGAGCGGCGTCGAAGGCTAGGCTTTCCGGGCGCCACTGATGATGCAGGCGCACCGCCGTCATCGCTTCCGTCGGCGACATGCCGTAGTCCAGCAGATTGACGAACACGTTCAGCACGCCGCTGATGATCCGCGGTCCGCCTGACGCCCCGATCAGCAGGCAAGGCTCTTCGTCCTTCAGAACGATCGTCGGACTCATGCTGGACAGCGGGCGCTTGCCCGGTTCGATCCGGTTGCGATCGGACTGCACCAGTCCGAAGGCGTTCGGCTGATCCGGACGCGCGGCGAAGTCGTCCATCTGATTGTTCAGGACGACACCCCACTCCTCCACGGCGGCCAGCGATCCGAACTCCGTGTTGATCGTCTCGGTGCTGACCACGGCGTTGCCGTCGCCGTCGATGATGCTGAAGTGGCTCGTTCCCCCGTCCTCAAGGAACTCCGCGCTGCCGTAACCCTCGAGCGGAAGCACGCCGGGCAGCGCCTTTTGAATCCGCACCGCCAGCTTCCGCGCATACAATTTCGACGTGAGGCGTTCGACCGGAACGTCGGCGAAATCCGCGTCGGCGAGATATCGCGCCCGGTCCGCAAACGCATGTTTCATCGCCTCGATCAGCAGGTGCGGACCGGGGCGGACCTCGTTGTCGCGCAGGTCGCGCATCGGGTAGACCTCGAGGATGTTCAGCGCCTCGAGGATCGCCACGCCCCCCGACGACGGCGGCGGCATCGTCACCACCGTCCACTCCCGGTACGTCCCGACCAGCGGCTCGCGATCCTTGACTGAATACGAGGACAGATCCGCAGCCGTCATGACGCCGCCGCGCGCCGTCATCGTCTTTTCGAGCGCCGCCGCGAACTCGCCCCGGTAGAAGAAGTCCGGTCCTTCCGCCGCCAGCCGCTTCAGAAACGCCGCCAGCGCGGGCTGCCGCAACACATGCCCCTGCGGAAAGAGACGTCCCTCATTCAGAAACGTGCGGTAAACGTAGGCGCACGACGTGGTCAGCGAGGGGTTCTTCAGGTACGCCTCAAGCGCTTCCTTCGACGCCGCCACGAACGAAGCGTCCACCGCGAACCCCTCCTCCGCGAGCCGGATCGCCGGCGCAAGGACCGTCGACAGCGGCAGTTTCCCCCAGCGCTTCAGCGCCTCGCACCGCCCGGCGACCAGTCCCGGCGTCGCCGCCGCGCGATGACCAACGCGCGATCCCGTCACCACTGCGTCGTCGCCGCCCGGCGCGAACATGTCGGGGCTGGCACCCTGCGGCGCGGTCTCCCGGAAGTCCAGCGCGGTCGTGAGGCCGTCGGTGAGCCTCACGATCATGAATCCGCCGCCGCCGACTCCCGTGCTTTCGGGTCGCGTCACGGCCAGCGCGAACGAGACCGCCACCGCCGCGTCCACCGCGTTGCCCCCCGCGCGGAGCATCTGCAATCCGGCCTCGGAGGCGTACACTGAATCCGAGGCGACGACGTGCTTCTTTCCCGTCACGATCCAGGCAGGCGGATCGGCGCCCTTCGAACCGTCTGCCGGTTGAAGGGACGATGTTTCGACATCGGAGGCTGTCACACCAGGCGCCGTCGCCGGTTTCGGTTCCGGCGGCGGCAGCGTCCTCGCCCGGTCCAGAAACTCCGCGAAGGCGTCGGCGGACTGAACGCCGCAGGTTCGGGCGATCAGCCGCTCCTGCCCGTCGGCCACCACGTAGGTGGGAAACCTCTCAATCCCGAACCGCTCGGCGATGGCGGGTTCCGCCAGCCCGTCAACGCGAACGCGAACGTAGTCCGACATTGCGGCGACGACCGACGCATCCGCCAGAATCCCGGACATCTTCCGGCACGCCGGGCATTTCGCCGTCGAAAATTCGATCAGGAGACGGCGGTCCTGCTCGCGGGCCGAAACGAGCGCGACCGCGTAGGATCCGGACCCCGCATCGCTTCCGTCGCCGCCGGCCGGACGCGAAGGTCCGAGCGTCCGCCACGCGAGCAGTCCTCCCGCGACGACCCCCGCCAGCGCGACCAGCCCTCTTGTTCGTTGCTTCATGAGCGCACCCGCTGAACGCCCGGGACTACGGCAATGTACGTCCTCGCGCCCGGCGGTTCCACGTTCCCCTGATTCCCGATCTTCGGCTGCCGCACCTTGCGAAAGCCGCAGCCAGTCCCTAAAGTCCCCGGTCCTGCGCGACAGTCGTCGCGGCAGGAGGCGGGTCGGGTCAGCCGCCGGGTTTCACCCGCGGCATCCACGGCGTCAGTTCGACGCCCGTTTCGTGCGACATGCAGGGGAGGTTTCGCCTTGCCTCGAAAGACGTTGACGATCAAGTCCAAGGTGGAGTCACTGTCCATCCTCGACGAGAAAGGCAACGTCGATGCCGATCTTGATCCTAAGCTTAATACTCAGAAAAGTTTAGAGCTTTATCGCCTCATGCTTCTCGCCCGTCGCCTCGACGAGCGCTGCATTAACCTCCAACGCCAGGGGCGCATCGGCACTTACGGACCCTGCCGCGGTCAGGAAGCGGCACACTGCGCCTCGGGCATCCTGATGACCCCCGAAGACTGGGTCGTCTACGCCTTCCGCGAACCCGGAACCGCGATTTTCCGCGGCTGGCCGATCGAACACTCGATGTACTTCTGGGGCGGATTCGAGGAAGGCTGCCGCCCGCCCGAAGGCGTCAACGACCTTCCGATGTGCGTCCCGATCGCGTCGCAGGTTCCCCACGGGATGGGTCTCGCGTGGGCGATGAAGCTCCGCGGCGACCCGCACTGCGTCCTGACCTATCTCGGCGACGGCGCCACCAGCGAAGGCGACTTTCACGAGGCGATGAACTTCGCCGGCGTCTACAAGCTGCCCTGCATCTTCCTGGTACAGAACAATCACTGGGCGATTTCGATTCCCGTCGCCAACCAGACCGCGTCGCAGACGATCGCCCACAAGGCCGTCGCCTACGGGTTCAACGGCATCCAGGTGGACGGTAACGACCCGCTGGCGGTCTACGTCGCCACGAAAGAGGCCGCCGACAAGGCGCGCAAGGGCGGCGGACCGACGCTCATCGAGGCCGTCACCTACCGCATGAGCGTTCACACCACCGCCGACGACCCGACGAAGTACCGGTCGGATGACGAGGTCAAGGCCTGGGAGAAACGCGACCCGATCGCGCGCTTCGCCAAGTATTTGAAGAAGCGACGCATCCTCAGTGAAGACCTGGAGCAGAAGATCGAGAACGAGATTCAGACCGAGGTCCGGGCGGCGGTGGAGCGTTACGAGACGTATTGCAAGTCCGTCGATCCGTCGATCGTGTTCGATTACATGTACGCCGACCCCGCGCCGGAGATTGTACGGCAGCGGGAGGAGTATCGCGCGTGCCTGGTGCGCGAGGGCGTGTTGAAAGCGTAAATGCGGAATGCGGAGTTGAGTGCTGAAGACGAAGACGATTGCGCCCGGGGCTTCGGTTCCGGAGCGTTTGTCCTTCGTTAACGATCCTTCGTTGTTGAGGTTAGAATCTCGTTCGTGGTCCGATGCCTATGCCTGAACTTACCTTAGTCAAAGCGGTCAACCGGGCGCTGGATGAGGCGTTGTCCCTCGACGACGCCGTGGTCCTCCTGGGCCAGGACATCGGTCAGGACGAGGGGGTGTTCCGCGTCACCGAGGGGTTGCTCAAGAAATACGGGCCCAACCGGGTGATCGACACGCCGCTCGCTGAAGCCGCGATCATCGGCGGCGCGGTCGGGATGGCGGCTTACGGCCTGAAACCCGTGCCCGAGATGCAGTTCTCCGGGTTCTTTTACCAGGCGTATCACCAGGTGGAGAACCACGTCTCCCGCATGCGCAACCGGACGCGCGGCCGCATCGGCATGAACATGGTCATCCGGATGCCCTACGGCGGCGGCATCCGCGCCGTCGAGCATCACAGCGAGTCGCGCGAGGCGATCTACGCACACACGCCGGGCCTGACGATGGTCATTCCTTCCGGACCGCGCAACGCCCGGGCGCTGCTGCTGACCTCGATACTGAAATACCCGGACCCGGTGATCTTCTTCGAGCCGAAGCTGATCTACCGCGCGTTCAAGGAGAACGTGCCGGACGAGCCGGAGTTTCTGCCGATCGGCAAGGCCCAGGTCGTCCGCGAGGGCACGCAGCTTACGCTGATCTCCTACGGCGCGACGATGCGCCCGACGCTGGAAGCGGCGCGCGATCTGGCGGAGGACGACGGCGTGTCGGTCGAGGTGATCGACCTGCTGTCCGTGGCGCCGCTGGACACGGAGACGATCACGGCGTCGGTGCGGAAGACGGGGCGCGCGGTCGTGATTCACGAGGGGCATCGCCGTTGCGGAATCGGATCGGAAGTGGTGGCGCGGATCGTCGAGGACGCGCTGGACTGCCTCGAGGCGCCGATCAAGCGCGTGACGGGATATGACATCATCTTTCCGTATTTCTCGCGCGAGGCGCCGTATCTGATCAACGCCGAGCGTGTGAAGCACGCGGCGAAGGAAGTGCTGGAGTATTGAAAGAATTACGAAGGGCGAATTGAGAATCACGAAGGACGTCGCCCGAGCCGGCGGCAAGCCCTTTCTGTCATTCGTGATTCGCAATTCGATATTCCGAGGGAAGCGTTTATGCCTAGAGACTTCAAACTCCCCGACCTTGGCGAGGGCATCCACGAGGCCCAGGTCATCCGGGTGCTCATTCAGACCGGTCAGACGGTGAAGGAGGACCAGCCGCTGATGGAGGTCGAGACGGACAAGGCCGCCGTCGAGATTCCCTCGCCCTTCGGCGGGACGGTGACGGCGGTCAACGTCAAAGAGGGACAGACGATCCACGTCGGCGACGTGATCGTGTCGTTCGACGAATCCGGCGGCGCGACATCGGCGAGCGCTGCGGCAGCGTCTCCCGCAGCGCCGGCGGCGAGCGTCCCGGCGCGATCCGCGCCCGAACCCGCAGCCGGGAGCGCGCCGGCCCCGGCACCGATGACGGCGAAACCCGCCGCACCGGATTCGGGCACGGACGGGCGCACGAAGACGGCGGCGGCGCCGGCGGTGCGCAAAGCCGCCCGTGAGATGGGCATCAACCTCGACACCGTCAAAGGCACCGGTCCGGGCGGGCGCGTGACCCGCGAGGATCTCGAGGCGCATGTGGCGTCGCGTACCGCGGCGGCGTCCTCCCCCGCACCGGCGGCGTCCGCGTCCGTCGGCGGCGGGATGAAGCCCGTCGCTGCGCCCGCCGCTGCTGCGCCGGTCGCGCCCGCGGTCTCGATGGTCGCGCCGATGCCGTCCGCGCCACCGCCGGGCACGCCGGGGCAGGACGCCTGGGGCGCGACGCGCATCGCGCCGCTGTCGCAGATCCGCAAGGCGATCGCCCGGCAGATGGCGAAGTCGGCGTTCACGATTCCGCACGTGACGCACGGCGACGAAGCCGA
>BOJX01000117.1 GCA_016860685.1 Planctomycetota bacterium
GAGGACGTAAGGATAGCGGCGTTCGAGGCGGTCGCGCAGGTCGCCGTCTTCTTCGAGGAGGCGGGCGACGCGCAGGAGCAGATCATCGAAGTCGAGGGCGTTGCACTCGACGAGCCGCGCCTCGTAGACGCGGTAGACGCGGGCGATCTGGTCATGCTGGAAGTCGCCGGCGGAAGCGGCGAAGGCGTCGACGCCGATCATCGCGTTCTTGGCGCGGCTGATGTGCTGCTCGACGGCGGCGGCGGGCAGGTGCGTGAGCGACAGTCCGGCGGATTCGACGGCGTCGGCGACGGTTTTCCGGCGGTCGTCGCGGTCGAGGATCGTGAAGTTGGGTTCGATCCCGGCGGCGGCGGCGTACACGCGCAGGAGGCGGGCGCCGAAGCCGTGAAAGGTGCAGGCGGTGACGGAGGCTTCGACGCCGAGGGCGGCGAGGCGCTGCGACATCTCGTCGGCAGCCTTGTTGGTGAACGTCATCGCGAGCACTTCGATCGGGGCGTCCGCAGCTAGGACGAGGGCGGCGGCACGCCGGGTGATGACGCGGGTTTTTCCGCTTCCGGCGGCGGCGAGAACGAGCAGCGGACCGTCGCGGTGAAGGACGGCCTCCCGCTGCGGCGCGGTGAGACCTTCGGTCAGGGTCGCGGGAACGCGGATCGCGGAATCGTTCATGCGCGCGGGTATACCGCCGGGGGCGACGGGCGTCCAGCGAGGTTCGTCTTTCGTGAGGGATCGGAAGGGGCCGGGATCTCGGAAGGTCATCGGATCGCGCCGCGCGTTGTGTGGGCGGCGGAGGCAAGGATCACCGCACCGGAAACGGATGCGATCAGAGGAGTCTTCTGAGAAGTCGACGTTGAGCGAAAGCGTAACAAGCGTGGTGACTCCGGTGGCCGCGGCGCTGATGAGCGTCATCGTGTTCTACCTGCGTTCGATGCGGGAGCACCAGCTTCAGCAGCACGCCGAGGCGCTGCGGCGCGTCGATCTGCTCGAGCAGGAAGTCCGGAGGCTGGCGCGGACGGCGCGGGAGATCGAGCGCACGTACGCGACGAAGGAGGAGTGGCTGCGGGAGTCGATGTCGGCGCGACGTCGGGTGGAAGGGATCCAGAGCGACGTCTTGCATCTTCGTGCGACGATCGCGGTGCGGACGCGGGGGGAGGGTTCGTGCGGCGAGGGTCGCGGCGCGGGACGAGCGGCGGGCGCATGAGGACGGGAGCAGGGCGATGGCTAACGGGCGGACACCGCGGGAAATCAAGCAGATTCGCAACGAGATCCTCGTGGCGCTGAAGATGGTGTATCCGGCGGCGATGCAGGCGGAACAGGTGCTGCGGAGTCTGCTGGCGGTGTTTCCGTCGCTGGAGTTCGATCACCTGAAACGCGATCTGCACTACCTTGCGGAGAAGGGATACCTGGCGCGGGTGGTGGCGGACACGGAGAGCGACGCGCGATTGACGCCGTGCCGCCGGCGGTGGTTCCGGCTGACGACGCAGGGTATCGAAGTCGCGGATCACTGCATCACCGATCCGGCGCTGGATGAAGGCACATGACGCGGCGGAAACACCGGTGCGAGAAGACGTGCGAGGGTCGCACATCCGCAACGCCGACGGGGAAAGCGGCGGCAGCTCGGGACCGGCGGACGCGGCAGGTATGCGTGGCGCGGATTCTGGAGGAAGGGTTCGGCGGGCTGGACCAGTGCCGTCCTTCGGCGTGGTCGCGGCGGGCGTACTGGATGCTGGCGGGACTGATCTACGAGCGGCTGGCGGTGGATCAGGAGTCGCTGACCACGGCGGAAGTCGTCGCCCTGGCCAAGGCGCTGGCGGAGCGGGAACGAAGCCAGCGCGGAACATCGCGGAAGAACGCCGGAAGCGGATCGAAGCGCGGATCACGCGCGGCGGATGAGAGCGGGCGGGAGGCGCGGTTTGCCCGCATGATCCGGGATATTTACGGGGTCAAAGCACCGTCCGAGCGACGCCCTGCATTGACATCGGAAAAACGCGGCGAGACGGCGACATAAGGCCGGCCGAGGAACTTCTTGATCAGAATGACCTCGCCCATGTCGTTGCCTTCGAGGCGGTGACCGATCCACTGCAAGAGGTAGCTCAGCGTGAACAACCCGGCGGGCCTCCACCACAGCGTCCACGCCCCGTCGATTAACTGCACAATGACCAGGACGCCGGCGACCGGGAGCATCGGAATCGCCAGCAGGTGCAGCCAAAGCGACACGGGGTGGCGATGACGCATCCGCCAGTTGTCGAGCCAGCTGGGCATTATTCCCCCCTCTGACGGTTCGGCCAGCGGTTGCGCGAACCTGGCGTGGAGGGGTCACCCGTCGACGCCCGCGCGGTACGAGCCGCACGAAAGACCTCCCCTTTATCCGTCCGCGGGTCGGCGCCCGAAGCCAGCCGGTCTACTGGGCCGCGAGCTGCGGACCGCCGCTCCTCCCGGCGTAGCCGAGGAAGTGAAGGAATACGTCCTGAGTGAGAACCGGCACGGAAAGCGTGTTCGCGCTTTCGATCATCTTATCATAACGGTCGCGGCGGAGCTGGGCGGCCTTGGCGCGGTCCGCGGCGTCCGCGGAACCGGTCGCGGGCGGAACCCGCGGCGCGAGCCCGACGATGACGAAGTCGGTCAGGGCGGTGAGTTCGGTAGTGACGGTTCCGCCCCAGTCCTTGACCAGCGCTTCGACGGGGAACTCGCCTCCACCGTCGGTCTCGCCGTTGCGGTCGATGTCGAAATCGCCGACGACGACGAAGCTGAGCGGGCGATTGCGATCGAAGATCGGGTTGGCGATGAGGTCGCCCTCGTTGATCGTCTCGTTGCGTGCGACCTGCATGACCCGGCATTCCGCGGAGGACTCGTGAATCGCTTCGACGCGAATGCGCGCCTTGGCGCGACCGTCCGCGGGAATTCCGCCGCTGGCGGAGTACACAGCGAACTCCATCCCGAGGACAAGGGCGTCTTTCGCGCCCAGATTGACGTAGACGGCATCATCGCCGACGACGGCCTTGAGCACGCGGCCGTCGGGCTGTCGGGCCGTGACGTTTTCACCCGGCGAGACCTGAAGTGAACCCAGTCGGGTCTGAAGCTCAGTGTAGCGGCTGATCAGTTCGGCGTAGCG
Source organism: Planctomycetota bacterium (assembly GCA_016860685.1). Lineage (GTDB taxonomy): Bacteria > Planctomycetota > Phycisphaerae > UBA1845 > UBA1845 > JABWBH01. The sequence goes on from BOJX01000117.1 coordinate 3,110, forward strand.
CTGCTGCCAGCCGGATTTCTGCTGTCGTTCGTCGGCGACGGCGGCGTTCATGTCGGCGCGGAGCTTCGTGAGACTCTGCTCGAAATCGGCGATTTTGGCGCGATGCGCGGAATCGAGGGAATCGCGGGAGGACTGACAGTCGGCCAGCTTCGCCTCAAGGGCCTTGACCTGATCGTCAAATCCGGTCTTGTGCGACGTGTTCTCCGCGATGGCGGAGTCGACGCGGGCGCTGAGATCGGCTGCGCGTTTCTCTGCTTCGGCGCGAAGGCGGCTTTCGGTGCGGTAGAGTTCGTACATGCGCTCGAGGGACGCCAAGAGGGACAGGTCAGCGAACTGCGCCGGGTCGGCGACGACCTGGTCGGCCTGGAGGCGCTTCATAAACGCGGTAATCTTGGTCTGGATCGCAGCCGGATCGTCCTCCGGCGCACCCGCGGCGAGACGGGCGGTCGTCGAGCGGGCCTCCTCCATCAGACCGACCATCGTCGGTCCGTCGGTCTTGGCGCTGCGAAGGAGAGCGAGCGAGTTCTCCTCCGCCGCCGAAACGGCCCGCTCTTTTCGATCGCGGAGGCTGTCAGCCTCCTGCCGGAGCTTCTCCTGATCCGTATAAAGGATGACGAGGAATACGGTCGAGGTGAGGAACAATGCCGCAAAAACGATCAACCCGATCGTCACCCCGCTCACGCCGCGCTGTTGCGCTCTTGCCATCGTCCAAGGCCTCCGCTTCGTAAGATCATCACCGGGAACGTGGGGAGGCGCGTCGGACCCTGCGCCGTTGTCGCGTTCATCCGCAGTCGCCTTTGCTTACGTCACCCGTCCCGCCGCCGCCCTGCCGCTCCCCGTTTCTGAGCCGGCAGTCCAGAATGAATGAAAAGCGCGATCTTTGTGACCCCAGGGGGGTTTGTCAAGGAGTGTCAGACTCGATGAAGGTGGATCGCGCGGGTTCTGGAGGGATCGGTCCGGCGAAAAGCGGCGGAAGGCGGTTCGGCGAGGCGGGTTGGGTGGTTATACTGACCTCGAAGTGAGATACGGACAGCGAAAATCACGAATGCGAGTCGCCGCGACCGTCATTGCGTGGGCCTTGTCGGCGTATCCCGGCACGGAGGCGGCGCGGTTCCGAGCGGGAGGCGCCGGTCATCAGGACGGGGTGCGCGTCGTGGTTTATCCGCCGGCGGTCCGGCTCGAACATGCGGCTGACGTGCAGCGGATCGTCGTGGCGGCCGAGCATCCGGACGGGCGGACAGTGGACGTGTCTGCGACGTCGGCGATGCGGGTCGAGCCGCCGGGTCTTGCGCGGATTGTGACCGATCCGGTGGGCGTCGAGGCGCCGCGGGTCGAGCCGGTGTCCGACGGCGAGGGGACACTGCACATCGAAGGCGCGGGGCAGACCGTCGCCGTTCCGATCCGGGTCAGCAACGCGACGGTCCGTCCCCGGACGAGTTTCCGCAACGATGTGCTTCCGGTGTTCATGAAAGCCGGATGCAACACCGGCGGGTGTCACGGCAGCGCGGAGGGCAAGGAGGGGTTCCGACTCTCCCTTTTCGGATTTGAGCCGGAGAAGGACTACGTCAGCCTGACGCGGGACATGAGTATCCGCCGCATTGAACTGGCTCATCCTCGGGAGAGTCTGTTGCTGCGGAAACCGCTGGGAGAAGCGGAGCACGGGGGAGGGCAGCGGCTTGCGCCGGAAAGCGAGCTGTCCGCGACAATTCAGCGCTGGATCGAGGAGCGCGCGCCGGATGACCCGGCGGACGCCCCGACGTTGACGGGCGTTGAACTCATGCCATCGCGGTGCGTGCTCGTCGGGGCGGGGGTTCCGCAGCAACTGATCGTGCGGGCGACATACTCGGACGGGTCGGACCGGGATGTGACGTCGCTGGCGGTGTACGACTCGTCGGACCCGCTTTCGGCGACGGTGTCCGCGCAGGGGCGCGTACTTTCGGGGCAGAAGGGCGAGGCGTACGTGATGGCCCGGTTCGGGTCGTTCGCGGTGGTGACGCAGTTGCTGGTACTCGGCGAGGGATCGGGATTCGAGTGGACCGTGCCGCCGACGTCTCACCCGGTGGACGAGGCGATTTACGCGAAGCTTCGGACGATGCAGATCCTGCCGTCGGGACCGGCGTCGGATGAGACGTTCGTGCGGAGAGCGTATCTCGATGTGCTGGGGGTGCTGCCGAGCGCCGAGGAAACGACCGCGTTCCTGGCGGATGCGTCGCCGACGAAGCGTGCGGACCTGATCGACCGTCTGTTGAAGCGTCCGGAATTCGTCGATTTGTGGGCGATGAAGTGGGCGGAACTGCTGCGGATCGAGTCGGGGTCGAAGCGTCTGAGCTTCAAGGCGATGCATTCGTACAATGACTGGCTTCGCAAGGCGCTGCGCGACAACCTTCCGATCGACCGGCTGGTGCGTGCGCTGCTGACGGCGGAGGGGGGCAATTTCAGCAACCCGGCGGCGAATTTCTACCTCGTGGAGACCAGCCCGACGCAGATGGCGGAGCACGTGGCGCAGGTCTTCGCGGGGATCCGGATCCAGTGCGCGCAATGTCATAACCACCCCTTCGAGCGCTGGACGCAGGACGATTATTACGGGTTCGCGGCGTTCTTCGCCCAGGTCGGTCGTAAAAGCCCGGACGACCCGCGCGAGACGGTCGTGTACAACACGGGTGGAGGCGAGGTCGCACATGTGCGCACCGGTCAGCCGATGCGTCCACGATTTCTGGGCGGTCAGACGCCGGACGTTGGAGGACGGGACCGGCGCGCGGTGCTGGCGGAGTGGCTGACGGCGCCGGACAACCCTTACTTCGCGTCGTGTTTCGTAGACCGGGTCTGGGCGCATTTCTTCGGGCGCGGGCTGGTGGACCCGCCGGACGACGTCCGGGTGAGCAATCCGCCGTCGCATCCTCAGCTTCGCGCGGACCTGGCGAGGCGCTTCGTCGAGTCGGGGTATGATTTGCGCGGGCTGGTACGTCTGATCTGCACGTCGGCGACGTATCAGGCGTCATCGGAGGCGAACGCGACGAACGCGGCGGATGAGCGGAATTTCTCGCACGCGGCGGCGCGACGGCTTCCGGCGGAAGTGTTGCTGGACGCGGTCTGCAAGGTGACGCAGGTTCCGGAGAAGTTCGCGGGACTTCCGTCCGGGTCGAGAGCGACTCAGGTGGCGGACGCGCAGTCGGGGAGTTTCTTCCTGAGCGTGTTCGGCAGGCCGGCGCGGTTGTCGGCCTGCACATGCGAGCGGCGCGACGAGCCGACGCTGTCGCAGGCGCTGCACCTGATCAACGGGGCGACGCTGACGTCGAAGCTGGCCGATCCGGGGGGGCGGGTCGCCCAACATGCGGCGGCGGGAACGCCGTTTGACGCGGTGCTGGACGAGGCGTATCTGTCGGCGCTGTGCCGGCGTCCGACGGACGCGGAGCGCGCGGCGCTGCGATCCGCGTACGACGCCGCGCCGGACCAGCGGCAGGCGCTGGAGGATCTGTACTGGGCGATCCTCAACTCGACCGAGTTCATCTTCAATCATTGACGCAGCCTCAGGCCGGGACCGCGGGGACTGCGAAACCGAGTCGGTTGCCGGAAGGTTCGGCGCGTTCCTGTCGCCCTCCGTCGGAACGTCCTCACTGCCATGTCCTTCATCAACGACGCAACTTTGACGCACCTTCGCACCCTCGCAGACCGCCCCGATCTGGGCGACCCCCGTTATGAGGTGCTGGACCGTCTCGGACGAGGTGGGATGGGCGGCGTGTACCGCGTCGAGGACCGCCTGCTGGGTCGGCAGGTCGCGTTGAAGGTGGTCCACGACGCGCTGCCGCCGGACGTGGCGGAGCGGATGCTGCGGGAGGCGCGGATTCTCGCGCGGCTTGAACATCCCGGGATCGTGCCGATTCATGACGCCGGGCGGCTTCCGGACGGGCGTCTGTACTGCATGATGAAGCTCGTCGAGGGCCGCCGCCTCGACACCCTGGGGGGCGACGCCCTTCCGGTGACCGATCGCGTCCGAATCCTCATGCGCGTGTGCGAAGCCGTGGCGTTTGCGCACTCGCAGGGCGTGCTGCACCGGGATCTGAAACCCGAGAACGTGATGGTGGGCGAGTTCGGGGAAGTGCTCGTGCTGGACTGGGGCGTCGCCAAGGCGTCGGCGCTGCCCGGCGGACCGGAGGCGTCTTCTCTCGCGCCGGATTCGCAATACATCGTCGACTCAGGGTCCGGATCGTCGGTGGCGACAGCCTGCGGAGCGGTCATCGGGACGACGGCGTACATGTCGCCCGAGCAGTCGCGCGGCGAGGCGGCACGGCTGGACGAGCGTTCCGATGTTTACGGGTTGGGAGGCGTCCTTTATTACCTGCTGACGGGGCGCGCCCCTCATGCCGACGGCGGATCGGCGGGGGCGATCGTCCCGCCGCGCGTCCGCGACCGGTCGATCGCTCGGGCGCTGGAGTCTGTGTGCCTTCGGGCGCTCGAGGCGGATCCTCAGCGGCGTTACGCTTCCGCCCGGGCGATGCACGACGACCTGGGGAGGTATCTGCTCGGACAGCGCGTGTCAGCGCATCGGGAGTCGCTGGTTGAGCAGGTGGAGCGGTTTGCGTGGCGGCATCGGACGGCCCTCCTGCTGGTGCTCGCGTACCTGGCGATGCGCAGCGCGTTTGTCTTTTATGAGATGCGACGGTTAAAGGAAACCCCGAATACGTTGGAAAGAACGTCAGCACCGTCACAGGACAATCAACAAGAAAAAGGAGATGGCGATGAGCAAGCCGTTGTTGGGTCTGATGCTGGGGGGGATCCTCGGAGCCCTTGACGGGCTTTCCGCGATGGTGACCTCGGCGGATGTCCCCGAGGTCAAAGAGGGTCTTGTGGGGATTATCATCGGGTCCACTGCCAAGGGACTCGTGGCCGGCATCTGCATCGGGTTTTTCTCTCGCAAGTTCAAGTCCCTCGCGCTGGGGGTTGCGTTCGGCGTGGTCATCGGATTCCTTCTCGCCCTCCCGATTGCGCTGAACATGGGCCACCACTACCTTGAGATTCTGCTTCCGGGCAGCATGGTGGGTCTGATCGTGGGATACGCGACGCAGCGTTACGGGACCGGAGCCGCGCGGGCGCCGGCGTGACCGGACCTGCCGGGGCGGTCCGAGCTTGTCGAGCGGCGCGCGGGGTCGGCATAATCCCCGCATGAGCCGATCCAAGCCCGAAACCCGCATCGCCGAGCTTCGCGACGAAATCCGGCGGCATGATCATGCGTATTACGTCGAGGACGCGCCGGTCATCTCCGACCGGGCGTATGACGCGATGCTCGAGGAGCTGAAGGCGCTCGAGGCGGAGCATCCGCACCTGGTGACGCCGGACTCGCCCACGCAGCGTGTCGGGGGTCAGCCGATCGGGGCTTTCAAGACGGTGCGGCACTCCGTGCCGATGCTCAGCATCGACAACACCTACGACGAGGCGCAGCTTCGCGAGTTCGACGGGCGGGTGGCGAAGGCGCTGGGGGCGGGAACGTACCGCTACGTCGTCGATCCGAAGGTGGACGGGGTGGCGGTGTCGTTGGCGTATCTCGACGGCGCGCTGGCGACGGCGGCGACGCGCGGCGACGGGCAGACGGGGGATGACATCACGCACAACGTCCGCGTCCTGCGGTCCGTTCCGCTGCGTCTGCTGGGGAAGGACGCGCCCGCGCGGCTTGAGGTCCGCGGCGAGATTTACTGGCCGACGGAGGACTTCTCGAAGTTCAACGAGTCGCGGCGCCAGGCGGGCGAGGACGAGTTTGCCAACCCGCGCAACGCGACCGCCGGCACGCTCAAGCAACTCGATCCGAAGAATCTTGCGGGTCGCAACCTCCGCTTCGTCGCCCACGGGTTCGGGGTGGTCGAGCCGATGCCGGCGAAGACGTGGAGCGAGTTCACGAGAAAACTGGCGACGTGGGGGATCCCCGTCGCTTCCGAGCAGGCGGTCGCCGATGACATCGAGGGCGTGCTCAAGCTCGTTCATGCGTGGGACCGGAAGCGGCACGCGCTGCCGTATCTGATGGACGGGCTGGTCATCAAGGTGGATTCGTTCGCCCAGCGCGACGAACTCGGCACGACGAGCCGCTACCCGCGGTGGTGCATCGCGTACAAGTTCGAGCCGGAGCAGGCGGAAAGCGTCGTGCTCCGCGTGGATTACCAGGTGGGCAAGCAGGGGACGATCACGCCGCGGGCGGTGCTCTCGCCGGTAGCGCTGTCGGGCACGACGGTGAGGCACGCGACGCTGCACAACTTCGACCAGGTGGACCGGCTCGGCGTTCACATCGGCGACACGGTGCTCGTCGAGAAGGCCGGTGAGATCATCCC